>JBCBNT010000043.1:0-25401 GCA_039821685.1 Planctomycetota bacterium | reverse complement strand
GCGCCACCACCCGCATCAACGAGGCCCTCAACAACTACGAGTTCTCCGCCATCGGCAACACCCTCTACGACCTCCTCTGGAAGGACTTCTGCGACTGGTACCTCGAGGGCGTCAAGCCCACCATCAAGACCAACCCCGCCCAGCGCGTCGTCCTCCAGCAGACCCTCGAAGCCATCGTCCGCCTGCTCCATCCGGTGGCCCCGTTCATCACCGAAGTCCTCTACGAGCAGCTCCTCGCCCGCCGGCTTGGCACGGTCGAAGGCCTGACCCTGCCCACGTGCAGCAACGACGAACTCTGCTGCACCACCGGCTGGCCCCTCACCGACGCCTCACTCGACAACGACTTCTACGTCGAAGCCTTCGAACGCACCCAACGCTTCATCGAGGCCATCCGCCAGGTCCGCGCCCAGCACCAGGTCCCGCCCCGCCGACAGATCACCCTGCACACCGACGCCGAGACCGCCGCCAAGATCGCGGGCCTGACCCAAGTCACCCTCGCACTCGCCGGCCTCGAAGCCATCCATACCACCAAGCCCGAAGCCGACGCCAATCCCACCAACAAACCGGTCGCCTTCACCATCGACGGGATCGAGCACCACCTCACCAACCTCGCCGACGCGCTCGACGCCTCGGCAGAACGCGAACGCCTCACCAAGCTCGTCGACGACCTCACCAAGTCCCTCGCCGCCCTTGACAAGCGCCTCTCCAACCCCGGCTACACCGACAAGGCCCCCAAGCACCTCGTCGACGAAACCCGCGCTCAGCGCGACCAGAAAGCAGCCGACCTCGCCGCCGCCAAAGCCCAGCTGGACGCGATCGCCTGATGCGCGTCCCCCTGCTCCTGCTGTGCGCTGCCCTCGCAGGCTGCGCCGCGCCCCCGCCCGAGCCGCTCAGCCGAGTCGACCGCGAATCGCCCGCCCCGTCGTCCGCCCCGCCCCCCTCGGCCGTCCGATCCGTCGAGCCCTGGGAGTTCGCCGGCAGCACGGGCCAGATCATCCGCACCGACAGCTACAAGATCTTCACCACCGTCACCCGCCCCATCGTCCTCCGCCGGCTGCCCGGCTTCCTCGAAGCCACGCTCACCCACTACCGCACCAGCCTCACCACCACGCCGCTCCCCCCGCCCCCAGTCAAGCTCGACACCTACGTCATGCGCACCCGACCCGAGTGGGCCAGCCTCACCCGCGCCCTCATGCGAGAGCGAGCCCCCGTCTACCTCCGAATCCAACGCGGGGGGTTCGCAGCCGCCGGCCGGGGCGTCTACCGAGACCTCGGCGACCTCAACGACACCTTCAACCTCGCCGCCCACGAGGGCTGGCACCAATACACCCAGCTCACCTTCAAAGACCGCCTCCCCTCCTACCTCGAAGAAGGCCTCGGCACATACATGGAGGGATTCACCTGGAACCAGCAGCGCCCCGACCTGCCAGTCTTCAGACCATGGGCCAACATGGAGCGCTTCCGCACCCTCCGCGCCGCCGCGCAGGCAGGCCGCCTGCTCTCCCTCCCCGAGCTCATCCGCACCACGCCCCAGCAGCTCATCCAACGCGACCAGGACATGGCGCTCGTCTGGTACGCCCAGGTCTGGGCACTCATCCACTTCCTGAACCAAGCCGACGACGACGCCCACCGCCCGGGCTTCGAACGCCTGCTCGAAGCCGCCGCCGCCGGCACGCTCAACGCCGGCACCACCCGCTTCCAGAACCTCAGCCAATCCACCGGCCGCCGGACCAACGCCAACTCGCTCTTCGCCCGCTACCTCAACGCGAGCCCTGCCCAGCTCGACCAAAGCTACCAACGCTTCATCGCCCGAATCACCGCCCCTGGCACCCAGAGCGCCATCGTCGCCGGCGTCAGCCCGATCTGACACCGCACGCCCAACGCGCCGCAACCATCAGCGGGCAAAAAAGAACGGGGCCACGCCGAAACGCAGCCCCGTCAAGAATCAAATTGTCTGCATCAGCCGATCAGGCTCAGCGACGACGACGCGCCGCAGCGAGACCACCGAGGCCAAGCAGCGCAGCCGACGCCGGAGCCGGAACGATCAGCGTCACGGCCTGGTCGCCCGCGACGTTGTTGAAGTCGATACCAGCAAGCGTGCCCGGGGCAATGAAGTTCCCGTTCAGATCACCGCCGAGGTTGCCCGTGCCGGCCGGCAGGCCGCCGATCACCTGGTTCGACAGGAAATCGTGCGCGCCTCCGTTGATGAAACCAGCCAGACGCAGCTCGCCGCCTGTGTAACCGAGCTCGGCCAGCGGGATCGCGATCTCGACACCCGTAGTCACGAGCGTCGGATCCGAATCAGGAGCATTGCCGAAATCCGACACACCGCCGGTGTTCGACTGGTTCGTGCCGATCGTGTAGCCGAACCCGTTTGCGCCGCCGGCATTCGCGACGAGCTGATCGCCGTCGACGTACGCGCCGCCGCCCTGAGCACCGCCCGGGCCGCCGCCGTTCGTATCAAGCTGCGCAGCACCCGAGAAGTGCTCGTTCCGGTCGCCGTTGACCGTGTACGTCAGGAAGTAGTCAGCCTCGAAGCCGGCATCAAACGTCAGCCCGCCGAGGTTCGTGTTCAGCTGGTTGAAATCAACGTCCGCGTTATCACCGCGGAGCGTGTTCTGACCGCCAGCGCCCGAATCAAAGAACAGGTCAAGCTTGTTGAAGTCCTGCACGTTGCCAGTGACGCCCAAGTACAGCGTGCCCGAATCAACGTACGACCAGATCGCGTTGATCTCGCTCCGGTTGTTCCCGAAGCCCGTGCCCTCGCTGTTCGACCAGATCAACTGGTACTCGGCCTCGATGATCGAGCCATCGATCGCCTGACCTGACGCCGACCCAACCAGGCCCAGCGCAGCCAATGCCACAACACTCTTCATTTTGTCTCTCCAACCCTGAGGTGTCTCTGCGAGCAGCACGCGGAACCTCTCCCGCACGCCGCATGTCTCTCTAAGCACAGAAAGACTACACGCTTAGCGGCCTGTGTACAACCGTATCCCGAGCGTGACACGCCAATTTTCATGCCCAGGTCGGCATTCGGACCCGCCGCCGGCTCACAGGCCAGCCCAGCCCAGCCCAACTCACCTCAGCTTAGCTCAATTAAAGTTATCGGACCGCCAAAGCCTCTGCCTCACCAGCCCCGTCCTCAACCTGCACCACGTCCGGCTCCACCCGCAGATACGCCAAGCCACGCTCCACCACCCGCCGAACCACCGGCCCAGCAACATCAGACCCGTAGTGCCGCTTCTCGTCCACAAGCTCGGGACCCGGATCATCGATCACAACGATCACGACCAGCCGCGGCACCTCGATCGGAGCCCCGCCCACGAAGCTCGACAGGTACTGCTCAGGAAAGAACCCTTCCGCGCCCAGCGGACGCCGGTACCCCTCAGGCGGAGGCCCCAGCGGCACATCAGCCGTCCCCGACTTCCCGAAGAACGAGTACCGCCACCCGCCCTCGCCACCGCGACGCGACATCTTCCGCTCAACCTTCGCCGCCACCCGACCCAAAATCTCACGCACAGCCAACGTCGTCTCCGCGCGAAACACACGCCGAAGCACCCCCGCACCCTCCGCACCCGCCGCCCGAAGCGTCAGGTCCGGCATCGTCCCCGCAAGCTCGCCCGTCCTGCAAAACGCAGCGAACGCACGCAGCATCTGCATCGGCGTCACCGCAACCTCATGCCCAAACGCCTCCGACGTCTGCGTGTAGTGCGACCACAGCTTCGGCGTCTGAACGATCCCCTCAGCCTCGCCCGGAAGCCCGAGCCGAGTCGTCGAACCGAACCCAAGCTCGAGAAGCACCCGACGAAGCCCCGCCTCGCTCATCCGATCCGCAGCCTTCACCATCCCGATGTTCGAGCTGTTCTCCAGCACCTCAGGCCACGTCATCTCGTCACGACGCGTCACGTCAAAGATCGGCCGACCATAAGGCGTCAGCCACCCGCCGCCCTCGGTGTCAAAGACCTCATCCATCGACGCCAGCCCCGCCTCCGTCACCGCAGCCCACACAAACGGCTTGAAGCTCGAACCAGGCTCGTACACATCCTCCACGCACCGATTCCGAGCCAGCGCCGCGTGCACGCCCCGGCCCTCGTCAGGCCTCAGCACCCGATACCGCGCTCGCGGCACCTCCACCGGCCCAGACGCCTCCTGCCCCTCAGGCCACCACGGATACTCCGCCGCCCCCGGCACGTCACGCACCAGGTCCGCCATCGCCAAAATCTCGCCCGATGCCGGATCAGCCACCACGATCCGCCCGCCCGCAGCGTCAGCCTCCATCACGCCCCGGTGCAGCTCCTCCACCGCGATCCGCTGCAGCATCAGATCGATCGAAGAACGAATATCAACGCCGCGCTCCGCCGCACGCCAGGTCCCAGGCTCGATCCACAAAGGCCGACGCCGAGCGTCCCGCGCATAGCGCCCGCGACCATCGACCCCGCGAAGCAGCCCCTCAAACGCATACTCCATCCCCAGCAAACCCGTCCGCTCCGTGCCCACCTTCCCCGCGAGCGCCGCCACATCATCACCAGCCGGATACGCACGTACCGGCACGCGCTCGAAGTGAACCCCAGGAATCCCAAGCTCACGCACCCGATCGACCACCGCCGAATCCACAGCACCCGTCAGAGCCACATACTGCCTGACCGCCGCGGTCTCGCCAGCCGAAGCCGCCCGCTCACTCTCCGCAGCGTTCCAAGACATCCACGGCACGATCAACGCACCAAGCTCCCCAGCCGGCACGCCCAGCGCCCCCGCCAGCCCCACGATCGCCTCGCCCGGCTCAGCCGGAAACGACGTCGGATCAACGAACACTCGCCACCCGAACCGCGTCGACGCAATCACCCGACCCCGCCGATCGTGAAGCGTCCCTCGCACCGGCTCAGTCGCCACAAGCCCAACGCGAGAACCGATCGCAGACGAAAGCCGCACGTCATCCGCAGACTGCAGCTGCCCAACCCGCGTCAACACCGCAGCAAACACCACCCCGCACACGCACGCCAGACCTACACCGAGCGCACCCGCCCGGCCAGTCATTCCGCGCTCCCGCCGACACCGAGCGGCATCAACGACACCCGCTCCGGAGTCACCTGCAGCGAAATCTCCGACCGCAGCGACCAGAGCCGCGTGTCGTGGCCCGCCTCACGCAGCCGGCACGCCGCAAGCTCGTGCATCGCCTGAAGACGCTGCTGACGCAGCGAAAGCAGCGCAAGCCCGATCATCCCAAGGCCACCGATCAGCACCATCCCGCGGAGCGTCCAGCTCCAACGACGCGACACCCGATCGACCCGGCCGCCCCAGTCAAAACCGCCGACACCATCGAGACCCGCACCACGCTCTCGCACGCCGACCGTGCTCACGCCGATGGCCCCGCCCGATACCGGAGCGACATCCCAACGCGGATGTCGTCCGCGTCCCGGATCAGATCACGGTTCAGATCGATCAGCTCGTCCATCCGGCGCGTCGTGCCGAGCAGCCGCTGGCTGATCTCGCTCAGCGTGTCGCCCGCACGCACCGTGTACGACTTCACGCCGCCCGACCCAACCCCACCCGATCCAACCCCACCCGATCCAACCGCGCCAGCTGCCGTGCCAACACCCGCGCCCGCAACAGCCCCGTCGAGCCTGGCCCGCACCGGGATCGTCAGCACAACACCCACGTCAACCCCGCCGTCAGCCCCGACCCGACCAGCGTTGTGCCGCGCAAGCTCTCGCCACAGATGGCCGTTCCCGTAGTACCGCGCCGAGATCGCGAAGAGCGATTCGCCCGAACGCACCTCGTGCGTCCGACCACGCGCCGCGGTCGTCCGATCAGACCGAGAGCCCGGCTCCGACACCGGCACAAACCCCGGCAGCACCACCCGCTCCCCGCCCGAGACACCACCAGCAGACCGGCCGCTCCGAGGAAGCACCGGCTCAAACACCGAGCTCAGCCCGCCCGTCAGCCCGCCCGTGTCGATCTCAGCAGCCGCAACCCCGCGGCCGCCGCCCAGCACCGCCGGACCCCCAGCAACAGCACCACCAACACCAGACGGATCGACCGAAGGCTCGACCAGCCGCTCGGGAGACACCACCGAAATCCGCGGCCGGCTCGGCAACGCCGAAGCACCCAAACGCGAAGGCGTCTCCAGCGCCGGAATCACCAAAGGCTCATCAACCGGATCGGACGCCAGCAAAGGCTCGGCACGCGCCCGCGAAAGATGATCAGCAAGCAGCACACCAAACAGGAGCACCACCGTAAACCCAGCGATCAGACCTAGCTTCTGCTCTCTCGTCACGTCGCATCCCTGCACGAGCGCCGCCAAGGCGTGCCACAACCGGCGTCCATGCCGGAAACACGCCCAGAACCCGCCTCAACAAGACCAAAGCCGGACCGTCCCGGATCTCCCCCGGAATCAACGGCGACAACGCCCGCCGCATCCGATGTCTATCGACCCGAGATGCCCAAACGCCGCAGAGTTTCGCTACAGACCGAACACCGACCCACCGACCCGAAACCCCCGCAGCTTCGCCGATCGAGCCCGACGGTTCGATCCGCACTCCGCCTCGCCGGCCACCACCGGCTTCCGCGTCAGCCGCTCACCAAGACCCGCCTGCTCCATCGCCAAAAACGCCCGCTTCACGGGCCGATCCTCCAGCGAGTGAAACGAGATCACCCCGAGCCGCGCCCCCGGCGAAAGCCAGCCCTCCCGACCCTCTGCCACCGCCCGAGCGCCCGACTCGATCGACGACAGAAGCGACTCAAGCATCTCCAATTCGCCGTTCACCGCGATCCGCAACGCCTGAAACGTCCGCGTCGCCGGATCGATCCGAGCCCGGCCACGCCCACCCACGCCCCGACCACCGGGCACCGCCCGCCGAACAACCTCCGCCAGATCGCCCGTCCGCTCAAACCGCCGCTCAGCACGCCGCCGCACGATCGCCGAAGCCACACGCCGGCTCGCCCGCTCCTCCCCGTACGTATAGATCAGATCCGCAAGATCCCGCTCCGGCGTCTCGTTCACCACCTCCCCCGCCGTCACAAAGCCACCCGGATCGAGCCGCATGTCCAGCGGCCCGTCGTCCCGGAAGCTCAGCCCACGAGTTGGGTCGTCCACCTGATTCGAAGCAAACCCCAGATCGGCGAGCACGCAGTCAAACGGCCCGACACCCGCCCCAGGCACATCCGCGAAGCTCCCGTGCCGAGCCACCACCTCCAAGCCCGGGCACGCCTCGCCAACCCGAGCAGCAGCACGCCCGAGATTGCCAGCATCCAGATCGTTCAGCAGCACACACCCGCCTGCGCCGAGCACGCCGCCCACCGCCGCCGCGTGACCGCCGAGCCCCGCTGTCAAATCCGCGTACCGATCGCCGGCCTCTGGAGACAGCAGCCCCACAACCTCCTCCAGCATCACCGGTACATGCTCACCGTCCATCACCAGCCCCCAACGCCCGCACCGACATACGCGAAAGCACAATACCCTCAGCCCATGACCACCACACGAACACGCACAACCATCCTCGCCACACTCCTGGCCGCCCTCGCAGCCGCCGCCACGACGGGCTGCATCCCCCGCTCGTTCACCATCAACCTCGACAGCCCCAAAGGACCCGTCCGCGAAGCCACCGTCCAAGGCAACCCAAGAGATCCCGACAAGGTCGCCCTCATCGACCTCGTCGGCGTCATCGGATCCGGAGGACTCCTCGGCGGCGCCGCGATCGACATCGACGACACCGCGCTCATGCTCAGAGAAGCCGAGCAAGACCCCGCCGTCAAAGCCATCGTCCTCCGAATCGACTCACCGGGCGGAGGCGTCGGCGACAGCCACACCATCTACCAGCTCATCCGAGACGCCAAGGACCGATCAAACAAACCAGTCATCGCCGCCATGGACTCCGTCGCTGCCAGCGGCGGCTACTACATCGCCCTCGCCGCAGACACCATCATCGCCAAACCCACCACCGTCACCGGCTCCGTCGGCGTCATCATCCCGGCCATCAACGCCTCGCAAGGCCTCGAGTCCATCGGCATCGTCAGCCGCTCAATCACCAGCGGCGACAACAAAGACCTCGCAAGCCCCGCCGCCCCAGTCAACCCCGAGCACGAAGCCATCCTCCAAGCCGTCGTCGACGACTTCTACGAACAATTCCGAACCCTCGTCGTCGCCAACCGACCCAACCTCGAAGACCCCGACGCCACCCTCGACGGCCGCATCCTCACGGGCCGACAAGCACTCGACGCGGGCCTCGTCGACCAGCTCGGAAACATCAACGACGCCTTCCAAACCGCTAAAGACCGAGCAGGCCTCGACCTCGCCCAGCTCGTCAAATACCACCGATCAAGCCAGACACCCGCCACCCCCTACGCCAGCGTCCAAGCCAACACACCCAACCCGCTGAGCGCCCTGGATCGACTCCCCCGAATCACCCGAAGCCCGGGCCCCGGCGTCTACTACCTCTGGCTCCAGCCCGCCGCGCTCGCCTCACCCTGACCCGCGAAGCTCATCCGCCGCCAAAGCCAACTCCGCAAGCCGCGCGCCGAGCCTAGCAGCAAGCACCGCCCGCACCTCCGCCATATCCGGGCACCCATACCCAAGAACCTCGCGAAGGCTCGCTACGGGCCGCCCGTGCAACCCGCACGGCACGATCAAACCGAAGTGACCCATCTCCGGATCCACGTTCAACGCCAGCCCGTGCATCGTCACCCACCGCCGCACCCGCACCCCGATCGCGCAGATCTTCGCGAGCTCACCCCCGCGCCGCACCCACACCCCCGTCGCCGATGCATCCCGCTCACCCACCACGCCAAACCCGGCGAGCACATCGATCACCGACTGCTCAAGAAGCCGCAAATACGCGTGCAGACGGCAGTTCACCCGGTTCAGATCCACGATCGGGTATCCCACCACCTGCCCCGGCCCGTGATACGTCACGTCCCCCCCGCGGTCCGTCGCGTGCACCGCCACGCCCAGCTCCGCAAGCCGCTCCGCCGACGCCAGCACATGCCCCGCCGCCTCCGCCCGCCGCGTCACCGTGATCACCGGATCGTGCTCGACCAGCAGCAGCTCGCCGATCCTCGCCCGACGCTCTCGCGCCGCCAGCACCGACTCCAGCGTCCGCACCTGCTCCGCGTACGCCGACTCGTACCCCACCCGACCAAGATCACGCACCACAAGCTCGTCCACACCGAATTCTAGAGCAGACCAGCCCTAGAGCCGATCCCTCGCTGCCCACTATCATCCGCCTATGCCAACCACCACCCCGAGCATCCACCCCTCCGCCATCATCGACCCGAGAGCCACCATCGCCGACTCCGCAACCGTCGGCCCGAACTGCATCATCGAAGGCGACGTCACCCTCGCAGAAGACGTCACCCTCACCGCCTCGGTCCACCTCAAAGGACCCGTCACCATCGGCGCACGCACCCGCCTCTACCCCTTCGTCGCCGTCGGCTTCGAACCCCAGGACTACAAGTTCGGCCCCGACGCCGTCACCGCCGGCGTCACCATCGGCGAAGACTGCCTCCTCCGAGAACACGTCTCCATCCACTGCGCCTCAAACGACCACACCCCAACACGCATCGGCAACCGCGTCTTCATGATGACCTCGTCACACGCAGGACACGACTGCCAGGTCCACGACGACGTTGTCATGGTCTCCGGCACACTCCTCGGCGGACACGTCATTGTCGAAGAAAAAGCGACACTCGGCGGCAACTCCGCCGTCCACCAGCACTGCCGAGTCGGCAAGCTCGCCATGCTCAGCGGAGGCGTCGCCATCTCCGCGGACCTCCCCCCATTCTGCACCTGCCACATCATCAACCGGATCATCGGAGCCAACGTCGTCGGCATACGACGCGCCGGCTTCTCAAAGCAAGACGTCAACGCCATCAAGCACGCCGTCGGCCACGTCCTCAGACGCACACTCCCCAAGGGCGAAACCCTCGCCATCCTCGACGAACTCGGCCAAGACTCAGAGCCCGTCCGCCACATCGCACAGTTCGTCCGCACCGCCAAAAAGCCCATCTGCGCCGGCGCCCAGAAAGGCCCCAGAGGCCGATGACCACCACGAGCGACCTCAAGCTCAAAGTCCTCGCCTCAGGATCCGCCGGCAACTGCGCCCTGCTCACCATCGGCACCGGCCACCGCACCCGAGCCGCACTCATCGACGCAGGCCTCTCCCCCCGCCGCACACGCCGGCTCCTCGCCGAAGCCGGCATCAGGCCCGACCAGCTCGACCACATCCTCATTACGCACTTCGACACCGACCACTGCCACCGAGGATGGGCCAACGCCGACCTCGGCCCCGCACGCGTCCGCTACCACATCGCCCACCACACCCTCGCAAGCCGCCTCGTCCGCAGGCCAAGCCACCAACGCCCATTCGACGACGACCCGTTCGAACTCGACCGCACACCCGACGGCAAAATCACCGTCACCCCCATCCGCCTCGCCCACGACGACGAGGGCGTCACCGCCTTCCGCATCGACACGCCAACAGCATCCCTCGCCTACGCCACCGACCTGGGCCGCGCCACCACACAGCTCATCAACACCTGCAAAGGCGTCGGCACCCTCGCCATCGAAAGCAACTACTGCCCGAACCTCCAGCTCGAGTCTGACCGACCCGCCTTCCTCAAAGACCGCATCATGAACGGCCGAGGCCACATCTCCAACCAGCAAGCCGCCGACGCCGCGCGACGCATCAACCCAACAAACCGCCTCGTCCTCCTCCACCTCTCGCGCCAGTGCAACACGCCCGACCTCGCTCGCCAGGCCCACGCACCGCTCGGCCTGCCCATCACCATCACCGACCAGGTAGAGCCCACCGACTGGATCACCGTCGCCCCCGCACGATCGCCCGCCCAGCCGCTGCTCTTTAGCGCCACCGAATGACCGCCCCGCCACCAAACCAAAGCGACCGCGCCGCGCCACCCGCCTCCGCGCAACGCCGCCTCTGGCCCGACGACATCCGCCGGAGCCGCCTCTCCGCCGCGATCGCCGCCGCCGCCCGCGCCATCACCCGCCTCACCGCCCCACTCACCACGCCCGTCACCGCGCTCCGGTCCCACCCCGGCCTCGTCACCATACCAGAAGGCATCACCTACAAGCCCCTCGCCCGCACGACCCTCGACCGCGCCCTCGCTCCAGAAGGCCCCGGCTCGCTCGACTACGCCGTCACCTTCCCGCTCACCACCGACTACCCGAGGCGACACATCCGCATCCGCGCCACACAATCAAGATACTTCCACGACCTCGCCCAAAACACCACCACCACCACCACCACCAACAACAACAGCGATCCAGACTCGCTCCTCGCCCAAGCCGCCGCCCAAGCCATCCGACCCGGAGCCCGCGTCCTCATCCTCGGCGCAGGCACCGGCTACATCGCAGCCACCCTCGCCGAACACGTCGGCCCCGCCGGGGCCGTCACCGCGTTCGAAGCCGACGCCCAATCCGTCGCATTCGCAAGAGCCCGCTACCCGGCACCAAACGCCGCCCATGAACGCCTCTCCAAGCACCCGCTGCCACCCGAGCCCGCCGGAGCCGCCGAAGCAGTCCTCGTCGCGCACCGTGCACCAGACCAGAAACCCCAGGACCTCTGGGCCTGCCTCCCAACCGTCGGCACCCTCATCCTGCAGGGCAAGCACACCGCCCTCGCCGAAGCGCTCGCAGCTCTCCCAGACGCCCAACCAGACGCCCAATCAGACGCCCAATCAGACGCCCAAACGCACCAACGACCAGACCCACAAGCCCGATCACGCCAGATCAACGAATCTCGGATCACACGCGTCGACAAACGGCCGCCGGGCGTAGCGTCTACCACATGACCGACCAGCACACCACGCCCAACCCGAAGTCCAACACGCAGCCCACGCCGAGCACCGGCCAGCAGGTCGATCCTTCGGAAGCCGCCGAAGCGGTGTCCCGCCGGGCCATGCCGGCCAGCCCCGCGAAGCCCGCCAAGCCGACCGACGAACAGACCAAAGCCATGGCCATCGACATCGCCAGGCTCATGAGCGACCTCAAGTGCACCGAAGTCGTCGCCCTCGACCTGCTCGGCCGATCACCGCTCGCCGATGTCATCATCATCGCCACCGGCACATCCGACCGCCAGATGCGATCCGCCATCGACGACGTCGCCGAACTCGGCGCCTCCAAAGACTTCCCCGTCCTCCGAAAGTCCGAAGACGACCGCGCCACCTGGATCGTCGCCGACCTCGGCACCATCGTCGCACACGTGTTTGAGCCAAACACACGAGCCCACTACGACCTCGAGCTGCTCTGGGGAGACTCCGAGCGCATCGACTGGCAAACAGGCCGACCAGCAGCCGCCCCAATCAACACATGACAACCCACGCCACCATCCCCGTCACCACGCCCACCGCCAACTACGACGCCATCGTCGGCACCGGCCTCATCGACACGCTGGGCGACCACCTCAGCCAGACCGTCCCAAGCGCCAATGCCGTGCTCATGGTCACCGACGCCAACCTCGCAGACTCCACCAAGCACCGAGCCGCCGAATCGCTCGCCGGCTACCGGCTCGCCAAGCTCGACATCACCCCCACCGAGCACGACAAATCCATCGCCACCTGGCAACGCATCATCGAAGCCTGCGCCGCCCACCGCCTCGAACGGTCCGACGCCGTCATCGCACTCGGCGGCGGCATCGTCGGCGACACCGCCGGCTTCGCAGCCGCCTCCTACCGAAGAGGCGTCAACGTCATCCAGTGCCCCACCACTCTCCTCGCCATGGTCGACGCCTCCGTCGGCGGCAAAACCGGCGTGAACCTGGACGTGTCGGGCCCCTCCTCGCCCGAGGGTGATGCCCCTTCAAACCTCCTCAAAAACTTCGTCGGCGCGTTCCACCACCCCAAGCGCGTCCTTGCCGACGTGCAAACCCTCGACTCCCTCCCGCCATACCACCTCGCCGCCGGCCTCGCCGAGTGCATCAAGCACGCCATGATTTCTGCTCCGTTTGGCCAACCAGACCTCGGCGCCTTCATCGACGACAACCTCGACCGCTTCAAGCAATACGACCACGCCGCCCTCGCCGAGCTCGTCGCCCGCAACATCACCCTCAAAGCCGCCGTCGTCGCCACCGACGAGCACGAAACCTCCACCGGAACCGCCGGCCGAGCACTCCTCAACCTGGGCCACACCTTCGCGCACGCCATCGAAACCCTCCCCGGCATCACCCACCTCACCACGGGCGACACGCCAAACAAGGGCCTCCTCCACGGCGAAGCCGTCGCCCTGGGCCTCGTCGCCGCAGCCACCTACGCCGTCACCACCAACCAGCTCCCCCAATCAGACCTCGACACCCTCCTCACCCGCCTCACCCGAGCCGAGCTCCCAACCAAAGCCGCCGGCCTCCCCGACCCAACCACCATCTTGGGCAGAATGCACGACGACAAAAAAGCCGCCGCCGGCAACCTCCGCCTCGTCGTCCCCCAACCCAACGCCGCCGCCACCGTCACCAGCGACATCAACAACGCAGCCCTCCTCGCAGCACTCTCCACAATCTCGGCCTAGCGCCCCTTGCCTGCTACCGGTGCCCACTCCCCATTGCCCCTGCGCTGGCAATCCAGGCAATCTTGAAGCCCCACAAACCCACGCCCCGATAACTCCCCATATCGGCCGATCCTGCGCGGAGCGGACCCGCCGACCAAACGCCACCCCGGGGAGCACGCCGTGCGCACCGTCGTCATCGTCAACCAAAAAGGCGGCTGCGGAAAGACAACCACAGCCATCAACCTCGCCGGCGTCTTCGCCTCTCAGGGCAAGCGAGCCCTGCTCGTCGACCTCGACCCCCAATCCCACTGCGCCGCCGGCCTCGCCATCCCAGAGCAGCGCATCGACCAGGACATCGCCGACGCCCTCGTCAGCGACACCCCCCTCGACACGTCCCGCCTCGTCTGGTCCGCAGGACGAAACCTCGACCTGATCCCAAGCCGCACCCGCCTCGCCGGCCTCGAAGCCGCCCGAGGAGGCCTCGCCACCAAGCCCGACAAAGAACGCCGCCTCGCCCGCGTCCTTCAGCCCTTCGCAGCCGACTACGACGTCGCCCTCATCGACTGCTCACCCAGCATCGGCCTGCTCACCTACAACGCCATCACCGCCGCCACCGACATCCTCGTCCCCGTCGAGACCGGCTTCTTCTCCCTCCAGGGCGCCATGAAGCAGGCCAAGACCATCGAGTCCCTCGAACGCCGCCTCGGCGCCTCCGCACCCTTCTGGCTCCTGCCCACGCTCCACGAGACCGAGTCCGTCCTCGCCGAGGACCTCCTCCAGGAGCTCCGCCGACGCTTTGGCGACCAGGTCATCCCCACCCCGATCCGACGGGACATCAAGCTCAAAGAAGCCGTCAGCTTCGGCCAGCCCGTCGTCGAATACGAGCCCGAGTCCACCGGCGCACGCGACTACACCGACCTCGCAACCTGGCTCACCCGCCGCTGGCAGCCCGCCGCAAGACCCGCCGCCCCGGCCGCCCTCGAGCCCACAGCCTCCGATTCCTTCCACGCCAACGCCGCCGGCGAAAGCGACACCGACGCCGCCAGGATCCGCGTCATCCCCAGCCAGCGAGCCAGCGCCGAGATCGCACACCGCATCGCCGCCCACGACCACCCGCTCCGCCAGCCCGCATCACCACCGGCGTCACAACCCGCAGACTCCATCGCCGAGCCCAAGCCCTCACCAGCCGACGACCGCATGAGCGAGATCGCAGCCCTCGCCAAGCGGCTCCGCGAAGCCACACTCGCCAGCAGAACGACACACCCAACACCAACCACAGCGACCCCCGCAGCATCTTCACCCATCGGCAGCCCAACCGCCACCGCCCGAAGCACCACCGTCGTCCTCGACAACACGACCACCGCCACAGCACCACCGCCCGCCAGAGTCGCCCCAAACCCAAGACTCGGTGAACAGCTCGGCCGAACACTCCTCGGCGCACGCCAAACAAGCCAAGGCATCCTCTTCGTTCAACCACTCTCCGCCGGAAGGCAGATCAGCGTCGCCGGCGACTTCAACGGCTGGTCCACGCGAGCAAACCGCCTCAACGCCGACCCAACCCTCGGCGTCCACCAAGCCTGCATCCACCTCCCGCCCGGACGCCACCGCTACCGACTCGTCATCGACGGCCGATGGACCGCCGACCCAAACAACCCCACCATCGAGCCAAACGAGTTCGGCGAGACCAACTCAGTCATCGTCGTCCGAGCACCGGCCGCCGCCGGCTGAACACACACCAAGCCAAACAAGCCGACACATACACGAAGTTGGAGCCGCACATGCCCACCAACACGTCGCCCTTCACGACAACGCCCGACCCCTTCGACTCGCTCGCCGACCTCTTCCTCGGAGACTCCGACCAAGGCGACCCAACGTCCTTCGCCTCGAGCGCCCAAACGCCCCGCCGCGACCAAGCCACAACACGCCCGATCGAAACCCGCGGCCTCATCGTGGGCCACCTCCCCGTCATCGCCTCAGCCTGGGTCGCCCAGCACGCCAGAGACCTCGCGAAGCAGCTCGAAGCACCCGTTGCCATCCTCTCCCGCTCGCCCGGCCGCGTCGCCCTCGACCTGCAGGGCCTCGAGCCTCACCAACGCCCAACCAAAGCCGATTCGCTCGACGATGCCATCAAAGCCGCGACCAACGCCGGCATCGGAGCATGGCTCATCCGCACCGATGCCATCACCGAGCTCGCCCTCGCCGAGCTCACAGCCCTCGACGCCCTCACCATCCTTACCGGCCACGACGAAGCCGCCGTCGTCGCCGCCTACCGCGCCCTCAAAGGCCTCACCAGCACCACAAGCAACCTCGAGCCCGTCGTCCCCGCGCTCCACCTCGCCGTCATGGGCGCCAACCACGACCAAGGACGACCAGCCGCCGAAAGGCTCCGCAGAGCCGCCGCGTCGTTCCTCGAAACAGGCCTCGCCTCGGTCAACATCACCCACAAAGTCGGCACCGGCTCCGCCGCCCGGCTCTTCGAGGGCGAGTGCGACACCGACATCGATCAGCTCATCCAGCAGCTGCCCAAACAAGCCACCACGCCAACACACAGACCAACACACGCATCAACTCGCGCACCAACCCAACCTTCAACCCACCCCGCAGCAGCGACCGACCCACACGCCGAACGCCAAGGCAAGCTCCGGCTCACACGAGGCGACAGCGACCACGCATCACGCATCGGCCCCGTCGAAACACACCAGCACCCCAACGACGCCGAACAGACAGCCCCGGTCGGATCTGAAACCCAAATTCACAACCAGACCCACACCCAGCCGCACACCCCAAGCATGCACACCCACCGCCCGGAAGCCCTCGCCCCGCTCCTCGGCCTCTCAACACTCGACCCAAGGTGCCCCTACGCCGACGAGGTCGAGCTCGCCGCAGACGCCGAAGGCCGCGCCCACCTCATCATCCACGCCGAAGGCGCGACCCACTCACTTGCAAACGCGCTCGAATCGCTCGAGATCGCACGCGCCTGGCTCGCCGCGCACGTCACCATCCTCGCCGCCGCCACGCAGAACGCGATCCGCACCAGCCCGCCGCTCGACCCCGCATCCCACCTCGTCGTCGACCACGCCGCCGGCGCACGCAGACTCCTCGATAGCCAGACCCGCCTCTACGTCCTCGCCAAGGGCCGCGCCGAAACCATCTGCGTCCCCCTCAACTAAAGCCCCGCCGCAGCCCGATGCTCAACGACGACGTTCAGACCTCCATCAGCGAGTCCGTGCTCTGCTGGCTCGCCACAAGCTCGGCCGACGGCCAGCCCAACGTCTCACCCAAAGAAGTCTTCGCACCCCTCGGCGACGACGCGATCATCATCGCCAATATCGCGTCACCACGCTCCGCGCGCAACCTCCGAGAAAACCCCAGAGCCTGCGTCAGCTTCATCAACATCTTCACGCAGAAGGGCTTCCAGGTCGCCGGCCGCGCCGACATCCTGCAGCCGACCGACCCCGATTGCGACCCCGGTTACGACCCCGATCGCGACCATGTTTACGAGATCGCCGAGACCATGCTGCTCAAGATGACCCAAGGCGACTACCCGTTCCGCACGATCTTCCGGATCGCCGCCGAACGCGTCTCGCCGATCATCGCACCACGCTACAAGCTCTTCCCGGCCACCACCGAGCAAGACCAGATCGAGAGCGCCATGCGCACCTACGGCGTCAGACCCGCCGGATAACCCGATCCATCAACCGATGCCGGCTCAGGCGCTCTCGGCACGCTGCACGCGGATCTCCGCCAGCGTCTTGCCCTCACGCACGCAAACCTCGTCAACGACGAACGCCGCGTCCTCATCCTTCACCTCGGGCAGGTCATACATCAGGTCGAGCATCACCTCTTCCATCACCGCACGAAGCGCCCGCGCACCAGTCTCGCGCTTCGCAGCACGCTCCGCGATCGCAGTCAACGCACCGTCCGTGTACGACAGCTCGCACCCCTCAAGCTCAAACATCCGCTGGTACTGCTTCACCAACGCGTTCTTGGGCTCGGTCAGCACCCGCACCAGCGCCTCAACAGGCAGCGGACGCAGCGCCGCGATCACCGGAAGCCGGCCGATGAACTCCGGGATCATCCCGAACTCCACCAGATCGTCCGGCGTTACCTGCTGCAGCAGGTCGCCCTTCTCACGATCCGCCGCTGCCTCGCCCTCATCCACAAACCCGATCCGCGTCTTGCCGATCCGCCGGCGAATGATGTCGTCCAAGCCGACAAACGTGCCCGCACAGATAAACAGGATCTGGCTCGTATCGATCTGGATGTACTGCTGCTCCGGGTGCTTCCGGCCGCCCTGCGGCGGAACGTTCGCCACCGTCCCCTCGAGCAGCTTCAGCAGGCTCTGCTGCACACCCTCGCCCGACACGTCACGCGTGATCGACACGTTGTTCGACGTCTTGCCGACCTTGTCCACCTCGTCGATGTAGATCACGCCACGCTGCGCCTGATCCACATCAAAGTCCGCCGCCTGCAAGAGCTTCAGAATCAGATTCTCGACGTCCTCGCCAACGTACCCCGCCTCGGTCAGCGTCGTCGCATCACCGATCGCAAACGGCACCTTCAAAACCCGCGCCAGGCTCTTCGCGAGCAGCGTCTTGCCGCAACCCGTCGGGCCGATCAGCAAGATGTTCGACTTATCGATCTCCACGCCCGAATCATCCGAGTCGTCCCCGCCCTGGACCTCCAAGAGCCGCTTGTAGTGCGACCGCACCGCCACGCTCAAGGGCCGCTTTGCCTCGTCCTGACCGATCACATACTGATCCAGGAACTTCGTGATCTCCGCGGGCGTCGGCACCTCGCTGAACAGCGGCGTGTTCGGCGACACCCGCCGACGCTCCTGCTTGAAAATGTTCTGGCACAGATCAACACAGTTCGAGCAGATGTAAACGTCGTTCGGGCCCTCGACCATCGGCCCCACCTCGCGGCTCGTCTTCCCACAAAACGAGCACGTCGTCACGCGACGCCCCCGGAAGCCGTCACCGCCCCCGCCGCTCACACCGGCACCATCCTGACCACCCTCGCCGTCGCGGTTCTTCGCCATACATCACGCTCGCAAATGAAGGAAACCCCGGCCGCCACACGCCAGCCCGTCCAACCGACCACAGTCTATCGGCGGCTCACGCCGTCCAGTCAAAACTCTCCACCCACCCGAACCACCACCCAAACAACGCAGCCGTCACAACCACCACACCAAGCAACCCGTTATCCAGACCCACCGCCGGCATCAGGTGCAGATCCGATCCCCGAAGCCGAGCCACCACCCCCAGCCTTCGCCCGATCAGAGATCACCCCAACCGCACGCCGGTACTCCTCCTCAGACAACTCCCCGCGATCACGCAACCCCCGCAACTCCGCCAAGGGCAACGCCGGCCCCGATCCCCCGTCATCCTCCGAAAGCAACGCCTTCCGGATCTTCATCAGCACAACACCAAACACGACCGCCACAACGACCAGCACAACGATCCAAAGAACAACCGTCCCGACCGCGCCGCCGTCCGACTGACCGATCACACTCACCAACGCAACGCCCCCAAATCAACCCGACGAAATCGATTCCCGCAACGGCATCACCAGGTGAGGCACAACCTTCTCATCAACCAACCGCTCGCCGATCTCCGAAAGCCCCCGATACGCCTCGATCAGCTCCCCGACCTCACCCACCGGCCCAACACGGCGGCACGTCAGATACACACTCAAAGGCTCCGCCGAACGCTCCGCGACCCCGCCAACGCCCGGCACACCCCGCTCGCCGTCGTGAAGCCGCGTCTTCACCTCATACTGCACCTCAAACCCACTCCCGACACCCGACGTCCAAGAAAGCACCGGCTGACAATCGCTCACCCGACCCTCGCCATCCACAAGCCTCGCCAGCGGAGAGTCGGCGACCAACGCGTCAAACACAACCTCGTCGTGGTTCCCGCTGCAAAGCAGGTCCATCCCAAACAGCACCTCCACCGACTCGATATCCAACGGCGAAATCGAAAGGAAGTACGGAGCCACTTCCAAAACATGCTCGTGCAACGCGTGCGCGCCGCCCCAGCTCTCCGGATTCACCACACCCGAACGGATATTCCGAGACCGCACCGCCAGCCAGCGATACGGCTCATCTCCCCCGCCGCTCGTCTCAAGCGCCAGCTCGTCCCGATACCGCTTCAGTTCGACCATCCGCGGATACCGCCGACGAACACGATCGAAAAACTCCGGCACACTCTCGCGACCCTTCGGAAGGTCCAGCTTCAGGCTCAGCTTCAGGTTCACATACACGTCCGACACCAAAGCCCGGACGCTCCCAACCGAATCCGTTGAAGTCACCCCTGGCATCAGCGTCAACCCTCCATAGACCGGCACAGGCCCCGATCCCTCAAGGCCGATAACGCCAGCACGACGCCCCCAATCGCAAAGGCCAATCGCGAAGCCCAGCCGCAAAGCCTACGCCCTACCGAACCACCACGAAACCCGCCTCGCCCCGCTCGATCCCGATCTCAACCCGGTCCACCGCCTCAACGCGACCCCACGTCCGCTCGGCCGCACCCGCCACAAACGCATCCACCGCACCCGCAGACCCCTGCACCGCCGCCTCAACCCGACCATCATCCAAATTCCGAACCCAGCCAACAACACCCACCTCGCCCGCGACCGCCACACACGTCGACCGGAAGCCCACGCCCTGCACCCGGCCCGAAAACAACACCCGCTCACGCACAACCCTGTTACACATTCGTTAAACCTATGCATACAATGAGGTTACACGAATCCAATGCCCGTTTCACTGGCATCCCCGCACCCCCGTGCTACCGTTACATCCCGTTCCATGAGCGACCCAGAACCTCCGAAGCCGCGCAGGACACCGCGTGAACACCCCCCCCAACGACAGATCCGACATCGACCGCGTCAGAGACGCCGCCGACATCGTCAGAATTATCGGCGAGCACATCGACCTCAAGCCCAAGGGCCGCGAGTACGTCGGGCTCTGCCCCTTCCACGACGATCACAAACCCTCCATGAACGTCGTCCCCCACAAACAGTTCTACAACTGCTTCAGCTGCGGCGCCGCAGGCGACGTCTTCAAGTTCGTCCAGGACTACCACAAAATGACCTTCGGCGAAGCGCTCCGCTACCTCGCCGAACAGACCGGCGTCAAGCTCACCGAGCGCACCCGGAAGCGCACCAAGGCCGACGGCCCAGACGCCCTCACCCGAGCCAACCTCCTCGAAGCAAACGACCTCGCAGCTCGCTTCTACCAGTCCATCCTCAAGCACCCCCAGCACGGACAAGCCGCAAGACAACTCGCCGATGCCCGGGGCATCAACCAAGACATGATCGAAGCCTTCGGCATCGGCGCCGCACCAGACCGCTGGGACGGCCTCGTCCAGTTCCTCACCAGCAAACAACGCGAACACCAGCCCTTCCTCGCCGCCGGACTCATCAAACTACGAGACAACAACAACGGAGCATTCGACCAGCTCCGAAACCGCCTCGTCTTCCCCATCCGAGACCGCATCGGCCGAACCATCGCCTTCGGCGGACGAATCATCGACCCAGAAGACAACCCCAAGTACCTCAACAGCCCCGAGTCGCCGCTCTTCGATAAATCAGCCACGCTCTTCGGCCTCGACCTCGCGAGCCGCGCCATCCAGCGCTCAGGCACCGCCGTCATCGCTGAGGGATACACCGACGTCATCGCCTGCCACCAGGCCGGCATCACCAACGTCGTCGCAACCCTCGGCACCGCGCTCACCGCCAAGCACGCCGCGCTCCTCCGCCAGCTCTGCCACACCGTCATCCTCCTCTTCGACGGCGACGACGCAGGCCAACGCGCCGCAGACCGCGCCGCCGAGGTCTTCCTCCCACTCCCCATCGACGTCAAAATCGCAACACTCGCCGGCAAAACCGACGCCAAAGACCCAGACGAGCTGCTCAAGCAAGACGGGGGCAACGCCACGCTCGAGCGCGTCTTCAGCGATGCCGCCGACCTCCTCGAGTTCCGCGACGCCCGCCTCCGCGCAGAGCTCAAAGGCGCTGGCCCCGCACAACTCGAAGCACGCGTCCGCACCGAAATGCGAGACCTCGGCAGGCTCGGCCTCGCGACCGCCGACAAAGTCCGCTGGCAGTTCGTCATCCAGCGACTCAACGCCATCACCGGCCTCGACCCCGCCACCATCGCCGCGCTCGTCCGCGACGGCGCCCAGCGACGCACCCCCACACAAACCGCCGAACCGATCAACCAGTACCAAGGCAATCAGGGCCAGGGCGACGAAGCATCCGCCCCAGAACCCAAAGCAAAGCGAGCCCCCGCAGCCGCCACCGAAGCCGTCGGCTGCCTCCTCGCCATCCCGGCGCTCTACCTCAGCATCGCCGACGAAATGCGCGCGGCGCTCAACGATGCAACAGCAGACACCGACTGGCAGCCCATAGTCGCCGCGATCACCGCCGCCGCAGCCGCCAACACCCAGCCCTCCCTCAACGACATCCTCGACAACCTGCGGTCGAGCAGGATCGATCCAGCGCCGGCAATCAATCTCGAGCGCGATATCGCGAGGCGGCTCGCCGAAGACCCCGAACTCGTCGCAGCCACACTCGACACCTGCCTCGCCCGCCTCGCCACAAAGCCCAAAGCCGAGCAACCCAAGCAACCCGCGTCCATCGCCGACCGAATCGCGGAAATTAAGGCCAAGCGCGCCGGCAATGACGCCGTCGACCGAACCAGACTCCCAAACACAAATCCCAGAACCACCGGAAGCTCCAAAGCCGCGCCCTAACACCGAAAAAGAGACGCGCCGGCAGAGGCCAACGCAGAATCCCAAACGACAGACCACCCCGACCGAACCCACGCAGCAAACGCAAGAACCGACCCAAAGCCACCTCCAAAGCACACCACGACAGGCATAAACTCGACGGGCCGACCAACGCCCCGACAGAAACGGAAAGAGGCAGACGTGCTCAACCACTTCCACCCCGCACTCGCGGACCTCATCGACGTCGGCAAGCACCGAGGCTGGCTCAGCTTCGAAGAGCTCAACAACGTCCTCCCCGATGAGATGGTCCAGACCGAAGCCCTCGACGAGCTCCTCGTCATCCTCGACGCCAGCCGCATCGAGCTCATCGACGAACTCGAGTACCGCGCCCGCCTCTACAGACTCGGCAAGGCCGCCGGCAAGGCCGAAGCAGACGCCGCCATCGCCGCCGGCATCGGCGACACCTCCGAAGTCTTCCGCGCCATGTCCGTCTCAGGAGGCAACGACCGCGGCGAACACGCCTGGCTCCAAGCCGCCATGAACGCAGGTATCGCACCAAACGAAGACAAAATCCACCTCCCAGACGACATCGATCAGGCCGAGAACCACCTCGACGACGACCCCGACGCAGACAACAGCGACCCCGACAACAGCGACTCCGACTCAACTCCCTCGGCAAAGGACACTCCCGACACCGACGACGACGAGCAACCCCCCAGCGCTGTCGCAGCCGCCGCGGCCAAGGCCGAAGACGCCGAAGCCGCGCGACGCGTCGACGATCCCGTCCGCATGTACCTCTCGCAGATGGGCGCGATCCCCCTGCTCTCCCGCGAGGAAGAGATCAGGCTCGCCAAGAAAATCGAAACAACCCGGATGATCTTCCGCCGACGCGCGCTCGAATCCGACTACGTCATCCAGCAGGCCGTCGAAACACTCCGAGCCGTCGAAGGCGGCTCGCTCCCCTTCGACCGCACCATGCGCGTCTCCACAGCCGAAGACAACGCCAAAGAACGGATCACACGGCGCATCCCCACAAACCTCGGCACCATCGAGAAGCTGCTCGAGCTCAACCGCGCCGACTGGGAACTCCGCAAACGAGCCACCGACAAGCAGGACGCCGAGATCGCCGAACGCATGGCATCCCGCCGCCGACGCATGGCAGCACTCGCCGAGGAGCTCTGCCTCCGCACGAGCCGAATCGTCCCCTTCGTCCGCAAGCTCAAGTCCATCGCCGACAAGTGCGACAAGCTCGTCAACGACCTCGCCCGAGCCGACGCCAGCCGGTCCAGCTCCGCCACCGACCACGACGACATCGCCGTCATGCGGGAAGAGCTCGAAGGCCTGCGCGACCTGACCCTCGAAAACCCGGGCGACCTCGCCGACCGCGTCAGGGCCGTCGACTGCGTCTTCTGGGAATATGAGCAGGCCAAGCGCGACCTCTCGGGCGGCAACCTGCGGCTCGTCGTCTCGATCGCCAAGAAGTACCGCAACCGCGGCCTGTCGTTCCTGGACGTGATCCAGGAGGGCAACACGGGCCTGATGCGCGCGGTGGACAAGTACGAGTACCGCCGGGGCTACAAGTTCAGCACGTATGCGACGTGGTGGATCCGCCAGGCGATCACGCGGGCGATCGCCGACCACGCGCGGACGATCCGGATCCCGGTGCACATGATCGAGACGATGTCCCGCCTGCGGAACATCCAGAAAGAGATCGTGCAGCGGACGGGGACGGAGCCGACGTACGAGGAGCTGGCCGAGATCGCGAAGATGCCGATCGAGGACGTGAAGCGGGTGATGAGCATCGGCAAGCAGCCGGTGAGCCTGGATCGGCCGGTGGGCGAGACCGAGGACTCGTACTTCGGCGACTTCCTGGAGGACGAGCACCAGGCGGCGCCGGCGGACGCGGCGAGCCAGGAGATGCTCAAGACGCGCATCGAGCAGGTGCTGCGGACGCTGTCGTACCGCGAGCGGGAGATCATCAAGCTGCGCTACGGCATCGGCGACGGGTACACGTACACGCTCGAGGAGGTCGGGCGGATCTTCAAGGTGACGCGGGAGCGGGTGCGGCAGGTGGAGGCGAAGGCGATCCGCAAGCTGCAGCACCCGGTGCGGAGCCGGAAGCTGCAGGGGTTCGTGGATGTGCCGGATGGTGAGTCGGCGCGGGCCGGCAAGGCCTCGGCGAAGCCCACTGGGCGCAGCGCGTCGCGGACGGGCTGAGCGGGCGGTCTGTTGTGCTGAACGAACGCGAGGCGGCGGTGTACGGGCAGATCGGCGAGGACGGTTTCGACCGTCTGACCGCGGCGTTTTACCGCCGCGTTGCTGAAGACGACATCTTGCGGCCCATGTACGACGCGGCGACGGCCCGGGAGGGCGAGGCGGACCTTGAAGGTGCGCGGATGCGCTTGCGGGAGTTTCTGGTGCAGCGGTTTGGGGGGCCGACGCGGTACTCGGAGGCGCGGGGGCACCCGCGGCTGCGGATGCGGCACATGCCGTTTGTGATCGATGAGGCGGCGCGGGATCGGTGGCTGCTCTTGATGGATGAGTCGCTTGCGGAGGCGGGGATCGAGGAGCCGGCGCTGTCGTCGCTTCGGGCGGTGTTTGCGCATGTGGCTGAGTTCATGCGGAACGCGTGAGAGGTTGAAGGCACCCCCTCCGACCCCGCGTTCGCGGGGCCACCTCCCCCGTCGGCGACGGGAGAGGATTGCGTGTTTGTCCCTCGCTTGCGCTTCGGGCTCGTTGAAGGCAACGCGGTCTTTACAGACAACTCGTTGAGGAGCTTGGTCGCGGCTTTGCGGGCGGTTTCTCTTGCGCGTTGTTTGAGTGCGGGTTCGGTTGGCTCTGTTGCGGGGTTGGTTTCGGCGAGGGCGGTGAGTGCGGCGAGGGCTCGGTGCTTCGCGGCGGGCTGGGCTACGCGCACGCGGGCTTCGGCGAGGCGGGCGTAGGTGGCGAGGTCGTGCTGGGTTTGGGGGTGGTCGAGCCAGGCGGCGAGTTCGGCGAGGGTGAGGCCGTGGGCTCGGGCGAGGTCGGTGAGGGTGAGGTCGGACTCGGTGAACTCTGCGAGGAGGGCTTCGTGGTTGATGTGGGGTGGGAGGTTTGTTGGTTGAGAAGTCCAGTTCTCTCTTGTCCTCCCCGCTCCCGACCACGCGTAGCTCGGCCCCCCACTCCCCGGAGGGG
>JBCBNT010000042.1:0-25575 GCA_039821685.1 Planctomycetota bacterium | reverse complement strand
CGGGCACCGAGCGGCCCGAAGAAGTCGTGATCGTCTCAGCGCACCTCGATTCCTGGAACGGACCGGGGAGCCAGGGCACACTCGATAACGGAACCGGATCATCGGTCACGCTCGAAGCGGCACGGATCCTCGCGGTCGTCGGCGCGAAGCCCAAGCGGACCATTCGATTCATCCTCTGGACGGGGGAAGAACAAGGGCTGCTGGGTGCGAGGGCCTACGTCGCCTCACTGCCCGAGGAAGAGCGGGCACTCATCTCTGCCTGCTTCGTGGATGACGGCGGCACCAACTACGAGGGTGGCATCCCCGCAGCATCGAACATGGTCGAGCTGCTCGCTGCCGCCACCGCCCCTACAAACGGACGCTTCTTCAGCCGCACCGACTACGAAACGCTGATGAGCGATGACGACCCGTCGAACGACGACCGGGCCGGCTGGCTCGATGTCAACATCCGCGATACCGGCAGCACGATCCGCACCCACAGCGGCTCGGATCACGCCGCGTTCAACGAAGTCGGCATCCCGGGCTTCTTCTGGGATGAGGTCGGCAGGAGCAACTATCGCTTCGGCTGGCACACGCAGAACGACCGCGTCGATCTCGCGATCGAGGAGTATCTGGTTCAGTCGAGCACCAATGCCGCTATCACCGCGTACAACCTCGCCTCCGCACCGACGCTCCTGCCGCGCGAGGCCCAGGAGCAGCAGGCCAGCTCCCAGTAAGACCGAGCGCAAGACCGAGCCCGCCCGATCAAGCCGACCGGGCCGACGGCGACCGACGAACGACCGACTGGAGATCACATGGCGACGGAACGCCTGCTGAGCCCGAACACCTCGCCCGCGGACGAGCCCGATCGCGTCGGCAACCCGCTGCGCCCCACCCGGCTCGACGAGTACATCGGCCAGCATCAACTGATCGAGCGGCTCACCATCGCGATCGAAGCCAGCAGACGCCGGGCAGAGCCGATCGAGCACCTCCTGCTCCACGGCCCGCCCGGCCTCGGCAAGACCACGCTCGCGCACGTCGCCGCCAACGAGATGGGCTCAGCCGTCCACGCGACGAGCGGCCCGGCGCTCGCCAGAGGCACGGACCTCGTCGCGACGCTCACGCGCCTCGAAGCGAACGACGTGCTCTTCATCGACGAGATCCACCGCCTGCCGATTGCCGTAGAAGAGTTCATCTATCCCGCGATGGAGGACAACCGCATCGACGTCACGATCGACGCGGGCCTGCACGCGCAGACCGTCCAGATCCGCTGCAAGCCGTTTACGCTCATCGGCGCCACCACCCGCGCGGGGCTGCTCAGCTCCCCGCTCCGGTCCCGATTCGGGCTCGTGCATCATCTGCAGTACTACGACGAGCGAGACCTGCTGACCATCCTGTCCCGCTCGGCGGGCATCCTGGGCGTGGTCGAAGCGAGCGAATCGGCGCTCGCGCGGATCGCATCGCGGAGCCGCGGCACGCCGCGGATCGCCAACAGGCTGCTCCGCCGCGTCCGCGATTACGCCGACGTGCGCAGCGACAGCCGCATCGACGACACGACCGTCGACGCCGCGCTCAAGCTCGAGGGCATCGATACGCTCGGCCTCGACGAGCTCGACCGCTCGTACCTCACGACCATCGGGACTGTCTACAGCGGAGGCCCCGTGGGGCTCGAAGCGGTCGCGGCGACCATGAACCAGGACGCCGGAACGCTGGAAGACGTCGTCGAGCCATTCCTGCTTCAGAGCGGTTTCCTCGCCCGAACCAGGCGAGGCCGCACGCTCACCAAAGCCGGAGCGGATCACGTCGGGCTCGACGCTCCCGACTCTGCGGGCGGATCGCCCCTCTTCTGACCATCCGCCGCCCGCGAGAGCAACGCCCAGAGCACACACGCGTAGCAGACCAGCGCGCACCACATCGCGCCGCTGACCGATCGCCACACGGGCAACGCCACCTCCGATGACCACGTCGACCCGCCGCCCGGCGGCATCGTCATCCCAAGCCAGGCGACGCCCACGCCCGCCAGCGATAACCAGCGCGCCCGCCCGGTGCCCGTCAGAGCCAAGACCGCCGCGCACTGATAGACAAGCGTCATCAGCACCATGTGCCGCACGGTGATCTGCGGGCTCATCGCCATGGCCGCAACCACCAGCCCGAGCCACTCACCGATGCGGAGCTCAACGGGCCGCTCGCCCGCACGCCAGAACGGCACGCCTTTCGCCCGGTACATCCACCAAGCGATGCCGACAAGCATGAGCGCCGAGCACACCGCCAGCACCGGCACGAGCACGCCCGGCAAATCCAACGCCGACACGAGCTTCGCTCCGAACGCGGGCAGCGAGATGTTCAGCTCCCACGTCAGCGAATGGATGTTGACCCCGTCGGTGTTCTGCAGGTCGGGACCCGCGTCGACAACATGGATCAGCCTCCCGAGGCTTGTCCGCACGTACCCGATGTTGCGATCCCATCCGAAGACAAAGGCTGGCAGAAGCAGGCCGGCGATCGCCCCCGCCGCTGCACCAAGGACAAGCCGCGGACGCCACCGCACAAGCCCGAACGGGACGACGATCAGCGACAGATACTTGATGTTGGACGCGAGCCCGCACAGCATCCCGGCGACCATCGGCCTCCGCTCAGCGAGGCCGAGCCCGACCGCAAAGGCAAGCAGCAAGAGGCCGTCCGTCTGGCCCTGCTCAAGCTGCCAGCGGAGCTGATCGAACGCCGGCAGCACCCCGGCCGCGATCACAACGATGACCGCCGGCGCACGAGCCTCAACGCCAAACGCCCGCAGCAGCGCCCTCGCCGAAAGCACGAACGCTGCAGCGATGATGCCCGCGTTGATGACGAACCACGCAACGTAGGCCCGGTTGCGCTCCAAGCCGGCGATCGGCTGCAGCAGGCCCGCGAGCATCGGCGGGTAGATGTACCCGCTCCGGAAGCTGGTGTACGGATCCTGGGCTTCGCCGGACGCGGCAACCGCCGCGTGGTAAAAGTGGTCGAAGTCACGGTGGACCGTCGCATCGCGGGCGTGTTTCCGCGTGTGAGACGCCACACGGAGCGTGCAGTACACCGCGGCGGCCGCGACAACCGCGATCGAAACCCCCACGACCCACCGGGGCAGAGACGCCGCCATGCCCTGTTAGCTCCCCTGCCCTGAGCCGCCCGGTGAATCAGGAGCCTCCGAGCCGGCGACGACCGCAGCCGCAACGCCGGCACCCTCGGGCTTCGCCTCGACCTGGGACGCCGAGACCGGAGCGGGTCGGCCTTCGAGACGCGGAATCTCGTACGAACGAAGCCGGATCCGGCAGGCCTGCCAGAGCATCTTGAGCCCGTCGATCACCGGGTTGATCTGGCCCCCATCGACGTGCCGCCAGCGGATGCCGACTTCGGCGACGTCGAGACCGGCTCGTGTCGTCAGCAGCAGGTGCTCAAGGTCGAACGCAAACCGGTTCTCGAGACCCCGCTCTGCGACCATCGCCGCGACATCGCTCCGGTAGAGCTTGAAGCCGCATTGGGTATCCCTCGCGAGCTGGAGCCCGAGGCACCCCGTCGCGATCTTGAAGATCAGGCCCGTGATCCGGCGGAAGCCCTTTGCATCGATCTCCGAGGTCGGCATCGATCGTGAACCGACGGCAATTCCAACCCGCCCGCTCATCTCGGGCAGGAGCTTGTCGACCTCGACAAGACGAGCCGCGTTGTCGGCATCCATCATCAGGATCCGGTCGCCCCGCGCCGCACGGAGGCCCTCGCGGACAGCGGCTCCCTTGCCGCGGTTCCGCGTCAGAGTCACCAAACAGACGCGTGCGATCGGGCCGCGGGGAACCGAAAATAGGTGAGGCTTCACCACCTCCGAGGTGTCATCCGTCGAGCCGTCATCGACAAGGATGACCTCGCAGCTCGACGACCGAGTCCCGAGGCACTCGATCACATCGCGCAGCGTCGGAACGATGCGCGAGGATTCCTGGTACATGGGGATGACCACGGAGAGCATCGGCTGAGGTGCGTCCTGCACGTCTACCTCCTCGCGCCGCCGGGAGTCGCCTCCCGATGGCAGAAGCGTCTGCATCAACGCTTCGCGCCGGCTCCCATCGCGGCCGCTGCTTCTTCGTCAAGATACAGGAAGCAGCCGCAGCTCGGGCAGTTCGCGAGCACGCCGGTGAGCAACGCGTTGAGCGTCTCGACCGGCAGCGTCATCATGCAAGCCGTGCACGCGATCTCGTGCCGGCGGCGATCGAGCACCTCGATGCTCGCCATCGCGTCTTCATCTCGCTCCTCGAGAAGCCGCTCGAGCGCAGAGAGCGTCCGCGGCTCAACCTCGGCAGCAACACGTTCTCGCTCAGCCTCAAGCTCGGACACGCGGTCCTTGATCTCGTCCCGACGCTGGTCGCGGTCCGACTCGGCGACATCGCGGATCCGCTGCCGCTCAGCCTGCTGATTGCCAACCGATTCCAGCTCGGCCCGGATCCGCTCGACGGACTCCATCGCGCCGAGTGTCTCTTCCTCGACCCGCCCACGCTCGACCTTCTGGCCGTTCACCTCGACGAGTAGCGCCTGGTACTCCTTGTTCGTCGAGGCCGTGTTCATCTGATCGCGGAGCTTCTCGATCCGGGCATCGAGCAGCGACATCTCGCCCTCGCGCTCCTTCGCCGATGCCTCGAGCTGACGCAGCTGCGATGCGAGCGACTCGTGCTGCGAGGCGATGGCAGCAAGCTGCCGATCCTGCTCGATCAGGAATCTCTCTGCCGTGCGGAGGCGGCTCTGCAAGCCCCGGAGCTGACGCTCGACTCGGTACACGGCGAGAAGCTTCTCAGTCTGACTCATAAGCGGGACAACCTCCTCAGCTAGCAAAGCGTAGCACAAACGCCTCACGCAAGCAGCCTCAGCGACCAGAAGGCGACCACGCCGACGAGCAGCGGCGAGTCGAGCACGTCGAGCCAGCCGCCGAACCCCGGAAGGCTCCGGCTCGCGTCTTTCCGCCCGGCATCGCGCTTGAACATGCTGGCGATCAGGTCGCCGATCTGGCCGAGCAGACCAGCCGCAGCTCCGACGAAAACCGCACCCGCAAACGTCAGTTCGGGCGCAGAATCGAGCTCACGAAGCACCCATAACCCGCCCGCCGCGACCGCTGCTGACAGCGCCATCCCGCCCGCGAGCCCCTCCTGCGTCTTGCCGGGGCTGAGCCACGGCGCGAGCTTCCGTTTCCCAAACGCACGGCCCGAGAAGTACGCACCGATGTCGCACGATTTGGTCACAAACACGATCCACAAGCACACCCAGGCCGAGTGCTCGAGCCGAAGCAGGATCCAGAAGCCCCCGAGCACACCGAGGTACGTGAAGACGAGCAGCGCCCCCCCGGCACCCGCCACGGTGCCCTCGAAAGACCGATGCCTGGCAAAATAGAGCAACGAAAGCAGCATCACGCCCACCGCGACCGAAGCGACGACCGGGCCGTCGGCGTTGCTGCCCGACGTCGCGAGCATCCCGGAAAGAGCCGCGATCACGCTGATCGCGGTCGACGACTGGACCCTGTTCTCGCGAAGGATCCGCGACAACTCCCACGCCGCAAAACCTATCGCAAGGCACAACGCCACGGGAAGCACGGAGACCCGCGGCACCGTGACCGCGCCGAACGACTGGCCCGCGAGCGCCTCGTCGAGCCAGAACACACCGATCACCGCGAGAACAAAGAACGGGCCAAACAGCAGCCGGTCTCGGAGCACGGGCCTACTCCGTATCCAGGCCGCCGAAGCGGCGCTTCCGACCGGCGTAGGAGCGGATCGCTTCGTGGAGGCAGGACTCGTCGAACTCCGGCCAGAGCGTGCCGGTCACGAAAAGCTCCGCGTAGCTGATCTGCCAGAGCAGGTAATTGCTCAGCCGCATCTCGCCGGCGGTGCGGATCAGCAGATCAGGATCGGGCAGGCCGGCGGTATACAACAGCTCAGCGATCGTCTGCGGCGTGATCTCCTCCGCCGAGAGAGAACCGGAAGCCACACGCGACGCGATGGTCTTCGCCGCGTCGGTCAGCTCCTCACGAGCGCCGTAGTTCACGGCCAAGCAGAGAGTCGGCCCCTTCGGCTCGCCCTGGTTCGTTGCCGCGACGAGCCCGTCGAGCGCCGCCAGCACCGCATCAGGAAGCCCCTCGCGCCGGCCGATCACCCGCACGCGGATCCCGTGCCGGATCAGCTCGTCTCGCTGGCCCTCGCAATAGGTCTCGCAGAGCTGCATCAAGGCGTCGATCTCAGCCGCCGGCCTCGACCAGTTCTCGGTGCTAAACGAGTAGAGCGTGATGACCTCAACGCCGCAGTGGCCGGCCTCGCTGACGATCCGTCTCACGGCCTGCGCACCGTTGCGATGCCCAAACTCCCGGGGAAAGCCCCGATCTTGCGCCCATCGGCCGTTGCCGTCCATGATGATCGCGATGTGACGCGGGATCGACGCCGGGTGGACATCGGGCAGCCGACCGAGCGGGTCGGCATCCGGGAGCCGCGCGCGGATCCGCTCGACCGCATCGCGAGCACGAGGGCACGTCGCGAACGCTGTCACGACAGCACCCCGCCCGCATCGAGCGAGATCGTCTGAGACCGATCGGGACCGACGCTCAGAATCCGGACGGGCACACCGACCGCCGCCTCGACGGCCGCGACATAGCCGAGCACGGCCTCCGGCAGCGACCCCGCCTCCGTCACACCCGTGATCTCCTGAGCAAAGCCGGGAAGAGTGTCATAGACGGGCTCGCATCGGCCGAGCACCGAAGCATCAGGGTCGAACCGGTCCGTCTCGCGGCCATCGATCCGGTACGCCCGGCAGACCCTGACCTCTTTGAATCCGGCCAGCACGTCAACGAGCATCAACGCGATCTCATCGATGCCGTTGACCTCGGCCGCGTACCGGAGTGCCACGAGATCAAGCCAGCCGCACCGCCTGGGCCGGCCGGTGGTGGTGCCAAACTCTCGGCCACGCTCGCGGATCCGTTCGCCGTCCGCGTCGAGCAGCTCCGTGGGCATAGGGCCCGCCCCCACCCTGGTCTGATACGCCTTGGCGATGCCGACGACCCGCCCGATCGCAGCCGGCGGCAGCCCGGTGCCGGGCCCGATCCCGAGGGCCGTCGGCGACGAGCTCGTGACGAACGGATAGGTGCCGTGATCGACGTCGAGCAGCGTCGCGTTGGCGCCTTCAAAGAGCACCCGCTCGCCGCGGTCGATCGCGCTGTGCAGCGCACCGCGTGTGTCGGCGATGAAGGGCTCAAGCTCCTGCCCCCATCTCGTTGCGAGATCGATGATACCTTCCACGTCGGTCGCGTCCGCGGGCGTGCCGCCGTGGCGCTCGAGCACGGGCCGCTTCAGGGCGACCGCAGCCTCGACGCGGGCGCGGAGGACCGCCGGCCGCAGCAGGTCGCCGACCCGCACCGCCGTGCCGCGTTGGACTTTGTCGGCATACGCCGGTCCGATGCCGCGGCCCGTCGTCCCGATCGACCCCGAGCCGCCCCGCTGCTCGGCCAGCAGCGACTCACGTGCCGCATCCTCGGCCTTGTGGTACGGCATCACGATGTGCGCACCCGACGAGATGAGCAGCGACCGGACCTCGACCCCCCGCTTCCGGAGGGACGCGATCTCGCTTAGCAGCTGCGACGGGTCGAGCACGACGCCGTGACCGATCACCGATGTCACGCCCTTGCAGAGCACGCCCGACGGCATGAGATGGAGCGCAAACCGCTCACCATTCACAACAACCGAGTGACCGGCGTTGGCCCCTCCGTTGTACCGCACGACCCAATCGTGCTCCCGCGCGAGCAGGTCGACGATCTTGCCCTTGCCCTCGTCGCCCCATTGCAGGCCGATCACGGCGGTCGTGTTTGGCGGGGCTTCGGTCCGGGTCATGGCCCATTGTTTACAGGCGGACCCCGCAAGTCCCCCCGAGGACCGAGAACCACCGCAACATGGCTGCCCCGTCGCCCAACGCTAAGCCTCCGCCGCCCCCAAGCCGATAGTCCCGCCAGGGAGCCCGAGCGAATGGCCGACAACGTCCAGATCATGTGCCCGAACCTGACGTGCAAGCGGGTCCTGGCGGTCCCGGAAAGCGCACGCGGGAAGACGGTGCGCTGCAAGGCCTGCCAGACAGCGATCCGCGTGCCCATGCCGGCGAACGAGGCGAAGCGGGCCGGCTGATCCGCGCGCCGAGGTCGAGCTTTCTGGGGACGGCGACCCGACAAATTCCCGTTCCGATCAGAGGCCGGGCTGGTCGTCTTCCTCGTCATCGCCGAGATCGAAATCGAAGTCGAGGACGCTCGAGTCGTCGCTGTTGTCGGTCAGTGCGCCCATCGCGAGGTCGGAGTCGTCGGAGTCGGCGCCCCCGCCACCCCCACCGGCGAGCGCTGCCGCTGCAGCCGCCGCTCCGCCTGGATACGTCGGCTTCGCGGGCGCGTCGTCGGCGAGCTCGACCGATCCGCGTGCGTAGACGTCCGCCCCGTCGAGATCCGAAGGCTCGCCGTCGATCTTGACCGCGAAGACCGCCGGACCGACGGAGACCAGGTCGCCGGCACCGAGTTCGGCCTCCTCGACCCGCTCTCGATTGACGAAGGTGCCGTTGCTCGAGCCAAGATCTCGGACCACAAGCCGGCCGTCCTCCGCAACGATCTCGCAGTGCTGCCTCGACACGCTCCTGGCGGGCACCCTGAGGTGCGCTGACTTGTCCCGTCCGACGACGACACGGTCCTGGCGGATGATGATTTCCTGCGAAGCCCCGTCGGCTCGGACCACGAATAGCGTTGCGTTCACGGTGGACTACCCTCTCGAACGGAAGCCGACCCCCGGCCGGACGACGCGATGGCTGACGATACCTCCCTCCCCATCCTGCGGCAACGGTCTACCTCGACGACCCGAACGATCGCCGAGGACGCGCGGCTTCGGGACGCGCACCCCGTCAGATCGCTCTACATCCATGTCCCGTTCTGCCTCCACAAGTGCCACTACTGCGATTTCTACAGCTTCGTCGACAGAAGGGACCGGCAGGGCGCTTTCACCGACCGGCTCTGCCGCGAGCTCGACGCGCTCGCCCCACTTGCCGCCGGGCAGACGCTCCACACCATCTTCGTTGGCGGCGGCACACCCACGCTGCTCGCCGCTGAGCACTGGCGGACGCTTCTGGGGTGCCTGCACGGCAACTTCAGCATCGCCCGCGACACCTCTGGACAGACCGAGTTCACCGTCGAATGCAACCCCGAGACCGCCGACGAAACGCTGTTTGGCGTGCTCGCCGAAGGCGGCGTCAACCGGCTGAGCATCGGAGCCCAGTCGTTCGACACGCGCCATCTCAAGGCTCTCGAGCGGCACCACGAACCGGCATCCGTCGGAAGGGCGCTCACGCTCGCCGGCGACGCGGGCATCAAACGACGATCGCTCGACCTGATCTACGCCATCCCGGGCCAGACCACCGACGAGTGCCGGGTCGACCTCAACGAGGCCCTCACGCTGCCGATCGACCACATTTCAGCGTACAACCTGACATACGAGCCTCAGACCGCAATGACCGCACGGCTGGCGAGCAACGATTTCGTCCCCGCTGACGAGGACACCGAGCTCGAGATGTTTCACGCCGCGCGTGAACGATGCGCCGCCCACGGCCTCAGGGCATACGAGATCAGCAACTTCGCCCGGCCAGGGTTCGAATGCCGCCACAACCTCGCCTACTGGAGGCAGCACGACTGGCTCGCGGCCGGCCCTTCCGCGAGCGGCCATGTCGCGGGCCACCGCTACAAAGTCATCCCGAATCTCCGGGAGTATCTGAAACACGACGAGGACGGTTTCCCACAGATCATCGATCACGAGCCGCCCGATGCGCGACGACTGCTCATCGAGCGGCTCATGACGGGCATCCGCTTAGCAGAAGGGCTCGATCACCCCTCAATCACTCGGTCCGCAGCGGCGCTCGACGCCGAGACGGCAGATCGGCTGCACCGGGAAATCGAAGGCATCGCTGCGGAGGGATACACAACGCTGACCGACGGGAGGCTCTGCCTGACCGACGAAGGCTTCCCAATCGCCGACTCGATCGCGCTTCGGCTGATGTCAGCCGTCGGGTGACCCGCCCGGTGCCGGCCCATCAGCACTGAACGATCCGGGCGTGGCAAGCCCGAGCCCCGTCGCCAGCCGGCGCATATCACGCGGACAACGCGATCGCACGTCCACCTTCTCGCCTGAGATCGGGTGATCGAGCGCGACGCGGTGGGCGTGCAGAGCGAGCCGCGGCGCGACACGGCGCGAGGCAGCGGGGCCATAAAACCGGTCACCAAGGATCGAGCACCCGATCGAATCGAGGTGAGCCCTGACCTGGTGGAGCCGGCCCGTGAGCGTCCTGCACTCCAGCACCGCACCGCTGGTGCCGGTGTCGAGCGTGCGGAACGCGGTCACCGCCGGCTTCCCGCGAGACGAGACCTTCGCGAGCTTCACCCTCGCGAACCGACGCCGGCGGCGGTCCTCGATCCAGACGTCGTCTCGCTGCGCCATGTGCTCCTCGAGCGGCTTGCGGATCACCCCGCTCGGCTGGTTCGGCGCCCGCCGTGTAACCGCCCAGTAGTATTTCCGAACGTCGCGGCGAGCGAACGCATCACGAAGCACATCCCATGCTTTCGGCGACAACGCAACCAGCAGCAGCCCGCTCGCCTCGCGGTCGAGCCTCTGCAGCAGCCCGTGATCGCGCGACGCTCCGACGCGGCGGAGCTGATTCCCGTAGCCAGCGTACAAACCGTTGAGCAGCGAATCGTCATCGTGCCCCTTACCGGGCGTCGTGACCGTTCCCGGCGGCTTCTCGACCACGAGAAGGTCATCGTCCTCATAACGGACCGCGAAGGTCACACGCTCGTTCGACGTGACCTTCAAGGGGTTGCACCCGTGATCGCCGGCGAATCGACATACCAACGCAGCACGCCGCCGACAGGACGGACCTGATCGATCGGCCGGCTGCCTGAGCCGCCGGCAACCGACCGGCTCACGGCCTCGTGCTTCTCCCGACCGAGCGCGAGCACGGCGATGAATCTCGATGCGTTAATCAGACGCAGCCCGAGCGTCACGTGCTCGTCATCGGCAGGCCCGGCGCGGTGCACGAGCGGCTCGCTCGGCGGCGCCTCACCTGCCGCCAGCCCCGCCGTCGATCCATCCTCACCAACACCGAGCAGCACGTAGTCGAGCCGATCGTGGCCGGGCTCGCGCCATCCGAGGACCTCTCTAAGTTTCGCCGCGTACGCCCGCGGCCCGGAATCCGTATCGATCAGGTGCAGCTGCTCACGGGGCAGATCCGAGTGGTCCGCGATCAGTTCGACCAGCACCTCGCTCGCGGCCGAGGGACAGCGGCGGCCCGGCTCATTGACCGACCACAGGTGCGTCCGCTTCCACGGGAAGCTGCGGTACTGCGGATCGAGCATCAGCTGCTGGTACAGCCGCGTCGGCGTCCGCCCGCCCGATAGCGCGATGTGCACATCGCCGAACGCGCGCACGCAGTTCGTCGCGTGCAGGAACATGTCGGTGGCCGCTGCCTCGATCGCGTCTTCCGCCTCGTCGCGGACGACCACGCCCTCCGGGGCATCGGGCGCGGTCTTCAGCGGGATGAGGTCGTACGGGTCTGGCACAAGGTCATTCTCGCCGACCCATCGCCCGCGGACCACCCCAAACCCGGCATCCGGATCCATCACGCGGGCCTACGCGACGTACGATCCGGCGATGCACCCGATCGGACGCATGATTGATGCCAACGCGAACCGCGCCGCCGAAGCCGCCCGGACGCTCGAAGATGTCGCCCGTTTCGCGCTCGATCACCGCGACGCCGCGGCGTCCTGCAAGGCGATCCGGCACCGGCTCGAGTCGGTGCTGATCGCTTCGGGCTTCCCCCGCGAAACCCGCGCCGCCGCACGTGACACCACTGGCGACACGGGCGTCGCCAATTCGGCAGCCGACGCCCACACCCGGCGGGACCTGCAGGAGGTCGTCTCCGCCGCCGGCAGTCGGCTCGGCGAGGCGCTCCGGGTCATCGAAGAGTGCCTGAAGACCGTCGATCCGCGCCAGGCCGCGAACGCCGAGCGGATCCGCTACGACGCATATGAGGCAGAACGCACCGTCTCGACCATGCTTCGCGCGCGCGTCCGTTCGAGTCGACAATGGCCGCTCTGCGTGCTCATCACCGAATCCCTCTGCACAAGCCTCGGCTGGCGTCAAACCGCGGCCGTGCTCCTCGAAGCCGGTGTCCCGTGCCTGCAACTGCGAGAGAAATCCCTGACCGATCGCGTGCTCGCTTCGAGAGCGCGGGACCTGGTCGCAATGGCCAAGGATCACGCCGCCGACGTGATCATCAACGACCGCGCGGACATCGCGGCGATTTCTGGTGCGGCGGGCGTCCACCTCGGCCAGCAAGAACTCGATACCGCCGACGCGAGAGCGATCGTCGGCGAGCGAGCCCTCGTCGGTCGCTCGTGCTGCACGGTCGATCAGGCCCTGGCTGCGCAGAACGATGGGGCCGATTACATCGGGATCGGCGCGATGTACCCCACGGAGACGAAAGCCAGGCCGAGCATCATGGGCCCATCGCTGCTACGAGAGGTCGTGGGCGACGCGACAGCGGGTCGGCTCCCGCATCTCGCGATCGGGGGGATCACCGCCGAGCGGTGCGATGAACTCGTCGCAGCCGGCTGCCGCGGCGTCGCGGTCTCGTCGGCGGTGTGCTCAAGCCCCGATCCGGCCGCGACGGCCCGCGTGATCATGCAACACTTCGCAGAGACCGAAACCGAGACGGAGAACCACCCGTGCCAAACGGCTTCGAGCAGCACACACTCACCAACGGCCTGACGATCATCGCCGAGCCAGACGGTGCAGCGCATTCGGCAGCCGTCGGCTTCTTCGTCAAGACCGGGGCCCGTGACGAGCCGACACCGCTCATGGGCGTCTCGCACTTCCTTGAGCACATGATGTTCAAGGGCACCGACTCGATGTCCGCCGCGGACATCAACAGCATCTACGACGACATGGGCGCCAGGAACAACGCGTACACGTCGCACGAGATGACCTGCTTTTATGCATCCGTGGTCGCCGATCGCCTCCCAGAGGCGATCGATCACACGGCAAAGATGATGCGCCCAGCGCTCCGCGAGTCGGACTTCGACACAGAACGAGGCGTCATACTCGAAGAGATCGCGATGTACGCCGACAACCCCTTCTGGGTGCTCTATGAGAGCGCCTGCGAGCGGCACCACGGCAGCAACCCGCTCGGCCACCGCGTCCTGGGCACGCCCGCGACCATCCAGAGCCTGACCCGGGACAGCATGGCCGCATACTTCGACGCGAACTATGCGGCCGACACGAGCGTTGTTGCCCTCGCGGGCCGGGTCGATTTCGACGAGGCATGCAAGCAGATCGAATCGCTCTGCGGCTCCTGGCCGAAGTCAAAGACCCCTCGGAACCGCCAGCAGTCGACGCCGCAGCCATCGAGGCTCGACATCGTCGACGACCGCTTCGACCGCGGCTATCTCCTCATGCTCGACCGGGCCCCATCCGCACAAGACGACACCCGCTACGCCGCAAACCTGCTCGCCCAGATATTCGGTGCTCAGGACAACAGCAGGCTTCATTGGGCGCTCATCGAGCAGGGGCTCGCCGAAGAGGCCCAGGCCGCCTTCGACCCCGGCGATGGCACGGGGGAGTTTTTCGCCTACGCGTCCGGAGATGCGGGCCAGCTCGCAGACATCGAGCAATCGATCCGCAACGAGGCAATCCGGCTCGCCGATTCGCTCAGAGAAGACGACCTCGAACGCGTCCGCTCCCGCTTCGCGACAGCGTTCACCGTCAGCGCCGAACGGCCCGCCGACGGCATGCAACGCATCGGCCGCCGCTGGACCACGCTCGGCGAGTACCGAAGCTTGAGCGAAGAACTCGAGCGCATCCGCGCCGTCACGGTGAGCGATATCCGAGGAGTCCTGGAGAGGTTCCCGCTCACGAGCGGGACGATCGCGACGCTCAGGCCGCCCGCCGAGGCGTGAAGAACTTCACACACCCGCCGCCGCTCGCGGCCGCAGCCTTCAGCGCCTGCACAGCAGCCGCCTGAAGCACCGTCGGGCGATCGAAGACCTCGACTGTTTCCGCGTCACGCGTCGCGACGCCCAGCGTCACCGACGCGGGCGTACCCCACGACTCGCTCGCACCGCTGAACTCCTGCCGGAAGGCTTCGGCCGTCCGCGTGGCAACCGATCGGTTCACCGTGCTCGCGACGATGAACGACATCGGCCCCGTGCGGGCGATCACCGCACCGGCGTGCTCGAAGTGCTTCCGCAGCAGCGTTGCCGCTCCGACGACGAGCCGGTTCACGTCCGCGGTCTTCGCCGACGCGTTCTCGCCCTCGCGCTTCAGAATCAGACGCACCACGCTCAGCGGCTCCGCGTCTTTCACAACGGCGTCGAACATAGAGCTGTAGAGCGACGCGAACGCCTGGTCGTTGACAAGCCCCGTCACGGAGTCGTACCGGGGCGAATCGATCAGCAGCGCATCCATGCCACTGTCGTCGCTCGGCACCGGGGGCGCTTCGATCGCGATCTCGACCGCCTGGTCCCGGGCCTGGGCGACCAGCTGCTCAGCGTCCGGGATCTCCCCCGCGTCGATGTCAAAGAGCGACGCCATTTCTTTCGTGCCAGTCGTGACCTCGGCGACGATCTCATCAACCTGCTCGTTGCCGAGGTTAAACCAGTCCTTCGCCTTCGACCGGAAGCGGCGCATCGCGGGCAGAGGCTCGGTCGCCAGGAGCGCCTCGGCGAGAATCCCACCGAGCCCGACGGCCCGCACAAGATCCCCGATCGCGCCGACCGGGCCAGCGCTCGGCCGCTCGTGATACTTCACGGGAAGGACCAGCTCCTCGGGCAGCTTCCAGCGTTGGGCCATCATCGCACCGAGGTCGGGGTGCTGCAGCTCAAGCTCGGCGATCTCGAAGCGGCAGAGCTTCCGGTGATCGCCGCCGGTCTGATCGATCAGAGCCGTGTAACGCGACCCGAGCGAAGCGTGCAGCGCCGCCATGCCGATGTCCTGCAGCAAGCCGGCGAGGAACGCCTCGTCCTCGTGGGCACACCCGGCCGCACGCGTGATCGAGCGAGCAGCGACCGCGGTGAACAAGCCCCGCCGCCAATATTCATCGAAGTCGAAGGCATCGTCCGAGCGATCGACGCTCGACACCAGCGAGAACCCGAGCGCAAGGCTCTTGACCGCTGAAAGGCCCAGAACAACCAAAGCCTGCCGGATCGTCGCGCACTTCTGGCGGAGGCCGTAGTAGCTCGAGTTGACCGTCCGCAGCACCTTCGATGCCAGACCCTGATCGTTCTCGATCGTCTTGGCGAGATGCTCGAGCTTGACCTCGGGGTCGCGGGTCTGCTCGATCACCTCCACCGCGACCGCCGGGAGCGACGGGAGCGTCGGACAGCTCAGCACTTCTTCGAGCAGTTCTTGATCCATGACCGATCCGTGGTCCTCTGGGGAGGGTTCTGCCTCGTACCAGCATGAGCATCGGGCATCGCCCACCCCGACTTGACGCCCTTCAGGCTTTGAACCCTTCGCCGCTGGCTCAGCCGTCTTGCAGCACCACCGCCGGATCATGGGTTCCGAATAACTCGGGCAACGTTGGGGGCTCCCGGCCGGCGATCTCTCGGACGTACCACGCCAGGAGCCTGCCCACCCGCTCCGCCACGTCCGGATCCAGAACCCCCGCAGCATCAACGTCGCTGGCGAGCGAGACCAATCCGCGCGTCGTCTCGCCGCGGAGCCGCCAGACGACCCCGTGCGCCCCCTGCTCGGCGTGAGCTGGAACGAGCCCGCCTCGCGAAGGCGAGAACCCCACCGATCGCTCACCCGCCGACAGGTCCGGGCCAAACCCCGCATCCGCGAGCAGGAGCCACAGCCACCTTGCGATCACCGGTTGCCACGCCCCGCCGCCAAGGTCGCCGAGCGTGCGGACGAGCCCCGCGTATGACACCGGATGCGGCTCGGCTTCAGGGAGCACGTGCCGCGGCACGTCGATTGCAAACATCGCCGCCCGATGCTTCGCAAGCGTCCCGCGAGAACCCCGGAACGTCTGCTGCAGATCCCACCCCGCAAGCGTCGCCAGCCCGCTCTCCTTCGGGTAGACCACCGCCTCGCCGAGCGTGCCGACCTCCAGCCCCCCGCTGAACCGGGGGTCATTGCGCCTGGTACCCTTTCCGAGCACGCGGACGATGCCGAGCTTCCGCGTGAACAGCACCGCGGTCTGCGAGGTCTCGGAAAAGTCCCACTGGCGGAGGCAAACAGCTTCGTCGACGACCGGGTCCATCAGCCGCCCAGTCGTTCTCTGACAAGCCGGTCGAAGAGCTGCATGGGCGCCTGCTCGCCGGTCCACAGCTCAAACTGGGCCGCAGCCTGGCGGACGAACATCTCCACGCCGTCGATCGTGCGAAATCCGTGCTCGCGGGCGGCCCTGAGCATGGGGGTTTCGATGGGGTTGTAGACGGTGTCGAAAAAGACGGTCTCGGGCGGGAGCTTGCCGGCGAGGTCGTGGACGGGAATGGAGAGGCCCTCGGGGTCGGGGCCGCCGGCCATGCCGACGGGGGTGCAGTTGATGTAGACATCGACAGGATGTTCGAACAGATCACCGAGTTCGATCGCCGTGGCGGTACCGCGAAACGAGCCACCGGGCTCATCGTCCCAGACGGTCGGCCCGTTGAGGCGCTCGACAAGTGCTGTCGCCTGTTCAATTCGTCGAGCCGCGACAACGAGCTTTCCGCCGCGAGAAACAACGCAGTGACCGGCGGCGAGAGCCACACCGCCCGCACCAATCACCACAACCTTCGAGTCGCTCACTCGCTCCAGTGCGTCTTCGAGCAGACCAGAGATAGCAGTCGCGTCCGTGTTATACAGATCAACGATCGGGTATCCCTCGCCGAGGTCCCGTACGGCGAGCGTGTTCGCTGCTCCAATATCGATAACATCTTCGTTGGGATCTCGCGTGACATGGCGGGCAAACGCATCGTGATCGACCGCCTCCTTAAACGGAATCGTGACGCTGGCCCCACACCAGTTTAGTTGGCGAGCATCCATCATCTGATTGATGGTCACACCCACGCTGTGCGCGGAGATCTCGATGTCGTTGGTGTCCGCAGCCACCGGCATCGGCAGGTACACCCCGTCCCAGCCGCGCGCCTCGAAGCCAGCGTTGTGGATCAGGGGTGACATCGACTGGGTGACGGGCCAGCCGATCACGCCGTAGACCCTGGTGTCCCTGCCGATCGAGCGGATGCGGTACATGCCGAGCAGGTCAGAGATGGTGGGCTGCCCCGGGGCGGTGGCGGCACTATCACGCAGGCTGGCGAAGGTCAGGAAACCCCCGAACTTGGGCGCGAGCACGCGGCTCATCAGGCCGAACTCGCCCATGCCCAGGCCGATCGTGGGCTTGGGGGCATCCCGCAGGATCTCGAAGATCTCGAGGTTGTCGCGGATGCTCCGGCAGCGGTAGGCGAACTTCACCACGCTCGCGGCGGGTTCGGCCCATGCGTCGGCGAGGCGTCGCATCAGGTCACTGGGCCGCTGGTCGAAGTCGTGCATCGACAGGATCAGCCGCGTGCGCACGTCCCGCTGCTGCTTCGGATGATCAACGCACAGGTTGACCTTCTGGCGGATGTTGGCCGACCGCTGGTAGGCGGCGAGCTCGAAATCGAGGTACGCCGGCGGGTGCTCGACGTTCACGCAGAGCTTCTCGAGCAGGCTCACCCGATCGACCTCGTCGCCGTCGTAGTCGCCGCCTTCTTCGGCTGAGCGGCAGGTCAGGATCACCGGCAGAGGGCACTCGGCGATCAGGCCCCGCAGCGACTCGATGCGCAGCCGATCCTCGCTGTCACCCTCGGAGCCGGGAAAGTACGAATCGATCCGCAGCTCGACGATGTCGGCGCCGGTGTCATTCGCCGTCCGCGCGTCGGCGAGGGCGATGCCGATATCGTCAACCATGATGGGCACACACACGAGCGTCATGAATCGGCCTGCTTCAGGAGCCTGGGAAGACGGAAGTATGTGCCGCAGCGCCACAGGTACTCAAGCGGCCCCATCGTGAATCGGCTCAGCCAGAGTGAGCTGAACACCAGCTGCCCGGCATAGATCACCGCGACAATCCCAACCATGCCGACACGGGACACCTCGTCATACCAACCCAGCCCCCAGTGCTGTGCAAGGGCTGCAACGATGATCGACTGACCGAGATAGTTGGTCATCGCCATGCGACCGGCCGCGGCAATGGACCGGACAACCAATGCCGAACGAAGCCTGAGCGCCAGCCAGGATGCGACGCCGAGATACCCGATACTCACACACGGGCCAACCACAAACGTCAACGCACCCGAAAGCCCAAACCAGATCGAATCCTCGCCCGTGAGTTCGCTCATCGCGACTGCCACAGCGCTGCCGGGCACGCCGACAAAGAGGCCGATATGCACGAACCGCTTGGGCCAGCTGCTCTCAGGATTGGTCAGCACACCAGATCGCATGATGGCGGCCCCGAGGAAGAACATAGCGGGCACGTGCAGAAATGTGCCGCTGAAGAGGAACCAGAAGACAGTCCCAGACCCCCAGTTGATCGCCCGCATCGCTACCGCATGCAGGAAAGGCCCATTCTTGTTCGCGTCGACCTCCGCCGCCGCCCATGCGGGATCCACCGGGCCGCCCTTGAGCTGTCCCTGACTCAACGCCTCCCAGAAACCGGAAAAGGTCGTGACACTGGTCGCCTCAGGTACCTCACCACCGCCAAGAAGCCCGCCCAGCAGCGAGACGCCGACGATCCAGAGTGAGGCCAGCCCGAGAAGTCCGCCAGCGACCGATAGCAGCACGCGGGTCGAGAGCCCCGCGAACCACATGACGACCACCGCAAAGCTCGCGTAGTACACCAGGATGTCGCCGTACCAGATCAGCAAGGCGTGCACCAGGCCGACCATCAGCAGCTGGGCAGTCCTGCGCAGGTAAGGGGCCACGAATGGTCGTCCCGCTGCTCGCGCGCGGTCCAGCATCAGCGCCATCCCCATGCCGAAGAGCATGGAAAACAGCGGGTAAGACTTGGACTCGAACATCACTCGGGTGACGTAGTGGAATCCGGCCGCAGCAGGCCCCTCGGCTGCGGGGTCACCGGTCCAGAGATACGCCAGCGGCTTGGTCATCAACTGGATGTTGACCATGAAAATGCCAAAGAGCGCGATGCCCCGCGCGATGTCGAGCGTGTCGATCCGCTCGCCGGCCTGCGTGGGCCTGAGCACCGGTGCTCGTGGTGTACTGTCGAAGGTCACGACGCAAGTGTACCGGGAGCCGCCGGTCAAATTTCAGCGAGGCGTCGCGCGGTTTCTTGCTCGATGAGCGCCTCAACCATCGGGCCAAGCTCACCTTCAGCGACTATTTTGGTCGTCTGAAACTTCTGATCCAGACGCTGATCCGCCACAATGTTGTCCTGGTAGCGGTACACCCGGATCTTCTCGCTGCGCTGGCCCGTCCCGATCTGGTCATTCCGCTCCGCAGCCCGCTCGGCCTCGATCTTCTGCCGCTCGAGCTCAAAGAGCCGAGCGGTCAGCAGCCGCTTCGCCTTCTCCCGGTTCTGCTGCTGGCTCTTGGTCTCCTGCATCCGCACCTCGACGCCCGTCGGCTTGTGGATCAGATGAACGGCCGTCGCGACCTTGTTCACGTTCTGCCCGCCCGGGCCCTGCGCCGTCGTGATGTGCTCCTCAACATCGTTCGCCCAATTGATCGACACATCGACCGCCTCCGGCTCGGGCATGACCGCCACGGTCGCCGTGCTCGTGTGCACCCGGCCCTGCGTCTCGGTCGCCGGCACGCGCTTGACCGAATGCACCCCCGCCTCAAAGCCAAGCTCGGCAAAGACGCCCTCGCCCTTCACCGTCACGATCGCATGACGGACCCCGCCCACCTCGCTGTCGGCCGTCACCTCCACCGGCTCAAACACCCAGCCCTTGCTCGACGCATACCTGTCGTACATCTGCATCAGGTCGCGGCACCACAGGCCCGCCTCATCCCCGCCTGTCCCGGCCCGCAGCTCCAGAATGACCGACGCGAACCGCCGATCGTCCGCCGTGACAAGCGACGACTTCACCCGCTCCGCGACCGTAGCAATCGAATCCCGGAGCACCGGCAGCTCGTCCTTGGCCAGCTCCGCCAGCTCGGCGTCATCGCCGCCGAGCGCGGCCTCAAGCTCACGCGCTTCTTCAAGCGACGATCGGATCTCACGCCAGCCCCCGACCACCGGCTCGAGCGCCGCACGCTTGATCGAGAGCTCACGCACCGCGTTGTGGTCCGCCATCACCTCGGGAGAGCCGAGCCTCGCCTCAATCTCGACCATCTGATCGTCAAGCTCGGCAAGCTTCTCCCGAACACCTTCCGGCAGCACCGCCTCGATCTGTTCCGCAACCGTTGCCACGCCGCAACCATACACCCGCCGTCGCTGCGCATAGCATCCCCGCGAGCCAGGGGGAACCGGCACACGTGAGCGACGACGCCATCCATATCCAGGGCCTCGGCAAACGCTTCGGCCAGAAGATCGCGGTCGAGGGCCTCGACCTGACGGTCCCGCGCGGGTCGCTCCACGGGCTCATCGGCCCAAACGGCGCAGGCAAGACCACGACGATCCGCATGATCATGTCCATCCTGTTCCCCGACGCGGGCAGGCTGAGCGTGCTCGGACGCAAATCAGCCGTCGAGAGCAAAGACCGCATCGGCTACCTGCCCGAAGAACGCGGCGTCTACCGCAAGATGAAAGTCGGCGCCTTCCTCGGGCACATGGCAGCGCTCAAGGGTGTCACCCGCGGCGTCGACGCCAAGATCGACAGCTGGCTCGACAAGGTCGATCTCAGCGATGTCAAGAAGAAACGCTGCGACGAGCTCAGCAAGGGCATGCAGCAGAAAATCCAGTTCATCTCCGCCGTGATCCACCAGCCAGACCTGCTCATCCTCGACGAGCCCTTCAGTGGCCTCGATCCCGTCAACATGCGACTCCTGCGCGACCTCATCCTTGAGCAGCACCAGGCAGGCGTGACCATCATCTTCTCCACCCATGTGATGTTCCAGGCCGAACAGCTCTGCGACCACATCGTCATGATCGAGTCGGGGCAGAAGGTGCTCGACAACACGCTCCAAGAGATCCGCGAGCGGTACGACCCACGCTCGATCGTCTTCGAGCCGGACGCCGGCATCGGCGCCTCGCCCGCCGAGGCCCACGACGGCATCCAATCTGTCCGGCAGATCTCGGCAGGCGTCCACGAGGCGCTCCTGCACGACCACGCCGATCGCCACGCGGTCATGGCAGCGGTCCTCGAATCGACCCGCGCCCGCCGCATCGAGCTCCGCCGCCCGACGCTCGAAGACGTCTTTATCAGCATCGTCGAAGAACGAGCCGGCGGGGACGTCGATCGCGACGAGCTCCGCGCGAGCCTCCAGGACCCCGCCGCCGCGCCTGCCGCTCAGGAGGCCACGCCGTGAGCCCGACCAAGATCACACGCGTCGCATGGCGCGAATTCGCCAGCACCGTGCTCACCAAGGGCTTCATCATCGGCGCGCTGCTCACCCCCGTGCTCATCCTCGCGATGATCTCGCTCGTGACCGTGCTCGCCGCCACGAAGAGCGAACCCACGATCTCCGGCGAGATCGCCGTCATCGACCCGACAGCCGCCGTGGCCCCCAGGCTCGCCGATGACCTCTCCCCCGAGGCGCTCGCCGATGCGGCGAGAGCACGCGCCGAACGCATCACCGAAGCACTCAAAGACGTCTCGGGAGGCGCGAGCGATCTCGCCGGCGGCCTCGGCCCCAAGGCCGACAAGTTCCCAACGCTCCGAGTCGCCCAGCTGCCGGCCGATGCGGATCAGGACGCCGAAAAGCAGCGCATCCGCGAGGAAGCCGGCGTCGAGGATGGCCGCCTCGCGCTGCTCATCGTGCACCCGGACGCGCTCGATGCCCAGCAAGACGACACCGATCGCCAAGACATCGAGCTCTTCGTCAGGCCCAAGCTCAAGGACGACGTGATCGACATCGTCCGCGACGCAGCGGTCGGCATCATCCGGGACGAGCGTTTCAGCAGAGCGGGCTACGACCAGGACACCATCAGCAAGCTCCGCGACGTCAACGCCGCGGGAGCCCGCGAGCTGACCGAGGACGGCGGCGAGCGTGCCAGCATCGGCTCGTTCCGCAACCTGATCGCCTACGGCTTCATGATGCTCATGCTCATCCCGACCTTCATCGGAGCGCAGTACCTGCTCACAAACGCGATCGAAGAGAAGTCGAGCCGCGTTGTCGAGATCCTGCTCTCCGCGGTCAGCCCGATGGAGCTCATGACCGGCAAAGTCCTTGGCCAGATGTTCGTCGGGCTCGTCATCATGATCATCTACGGCGGCATGAGCATGTACGCGCTCGTGCGATTCAGCCTGGGCGATGCCATCACGCCGATCGCGCTCATCTCGATGCTCGTCTTCTTCGCGCTCGCGTACTTCACGTTTGCAAGCTTTATGGCAGCCGTCGGCAGCAGCGTGAACGAACTCAGAGAAGCCCAGTCGCTCATCGGGCCCGTCATGGTGCCTCTGATGCTGCCCTACGGGCTCGGTATCTTCATCGCAGACGACCCCAACAGCACCTTCGCAACGATCGCAAGCTTCGTCCCGCCCATCTCGCCCTTCATGATGATGCTGCGTGTCGCGAGCACCGAACCGCCCCACCCGTGGCAGATCGGCCTTGCCGTCGCGATCTCGGCCGCGACCTGCTACGTCGCCGTCTGGTTCGCGGCCAAGGTCTTCCGCGTCGGGCTGCTGATGTACGGCAAGCCGCCAAACTTCCGAACCCTCATCAAGTGGGTACGCATGGCGTGACCACCCACCCGCTGCCCGACAAGTTCGACCTGTACGAGGCGAGCGTCCAGTCGCCGCCGGATATGGCGCGGCTCCTCCGAGCGGTCCATGGCAAGAAGCCCACCCAGCTCGCCGAAGACTTCGCCGGCACAGCCGACCTCGCGAGGCACTGGGTCGAAACGATCCCCAACGCCTCCGCCGTCGCGATCGACCTCGACGCCGAGGCCCTCGCCCGCGCCGCCGGCATCGATCGACTGACGACCATCGTCGGCGACGTCACCGACAACCACGAACACGGCCCCGTCGACGTGCTGCACGCCGGCAACTTTTCCATCGGCTACCTGCACACCCGCCGAGAGCTCGTGGCCTACCTCGCAAGAGCCAACGAAAGGCTCGCCGAGGGTGGCGTCTTCGTCTGCGACACCTACGGCGGCGAATCCGCCTACATCCTCGGCTCCGTCGAAAAGCAGATCCCCCTCCCCGGCGGACGCCACGCCGTCTACACCTGGGAGCAGCGTGAGGCCAACGCGATGACCGGCATGGTCACCGACGTGCTCCATTTCCGCGTCTTCGACGCCGACGAGTGCGTGCTTGAGCTCCCAGACGCCTTCGTGTACCGCTGGAGGCTCTGGTCCCTGCCCGAGCTCCGAGACGCCATGACCGACGCCGGCTTCGGCTCGGTCGAGGTCTTCGCCCAGCTCCCCGACGCCGAGGACGACGACGGCACCGTCTACGCCGAGCCCATCACCGACCCGGACTGGCTCGGGGACAGCTTCATCGTCTGCGTGGCCGCCCGCAAAGCGCGATAGACTCCACCACGTACGACACCCCGCGAAGGATCGCACCGATGACCACCCGTTCCCACATCCGCCCGTTCGCCCGATGCTCACTGCTTGCCGCGCTCGCCGCGATCGCCGGCTGCATCCAGCAGACACCCCCGCCCCCGACACCCGACGCGCCCCGGCCGACGCCGGTCCTGTCCTCGTCCGGCCTGTACGAGGTCACGCACGCGGCCGAGGCACAGGGCGTCGGAGCAGCGCAGGGCATCTTCGCCGAGGGCAACTTCGTCTACGTCTTCGGCGACCTCTACGACGACGGCACGAACGGCCCCGGCATCATCAGGGAGTTCTTCTTCTCCACCGATGACAACGACCTCACAACCCTCTTCCCCAGCGGCCGAGAGATCAGGCTCACGGAAGGCGGGCAGGACATCGCCCCGCACCCCACCGGGCTGACTTGGCACCCCAACTTCGGCTACTGGCTGGGCGACACCGTCGAAGGCCGCGGCAGGCTCTTCCAGATCGACTTCGCCCGCGCCATCCGCCAGGGAACCCTCGACGGCTGCGTCATCCACTCCGTTGACGACGACGCCGCCGTGAACGGCACCCGCCCCATGTTCCTCACACTCCCGGGAGGCCGCGTCACGCTCGCGACCAGCGACTACGGCGACCAGGCCAACGCACTCCGCCTGTACGACCCCGTCGCGCTCCTCGCTGCGGACAACACATCCCAGCCCGGAGTGCTCGTGAGCGAAGCCGCCTGCGGCCCGTGGGTGCAGTCGCTGGCCTCGAGGGGCAATCCCGGCCAGCTCTGGCTCGTGCAGAACCAGACCGAGGGCCTCGGGTACCGCCTCACCGAGATCACGCTCGATGACGCCGGAGAGATCATCTCCCGGGAAGTCGTCGATTTCGTTCGACCGACCGACGAGCTCGAGGGCCTGCTCTGGCTCGAGCCGGACCGCCAAGACCGGGTCCCGTTCGTGATGGTCAACGCCGGCCAGTCACGAAACGTCTACTTCGGCAGGCTCAACCCCGAACCGACGTTCGTCAACCCGATCCAACGCCAGCTCGACCGATAGCCACTCCGCCGGCGATGCCGCCACACATCGAGCCGTGAACCTGGGGCAGCCGGTGCCGGCTGGCGCGGCTGTGCCGCCAACTTTCAAGACCCCGGCACCCCAATCGGGTGGCCCCGCGGTCCCCCGCATTGCAGTGATTCACCGTCACGATTTATCCAGCGGGAGGACACGCAATGCTGACAACCACGACGGTACTCGCAGCGTTCGCCATCACCGGCGGTGCGCAGGGCACAGACGACCCCACAGCCGGAATCGACACGCTCCGCATCACGGGCGTCGTCCGAGATTTCCAGGTCACACACCCCGACTTCGAGGCATACATCGGCGCCCTCGACGGCATGGTGCTCAATGAGCTCGGCAGCGACGGCAAGCCACAGCTCGACGTCGACGCCGCCGCATCCCGCGGCTGGGGCTCCAACGCCAAGGTCACCTCGCAGGAAAGCTTTGACCAGTGGTTCCGCGACGTGCCGGGCGTGAACGTCTCCATGCCGCTCACCATCGAGCTCGAGCGGCAGGAACGCGACAGCGGCCCCGTCTACGTCTTCGCCAAGGAAAAGCCCGAGTACTTCTTCCCGATCGACAGCGCAGGCTACGGCCTCTCGATGGAGGGCCTCCGCTGGGCGTCCGCAGGCACGCACAACTTCCACTTCACCTACGAGCTCGAAACCGAGTTCACCTTCACCGATCCGAAGGAGCGTGAGAACGACCTGATCTATAGCTTCACCGGCGACGATGACGTATGGGTCTTCATCAACGGCCAGCTCGTGATCGACCTCGGCGGCGTCCACGGACAGCTCAAGGAATCGATCAACCTTGACGACGCAGCCGAGGACCTGGGCCTTGAGCCGGGCGAGCAGTACCAGCTCAAGCTCTTCTT
>JBCBNT010000041.1:0-25991 GCA_039821685.1 Planctomycetota bacterium | reverse complement strand
GGCTCCGCGAGCCGATCGCAAACACCATGACCCGCAGCCCCCGCACGCTCCCCGACGATGCGCTCGTCCGCGACGGCGTCACGCTCTTCCGCGAGCACAGGCAAGACGAGATCCCGATCGTCGACGCATCGGGCCGACCCGTCGGCCTGCTCGACGTGCAGGACCTCATCGCGCTGAGGCTGGTGCAGGACTGATGCCCCACACCGACCCGGCCCAGATCACGTTCCTCATCCTCGACGTTGACGGCTGCTTGACCGACGGCAGCGTCGCGCTCGATCAAGACGGGCGTGAAACCAAACGCTTCAACATCAAGGACGGGCTGGGCATCCGAGCGTGGCAGGACCTGGGCTACGGGGTCGCGATCATCACGGGGCGCACCAGCGGGTCGCTCGCCGCCCGCGCCGCGGAGCTCGGCATCGAGCGTGTGACCCAAGGTGCCAAGGACAAGGCGGCCGCGCTGCAAACGGTACTGTCCGAAACGGGCGTCGATCCCGCGCACGTTGCCGCGATCGGAGACGACTGGAACGACTTCCCGGTGCTCGAGCGTGTCGGGTTTCCCGCGTGCCCGTCGGACGCTGCGGATGCCGTCCGCCGAGTCGCCGCGTTCGTCTGCGAGCAGGCCGGCGGCCGGGGCGCCGTGCGGGAGCTCATCGAGCACCTGCTCTCCGCACGCGGTGAACTCGAAACGGCGATGGCCAGGTATCGCGGCCGGTAGCGGCGCTCGGTGGAAGCCGGCCCATCGGGGCGCGGTAGGATGCGAAGATGAACGCAGACCGTGGAACCCGACTCGGCACCTGGCGGCAACGTGGCTCATCGCGCGGACCGGGCTCATCGCGCGGAGCGGGCGTCCCCGCGATCCTGATCGCCGTCGCCATCGCGATGATCCTCGTCGCGATCGTGCTGCTCGTCAGCGGCGGATCGGGTGGCGGATCGGGCGAGCTAGCAGAGCGGGGTATCGCGGCCGAGGACGTGCCCAGCCTGCTTCAGCCCGTCGGACCGGTGGATGACCTCCGCGACGGCGAGACGCTCGGCTCTTCGACCAACCTCAGGCTCACCCTCAAAGACCGTGACGACCCGGCCCGCATCGCGTGGGAGGTCGAGAGCGCGTCCTCCGACCCCGTGCCGGGCACCGATGCCTACGAGCTCGCCGAGCCCAGAGCGCGCTACTTCGTCGGCGACGGCACCGTCATCGAGATCAGCTCCGACCGGGCGAGCTTCGTCATGCCCACCGTCGGCGGCGAGCCCGAAGCGGGCCGCTTCGAGGGCGATGTCGTCGTCGAGCAGATCGCGAGCGACGGCGCGGCGTCCGAACCGTCCGCTGCCGGGTTTCGCCTGACCACCGCTTGGCTCGAGTTTGACTCCCTCGCAGGCGAAATCTTCACGACCGAGCCGGTCCGGATCGAGGGCGACCGTGTCGTGGCCGACTGCGTCGGGTTCAGCGCCGTGCTCAACGAGGTCGACGAGCGGCTCGAGTACTTCGAGGTCCGAGGCGGGCTGGTCGCAACGATCCAGACCGCCGGCTCGTTCGCGGATGATCGGTCGCGCGACGCGTCGAGCAACGACGCGACCGAAACCGGCTCGGCCACGGCATCCGATGACCACCGCGCGGACACGGGTGGAACGCGAGCTCCGGCTGGTGCTCGTCAGCCCGCCGACCCGCCGCCGAGCCCCGTCGAGCAGTATTACGCGGCGACCTTCAACGGCGACGTCGTCATCAGCCAGCCCTCGCGCAGGATCCGATCCGATCGCGCCAGGGCATGGGTCCGGCTCGAAGACAACTCGATCGTGGGCACGGGCTTCGCCGGCGCGCCGACATCGCCCACCTTTCCGATCGAAGCCGCGCTGATCTCAATGACGATCGCCGGCCAGCCCGAAACCTCGGATCGCGACACCGACAACGCCGGCTTCGAGGCCCCGGTCACCTTCCGCTGCTCGGGCCCGGCAACGGTCATCCCGATGTCGGAGCGTCCGGCCCCGCTCGGAGCGGGAGACGAAGTCGCCCTTCGCTTTGAGGTCGATGAGGGCAACCGAGTCGAGTTTGAGGACGACGAAATCAACGCCCGCGGCGATGCTGACGAGATCGCATATGGCATGACGACGAAGCTGCTGTCCCTCACCGGCTCGGCCGAGCAGCCCGCCCGCGCAACCGTCGCGGGCAGCGGCGACCTCGTCTCCGAGAGGCTGACGCTCGGGCTCGGGACCGGCATCGGCCAGGCCGAGGGCCCCGGCCGACTCACGACCGATGCCGAGCGATCCGTGTCGTGGACCGAGCAGGCGGACGTTGTCTTCCGTGTGGCCGGAGACTGGATGACCGGCTCGCTCGAGCAGGCGATCGCCTCGGGCGGCGTGGAGCTCATCGATGGCGGCTCGCGCGTCACGGCTGACGACCTGAACGCCCGTTTCGCCGAGGCCGACGACACCTCGCCGATCGAGCGGGTCGTGCTCGCTGGCAACGTCGACGCATCGACCGAGCGCGGCGCACTCACGGCGGATCGCGTTGTTGTGTCGTTCGACGTCGCCGGCGGCGAATCGGTGCCGAGGCTCGCCGCGGCCCGGGGCAGCGTCCGCGGTGAGCAAGGCGACCAGCGCCTCTGGGCCGACGAGCTCGACGCGGACCTCTTTCAGACCGACCAGGGAGAGACCGAGCTCGCCTCGGCGATCGCCCGGACCGACGTGCGGTATGAGCGAGGCGACGACACGTACGCGATCGGCGACTACGCATCTATCACGGTCGATACCCGCGAGGCGACGATCGAAGGGTTCCCCGGCGTCGTCGCCACAGGCACCGCCACGATCGAGTCGGAGCGCATCGAGCTGAACGACGCCGAGGCCTCGATCGCGACACCAACGCCGGGCCGCCTCACGATCACCGACGATTCGGGCGCGCCCACGAGGCTCACCGCGACGTGGGCAGGGTCCATGCGATACGCCGATCGCACGGGCCTGCTCGAAACATCAGGAGACGTCGAGATCGTGTCGACGCCGACGCTGCTGACCCGCGACACGTTCCGCGGCGATCGGCTCACGGCGATCGTCGAGCCGTTGCCAGAAGGCGAGGGCCAGAACGCCGAGTCGGGCGTGCTCGGCAACGAGCGCCGGCTCGTGAGCGCCATCGCGACCGGGACACCCGAGCGGCGGGCCTCCGCGGAGCTCGTGCGGTTCGGCGGCCGCGGCGCTGCCGAACCGGAACGCGTGACCGCGATCGTGGGCGAGAGGATCGAGGCGGACAACGCCGCGGGCGTGCTCCGGGTGCCCGCCGCGGGAAGGCTCGTCCTGTCCGACACCCGCGGAACCGCCGAGGCGGGCGATGCGGCATCGTCCGCAGGACGCGGCTCAGCGCTCTTCGACTGGGACGGGTCGATGGTTCTCGATCGCCCGGCGGGCGTCGCCTCGATGCAGCGCCGCGTGCGCATGGTGCACCGACCGGGGGGCGGAAGCCGCGGCGTCATCGAGCTCGAATGCCAGCGTCTCGACGCGGCGTTCGACGCCGAGGGCGGCACACGCCTCACGGATCCGACCGATGGATCGGACCTGCTCGGAGTCGACGCTGCCGGCGCCGTCTGGGCGAGGTCGGGCGCTCAGCAGATGCTGTGCGACACGCTCGAGTACGAGCCGGTCACGGGGGTCGCGACCGCGTCCGCCGCCGGCAGCGGATGGGTGACGCTTTTCGGAGAGAACCGGGCATCGCCGATCACAGCCGCGGAGCTCACGTGGGCCATCGAAAGCGGGCGGATCGAGGTCATCCGGCCCAGCCCGGTCGCCGTGCCCCGCTAACGAGGCAGAGCGCCGATCAGGCGTCGGTGCGGTCGACCACGCGGTACATGTCCCGCTCGCCGCGTCCCTTCACCGGGTAGTCCTTGCGGAGCGGATGGGCCGGGTAACCCTCCCAAGTCAGGATCCGCCGCAGATCCGGATGGTTGCGGAAGCGCACGCCGAACATGTCGAACACCTCACGCTCGGGCCACTCCGCGCCGGACCACAGGTCGCACACGCTATCGAGGTAGAGCGCCGGATCCTCTTCGATGCCGTCCGTCGGCAGCGACGGGTCGAGGTATGTCTTGACCATGAAGCGGTCGGGCCTCGTGTAGTTGCAGAGGTTGTAGATGACGCCGAACCGCCCGGGCATCTCGGCGGGGTAGTTCAGGTAATCGACGCCGAAAAGGTCGGACAGGAAATGGAAGTCGCACGCTTCATCCTGCTTCAGGAACGCGAGCACCTCGTGCAGGTCGGCCGGGTCGACGACGAGCGAGGCCTCGCCTCGAAACTCGGTCGCCCGGAAACGCTTGGCAGGGAACGCCGCCTTGACCGCCGCGAAGACGGGGTGATCAAGCCGCGCGGCCTGGCCGTCGCCGCCGGCTTCTCCGTTCGTTCCGTTCTGCGCCTGACCGTTCGAATCGTCGCTCATGTATGCCCCCGGCAGCAGGTGATGCGGTCAAAGTCTAGCCCTCGGCGTCCCGGCGGTCGGTCACGAGCAAGGGCCTGCTCGCCAGCGGCGACGCCGCCCACGCCTCGCGGATGAAACCGCCGAGCTTGGGGAACTCGGCCAGTGCCGCATGAACGACGCGACCCGCCTCGAGCCGCGGCGCCGCCACCACGCAGCCGGCCAGACGATCCGCGGGCATCTCCGCGGCGGCCTCGAAAGCGCGGGCCAGGTGGTCCTCGACATGCTCGAGCATGTCGGGCGTCAGCATCGCGACCGGGTCATACAGGATCTCGACGCTCGAAGGCGGGTCGTCACGCAGAAACGTCAGGCACGACTGCGGGTCCGAAACGACGCACCGGGCGTGCGGCCGCAGGCAGATCGTCCCGCCAGCCTCGACACGGTGCGGATGCCCCGCCGCCAGTTCGGACCGCAGCGCCGACCAGCCGGCATCGGTCCAGACCTGAAAGTCCGGCTCGAACGTGCCCGCTTCCGGATCGGCCTTGGCATCGTCGAGCCAGCCGGCCCAGGCGATGACCCTGCCGGCGTGCGGCGTTCGTGCCGAGAAGGACTCGGCGGGGTTTGTGCTCACAAACCGGCCGAAGCCCGGGATCTCGCCGGCATGAATTGCCTGCATCAGATGCGTCACGGTGGCTGGTGTGCTCGTCATGTCGTGTCCGCTGGAGGTTTGTTGTCCTGCATGCCGAGGTATGTTTCTCTCGATGCCCCGGCGGAGCCGTTGGCCCTGTGTTCGCCTGCCGCCTGCCGCCGGAGCCATCCCGATGGAAACGCTGTTCGGTTTCGATGATCTTGCCCCCGCCACGCCGCCCGCGACGGCGTCGGGACCGCCGCCGAGCGCACCGGGCGATCGGGAGACGCTGATCGACCGGATCATCGAGCTCAATCCGACAGCCACCGCCGCCTTTCTGGGCCAGTTCACGTCGGAGCAACTCGCCCTCTACTTGGACCATCTGCTCATCGGCCAGCAGCCGCGGGGGCGGGATGCCGTCTGGCAGCGTTCGGGGGAGACCCCGGCGATCGTGGAATCGCGCAGCGCAGCCTAAGTGACGTATTTAAAGTCACTTACAGCTATTCGCGGCAGCGGACAGCACACGAGCTGTTGGTGGTCTGCTCCGAGAATCGCGCAGTTCTTTGCGTTGGGCTTATCTGGGACGTCGGAACGTCCGATTTGCTGCACGTCCCGGGAGGCGGGAACCGATCTCAGAACTGACGGCGTCCGATAAAGGCCGCCGGCGTTTCGGGTCGGCGGAGCAGCTGCGGAGCAGCGCTGGCGTTGATGAGATCACGCAGATCCCCACGGACCGGGGGATGCTGCTCGGAGTGCTGCTATGACGACGACCCCCCGACTGCTTCCGTTGCTCGCCCTGGCAGGCCTCGCCTCGGGCTGCTCATATACATCCGACTCGGCCTGGAACGAGACGTCATCCGCCGCGGCCGGCGAGGACGGGCCGGTGCTGTCCAACGGCCCGAGCGGCCAATCGGCCTGGCGGAACTCGAACGAGAACGCCTGGGAGACCCTCGTCGCCGCGAACGGCGAGACCGAGGCCGAAGGCGTCGGGCCGGGTACGGGCTTCGGCTCGCCTGTCGATGTCTTCGGCGACGTGAGCGGCCGGGCGTTTGCGCAGGGCAACCCCGCTGCGGCAGACGCGTACGACGCGGCCGACCTGAGCCGCGTGTCGTTCTCGACCGTGGGCGCCGACTTCGATCCGGTGGTGACCTCCGACGGCATGTACACCTACTTCGCGTCGACGCGTCACCGCGAGACGGCGGACATCTACCGCAAGCACGTGCAGAGCCGCGTTGTCACGCAGATCACGACCGACCCGGGGCATGACGTCATGCCGACGATCAGCCCCGACGGCTCGCGTATCGCCTACGCCAGCAACCGCCAGGGGAACTGGAACATCTTCGTGTCATCCGCCGACGGCGGGCAGGCGAGGCCCATCACCGACGACTCGGCCCACGAGCTGCACCCGAGCTGGTCGCCCGACGGCACGCGCCTGGTCTACTGCCGCCTCGGCCCGGTGAGCCAGCGCTGGGAGCTCTGGCAGGTCGACGTGACCAACCCGATGGTCAAGCAGCAGATCGGCTTCGGGCTCTTCCCCGAGTTCTGCCCGGTCGCGGGCGTCGGGACCAACGGCGCCGACCGGATCGTCTTCCAGCGTGCCCGCGAGCGCGGGAGCCGTCTCTTCAGCGTCTGGTCGATGGACATTCTGGGCGAAGACGCCGGGTACCTGACCGAACTCGCGAGCCGAGCGGACGCCGCGCTGATCAACCCGACGTGGAGCCGCGACGGCAACCGCGTCGCGTTCTCGGCGGTGCCGTTCGATGCCGTCACCAACGCCGCCAAGCCCGATCGGGCGGACATCTGGATGCTCAACATCGACGGCACGGGCGAGACCAACCTGACGGCCGACGACGCGGTGAACCTGATGCCCAGCTGGGGTGAGAACAACCAGATCTTCTTCATCAGCGACCGCTCGGGAACGGACAACATTTGGTCGCTCGCGGGGAACGAGGCCGTGCTCGCTGCTGGCGAGCCCTTCATCGGTGTGAGCGGCTTCGGCGGGACCCGTACGGCAAACCAGAACGCAGCCCCCAACACCAACACGGTCAACCGCAAGGACCTGACGGACAGCCTGGGATCGAGCCGTGACCCGTCGGTCGCGACGTTCCCGATCGAGAGCGACGTCGGGAACGAGTAAGGACCTCGGAGGAGTCCGCGTCGCCGCCTCGATCGGGCGGCGACGCGATTGCAAGACGAACCGGCGCGGCACGGAGGCCCCGCTCAGAAAGGCAAGGACGCCATGACAAGTGCAGAGTGCATGCGATGGATACGTGCGGTGCTGCCGATTGCGGCGGCGGTCGCGCTCGCCGGCTGTCAGGGCCCGGGCCTGACGCCGCCGAGGGTGACCACGTCGCCTTACGACTCGTCGGTTGGTGAAGCGTTGTGGGCGGTTGTGCCGCTCCGCAACGATTCGGGTACGACGATCCTCAACCTCGATGCGTTGAGCGACGCGGTCGTCCGATCGTGCCAGCAGATCGAGGGCGTGAGGTGCCTTCCGCTGAACAGGGTGCTCGCAGAGATGCGGGGCCTGGGCATGACGTCGGTCGCCTCGCCCAGCGAGGCGAGGGTGCTCGCGGACCGGCTTGGCGTGAACGGCCTCATCATCGGGGCGGTCACGGCGTTCGATCCCTATGACCCGCCGAGGATCGGGCTCGCGCTCGCTCTCGAGGGCGGGCAGGCGTTTCTGGGCGACCCGGGCGGGATCTCGGTCGATGAGCTTCGGGGATCGGTCGTCGGATCGGCTCCCGGCAACGGCGCGACGGCGAGGTTCCGATCGCTCCCGTCGGCGAGCGTGGCGGTAGTCTTCGACGGCCGAAACCACGGGACGCAGATGGAGCTCCGGCGGTACGCCCGGGGCCGACACGAGCCCGGATCCGCCGGCGGATGGCGGACGTATCTCAAGAGCATGCCTCTGTTTACGGAATTCGCGGCGCATGCCGCCGTGAGCCGACTGGTCGACGAAGAGCGGCTGCGGCTCGCGAGAGCACGGGTGTCTTCGCGCTGAGTCCGGCCGTGGTGGCGGCGGAACAACGCGGACGGAAATGGTGGTTTCGACGGTGGTGCATCTGCGGCAGGGAGGCCCGGCACGACTTGGACGGCTCAGCAGACGGCTGAACGAGAAGGAGCTCGGGCATGTCAACTCTCCCGGTCACAGAACGCTTTGCGAGCTACCTCGTCGATGAGCGCCGCTTCAGCCCCTACACCGCCCGGTGTTATGGCGCGGACCTCCGTCAGTTCATCGAGCACCTTGTCGCGCAGACCGGCTTCGACCCGGCGGGCCCGGCGGAAGCGGCCGAGCTTGCGAGCCGCGACAACGGGGCGGGCACAAGCCAAGGGACGCTGACCGGCAAGATCCTTGAGGCCGACGCCGATCTGATCCGTGGCTTCCTGGAGCACCTGTCTGAGAAGGAATATTCGGCGGCCACGATGGCCCGCAAGATCGCAACGCTCCGGTCGTTCTACAAGTGGGCCAACCGGGTGAGCCTCGCGCCGAAGAATCCCATGACGCTCATCCGCACGCCCCGGCAGAGCAAGCGGCTTCCGAAGGCGATCACGATCGAGCAGGTCGAGCAGCTTCTCTCGGCGCCGGGCAACAGCGACGTGCTGGGCTGCCGCGACACGGCGATGCTCGAGACGCTGTACTCCACCGGTATCCGGGTGAGCGAGCTTGTTTCGCTCAACCGCGATGATCTCGATCTCGCGGGCGAGGCGATGCGGGTCCGCGGCAAGGGCAAGAAAGAGCGCCTCGTGCCGCTCGGCGCGCACGCGATCGCTGCGATCCGGAGCTACATCGAGATGGCAGAGCGCGACCCGCATTTCCGCCTTGCGTGGGCGGACGGCGGTTCGGGTCGGCCGCTGTTCCTCAACAAGCACGCGGAGCGGCTCAGCAGCCGAAGCGTTCGCCGGAAGCTCGATAAGTACCTGCGGCAGGTCGGGCTCGACCCGTCGATCAGCCCGCACACGCTGCGTCACAGCTTCGCAACGCACCTGCTCGACAACGGCGCGGATCTGCGGAGCGTGCAAGAGCTGCTGGGCCACCAGAGCCTGAGCACGACGCAGGTGTACACGCACCTTTCGACGCAGCGCGTCAAAGAAGCGTACAAGGACGCCCACCCGCGGGCCGAAGCGGGCTGAGGCACCGCGTCGCGGCGGATCCTGGAGCGGCCCCGCAGTTCGGCTTTATTCTGGCGCGTTCCGCGTCGGTACGAGCATCTGCTCGATGAGGGCGGCTGCGCCTTCGGTCGTATCGATCTGCTGCACGGCGCCAATCGTGCGTTCGGCATCGACCGCGACGGCCACCACGCGGGCCCTCGGAAGCCGATCGATCGTGTCGCGGGGCGACGCCGAGAGCAGGATGTCCGCCTCGATGCCAGCGTCCGCCGCCCAGGCATCGGACCTTGGCATGGTCGGCGCGACTCCGTCGAGCACGATGACCACGAGCGGCCGGAAGCGGAGCCAGAACCGCTCGGCGGGCTCAGCGTCGACGCGGCGATCGAGAGCGGCCCGCTGAATCCGATCGATCGCAAACGCGGCTTCGGCGAGCGCTTCCCCCGGTCCGATGGCTGTCGCATCGACGAAGACAGCAAGCGACCACGGCGCGCGGGGAGCGGACGCGGGCACGCTCTCTTGCCACGACGCCAGGTCGGTCGGCGTGCCTTCGAACGTTGAGAGCGCGAGATCAGGGAGGGTCTGGCCGGTCTGGAACTCAGGCAGACGGCTGGCGAGATGCTCGATGCGTGTCACCCGGCGGAGCCCGCGGGTGTCGATGCTCCAGCTCGCCGGATCGCCCGGGTTCGTGGGCGCGGCTCGCGTTTCCACGATGCCTTCACGGATCGGAGCGACGAGGCGGATGAGCCTGCCGGTGCGTGCATCGATTTCGAGCAGGACGTCGCCGAAGGCGTTGACCCCAGAGAGCGTGATCTTGCCCGAGTCCGAGGCAGCAGCCACGAATCGCACCGCGCCGATTGTGGGGTCGGTGATTTCCGGTGGCGATCCGTTGCTCGGAGCCCAGAGCTGCGGCAGCGGCGGCAGCGAGATGGCTGCCGCGAGGCGCTCAGCCGGCGCGGCATCTGCGTCTTCGAGGACGAAGACAAGGCGTGAATCGGGCTGGGAGGCACGGACCGCCGTCAGCCGATGGGCATCCGCAACAAAGGCGAGCCCTCGCGTGTCGTAGCGGATAGTTGGCGGGCTGGAAGCGATGCGGAGCTCCGCAGACAAGAGGCCGGACGGGCCATCGGTCCGTTGGACTTCGATCGTCAGCGTCTCGGCGACCGGCTCACCCGCGTAGGCGGAGTGGAGAAGCGAAAGCGCTTCATCAACATCTGCGACGCCTCGATCGAGAGGGGCACCATCGGTCGGCTGGGGCGCAGCTGCCAATGGGATGAAGGCGACGACGAGGCTGAGCAAGGGATGGGTCACGGTGCAGCCGCCGGCGGGGCCGCGTCGCGGAGGTCCGTGAGCAGCTTGGTGGGCGTCGAATCGAGGCCTGGGATGACGGTGTCTGGCGCGATCTGAGCGAGCGGTACGAGCACGAACGTCCGTTCGTGAAGCCTGGGGTGCGGGAGCGTCAGCTCGGGCTCGTTGAGAACGCTTTCGCCGAAGGTCAGCAGATCGAGATCGATCGTACGGGGTCCCCACCGCTGCGATCGCGAGCGATCACGCCCGAGTTGACGCTCGATGTCGAGCATGGTCCAAAGAAGAGCACGCGGGTCGGGGATCGATGTTTGGAGCTCGGCTGCTGCGTTGAGGTAGGGACCCTGCCCGGGCGGCCCGACGGGCTCGGTTTCGACGACATCGCTCACCGCCCGCACGCCGATGCCATTTGTAGCGTTGAGCAGCTCGAGTGCACCGCGGATCGCCGCGGCGCGGTCGCCGAGGTTGGAACCGAGCGCAATACAGGCGATGGTCATCGGCGGAGTGTACGGTACGAATCTGCAGCCGACCTCGCAACCACTTGACGATGCAGGCCCGGCCGTGCTGATCACTCAGGCGTCGGCTGGAGCTCGCCCATCCGGTGCTGCACCTGGGCCTTGACGCGCGCGAGGATGCTCGAGTGCATCTGGCTGACACGCGACTCGGAGAGATCCAGCGTGGTGCCGATCTCCTTCATGGTCATGCCTTCGAAGTAGTACAGGATGACGATGAGCCGTTCGGCCCGGCTCAGGCCCTTGGTGATGAGGTCCTGGAGGTCTTTGCGCTCGAGCGTGCGGACGGGGTTGACCTGGGTGTCGTCGCGGATGACATCGATCTCGCGGACATCCTTGTCGCCGTCGGAGGAGTAGGCCTTGCGTGTCAGGCTGAAGGTGCCGACGGCGGACGAATCGCGGCGGATCTTCTCGAACTCCTCGCCCTCAACGCCCAGCTTTTTGGCGATGTCTTCTTCGCTAGCTGGTCGGCCGGTGGCCATCTCGATGCGTTGGCGGGCCTGCTCGACCTTGCTCGACCGGTGGCGGACGAGCCTCGGGACCCAGTCCATGAGGCGGAGCTCGTCGAGGATGGCGCCGCGGATACGCGGCGCGCAGTAGGTCTCGAACTTGACCTGCCGCTCGAGGTCGTAGGCGTTGATCGCGTCGCAGAGGCCGAAGACCCCGGCCTGGACGAGATCCTCGATGTTGACCTCGTCGGGGAGCCTCGCGTGGACGCGCTCGGCGTGATACCGCACGAGCGGGTAGTACTTCTCCATGAAGAAGTTGCGGATGGGCTCGGCGCGGGTCGTGGCGTATTCGGCCCACAGCTCTTCGGGTGGCCGCTCTGAGAGCGACACGTCGATCGTAACAGCACGTGACCGGCGCGACCCGGATGCCCCCCGCGCGCTCGATCGCTTGACTGATTTCGGCTTAGCCGTCGTCATGGGTCTCTCCTTGACCGGGCGACTGACGATTCGGTTGTCTCGAACCGGGCCAGAGTCGAGGCCGCATCGTGCGGCTCCCCCAAGTGGCTCTGGCTCGGCTGCTCATCCGTGAGCGGTGTCATACTAACGGCACCGCACAAGTATCGCCAGCGGGTCTGCGATGAATTTCGGTGATGTGGGCTGCCGCCGCGCCCGATCACGAGCGGGCCTCTTCGGCAACGATCATCGGAGCGGCTTCGGGGATCGGCTGCTCGCGCTTCATGCGCACCAAGTGCGCCGCCACGGCGTGCTGAGCGAGCGCACCGAGCGCGGTCCCGACAAGGTAGCACGCGATCATGCAGACGATGGCGTCGGCGAGGATGCTCGACGCCGCATTCTCGGCGTTGATACCTGACAGGATGGCAACAACGAAGCCCGCCAGACCGGCCACGCTCGCGTAGACACGTCCGACGGCCCCCGTTTCCAGGGTCGGGTTTGCGTTGCCATCTACCACTCCGCTCTCACTTTCGGCACCGCTCGGCATGACTTGACCTCCGCCGGCGGTTTCTGCTGATTTTGACCGGATTGACCGTCAGAATCGGCGCAGACCGTCGGCGGTAGACTGGCCTCAATCGGCGTGCCGGGCTCGGGCGTGGCCCTCACGGCGAGCGGTGCGCAGGGTGTGCGCTTCGGTCGCGGCGGCGAGGGCTCCGGTCGCGATCGCGCGGATCGCTCGCCGGAGCTTCGGGCGTCTGCGGATCGCCTCGAGTTGCTGGGCTCGCACGGCGCGTGCGATGCGGTCATCTCGCGGGATGGCCCCGGCCAGCGGTGGGCGGATGCCGAGGAACCGGTCGGCCACGGCAGCGAGGCGGCGGTGGATCCGCTCGGTGTCGCGGCGATCGAGCGCCTGGTTCACGGCGATAAACGCTCGGGCTGCTGCCGACTGGGCCTGGGCATCGGTCGAGGTGGTCCGGGCGAGGGATTTGAGCAGCGCGTAGCTGTCGGCGACGGCGGTCGGTTCGGGCGTGACAACAAGGAGCGGGCAGTCAGCGGCGGCGAGCATATCGATCACCGCGGGGTGCACACCCGCGGCGGCGTCGATCACCAGCACGTCTGCCGACGTATGGAAATCGACGAGCCTCTCGAGCAGCGCGCGGCGGCTTCGGGCGTCGGGCAGGAGCCTCCCGCCGACGATCCCCGGGACGAGCCGGAGATTCGGGGCGACGTCGATGGCGATATCCGCGGGGCGGCGTCCGGGTGCGAATCGGGTGTGGAACGACTCGTCGAGCCTGCGGAGTGGCGCGATGCCGAGGAGGACGTCGGTGTTGGCGGCGCCAAAGTCGGCGTCGATGATGGTGACGCGGCGTTCTCGTGCGAGCTCGAGCGCGATCGAGAGCGCGGCGATGGACTTGCCGACGCCGCCCTTGCCAGAGGCGACGGTGATGATGGGCGGCGCGTGCAGCGTCGGACAGTGCGCGGGCGGATCGGCGAGCTCGTGAGCGGCGGTCGGCCGCGTTCGTGCGAGGGGGGTATCGATCAGGCGCCGGAGCCTGGTCGCCTGATCATCTGCCGGGGGCTGCGGCGCGGTGCCGGTGAGCGGGGTCATGCGTGGTGCTCGCCGGTGAGGATCATCCGTGCGAGGCGGTCGGGCTTGCCGGGCTCGATATGGTCGGGGACCTCCTGGCCCGTGGTGACGTAGCTCAGCTGGACGTTCAGCCGCTTTGTGACGGAGAGGATCACGCCGAAGTTCACGGCCTCGTCGAGCTTTGTGATGATGAGCCTGTTGGGCCTGAGCGGGGCGAAGTTGTCGACGGCCCGCTCGAGCACGGGCTGGGCTGCGATCGACGAGAGGACGAGGTGGGTCTCGTGCGGATCGGCCTGATCGAGGAAGGCGCGGAGCTCGGTGAGGCGTTCGGTATCGTGCTGACTGCGGCCGGCGGTGTCGATCAGGATCTCGTCGGCATCGGCGAGGGATTCGAGGGCTGGTCGCATGTCGGCCGGCGTTGAGACGACTCGGAGCTCGAGCCCGATGATATCGGCGTATGTGCGGAGCTGCTCGACCGCGGCGATGCGGTAGGTGTCGGTGGTGATGAGGCCGACGGACCTGCCGCGTCTGAGCTTGGCGGTGGCTGCGAGCTTGGCGAGGGTGGTGGTCTTGCCGACGCCCGTGGGGCCGACGAGGGCGACGATGCGGGGGCGTCCGTCCGCGGGGCGTTTGCTGGACGCCGGCTCATCGGCGATCGGCAGGATGCTGGCGATGTGCCGCAGGACTGTCTCGCGGACGATGTCGGGGTCGGCGAGCTCGGCAGCCGAGAGCTCATCGCGGACTCTGCCGACGATATCGTCGGCGATCTCCGTCGCGACGGCATGCTCCTGGAGCCTGAGATAGTGCTCGAAGAGCGGGTCAGACATGCTGCCGGCGTGGGCGGTCCGGCCGGTCGAAGAGCCGGCGGCTGTCGAGGACTGCAGGAGCCTCGCGAGCATGCGTTTGATCGATTGGATGTCGTCGGCCGAGCCGGGTTCGTGCGCCGGGGTGGACGGGGTCATCGCGTGGGCGGGTCGGCCGTTGCGGACCGGCATGGTCCTGGCGGGCGGGCTCGGCCTTGGAACGGAGACCGCGACGGGACCGGAGGCGTTCGTTTGCGTCGCAGCCGGACGGTCTGCGGATCGGCCGGGCGATTCGTGTCGTTGGCCGATTGGCTCTGCCGCGTTGGCGAGCAGCGCGGCGAGAGGGTCCGCTGCCGGGATCTCTCGCGGCGCAGAGGCCAGCACCGGTGGGTTCCCCGGCGCATCTAAAGCCGATTCGGCGGGACCGGTCCGCGGGATCATCCTCGGCGAGGGCCTTGCTCCGCGGGCAGGTGTTGGCGGGCGTCGGGTGGGCGGGTTGTCGTCGGTCGTTGCGGTGATCTCGACGATGGTGCGGGCCCCGATGCCGAAGAGGCCGCCGGCTTTGGTGTTGCGGGTGTGCAGGATGACCGCGTCGGCGCCGAGATCGCGCTTGACCTCGGCGAGTGCGTCGTTCATCGATCGTGCGCGGTAGACCTTGAGGGGCATCGGTGCCTTCCGTGGCAGCCCGCTGGCCGGCATCCTGCCCGCCCGTTGCGGCTCTTGGAGACTCTGTCGGCAGTTTTGGCCGGATGCGATGAGCAGAGCGGTGCAGAAACTGCGCCGAGGACGCCGACACAATTTAGCAATCACAAACGTCATTCGTGTTCTATCGGCGGCTTGCTCGACCTGTCAGACTGGTCAGCGGTTGGAATTGAGACGCGAAAGGAGTGAGCGATGGATGGATCGATGAACCGGGTTGGGTGCCGGGTTGGGTACCGGGTTGGGTACCGGGCCGGCGGATTGGGGCGGTTGAGCTTGGCGGCGCCGTTGTGCCTTGGTTGGAGCGGCGTGGCATGCGCATCGGACGTGTTTGTCGTGCCGAGCTCGGAGACGCCCACGCTGGCGTTCGCGCTCGACCCCTCGGTCTCGCCCGTGCAGGCGGGTGACACGATCGAGCTGGCATCGGGGTCGCCGATCCTTGGCGTGTATGAGGTGCGCGTGCGCGACCTGACGATCCGATCGGCCGCCGGGATGCGGGCGACGCTGGACGGGGATGGCGACGGCCCGATCTTGGTGGTGCCGGAGGCGGGATCGGGGCTCGTGATCGAGGGGATCGATCTGCGGAACGCCGTTTCGACGGGCGACGGCGGCGCGGTGCGCGTGGGCGGGCCGGGGTTCGATACGGCGACGTTCGCGGCGGTCGATTGCGGCTTCTTCGACAACGGCTCGGGGGACGACGGCGGCGCGGTATACGTCGGTTCGCTGGATCAGGCGTCGTTTACCGGGTGTGTGTTTGAGGACAATCGGACGCTGCCGCCGGTCGGCGGGAAGGACGGCGGCGCGATCGCGGTGGAGGGCGGCGGCGTGACGGTGCGCGACAGCGTGTTCCGCCGGAACGACGCGATCAACTTCGGCGGCGCGATCGCGCTGATCGGCGCGGACGGGCTCGTTGAGCGCTGCGTGATCGAGGACAACGAGGGCTCGCAGGGCGGGGGCGTCGGCCTGCAGCAGAATAGCGGGCTGATCATGCGGGACAGCCGGATCGTGTCGAACGATGCCGGGTCGGTCGGTGGCGGCGTGCTGATCACAGGGTCGAACGACCTGACGCTTCTTGAGCGGTGCCTGATCGATGGGAACACATCCGCGGGCACCGGGGGTGGGCTCGTGCTGACGCTCTGCACGTCGGAGGTGCGTCAGTGTGTGATCGTGAACAACACGGCCCAGATTGACGGCGGGATCTCGACGGATACCAGGTTCTGCGGGCCGCTGGTGGTCGGGTGCACGATCATCGGGAATCAGTCGGCTTCGGGTGCGGGCGGCGTGGGCGGCGACGATGAAACGGTCGTCGAGAGCTGCATCGTGAGGGGAAACTCGTCGCCGCAGGTTTCGATGTCGGTCGCCCCTTACAGCAACATCGAGAGCGGGCTCGCGACGGACCCGACGGTGATCGATGCGGACCCGCTGTTCGTCGATGCGGCGTCGGGCGATTACCGGCTCACGGCTTTGTCGCCCTGTATCGATGCGGGGGACGCGACCCGGTATTCGACCTCGAGCGTGGAGCCGTTTGATTTCGATAGTCTGCCGCGGCTGGTCGATGACCTGCCGACGCCGGATACGGGGCTGACGCTTGTCGGTCTGGCGGTCGATATCGGGGCGCACGAGTTTCAGGATCCGCCCCGGCCGGCGTGCCCGGCGGATCAGAATTTCGACGGCGAACTGACCCCCGCCGATTTCACGGCATGGATCATCAATTTCAATGCCGGGTGCGACTGATCGCGGTGGTTAGGCCGCGCCGGCGGGTGCGGGGCTGGGGACCGTCTGCTGATCGGTTTCGTCGGCAGGCCAGCGGACGTATCCTAGCGATTCGATCTCGATCCCCTGGATGACCTCGTTGTAGCCGAGCACGGCGAGGTCCGGTACGTGCGGGGAGAGGACCTCGAAGAGCGGGCCGCGGACCGGGGGCGATGCGAGGATCACGGGGGTGTGGCCGGCTTGCGTGAGCGGGCTGAGCGCTTCGAGGACGGCCGACGCGAGGCGCGTGCTCGTGCGGGGCGGCATGGAGACCGAGGTCGCATCGCCCGACCGATCGACGAACCCCTGCACCTGCTGCTCGAGCTGTGTATCGAGGGTGATGCACCGGAGCACGTGCTTGCCGGTTTCGGTTTCGGCGGCGTATCGATAGGTGATGGTGCGGCGGAGCGCGTTTCGGGCATATTCGACGCGCACAGCCGGGTCTTTGCTGCGCGGGGCCCATTCGGCCATCGCCTCGACAACGGACTCAAGGTCGCGGATGGGCACACGTTCGCGGAGCAGGCCCTGCAGGACCTTCTGCAGGTCGCCCACCGAGATCGCCGAGGGGATCGCTTCTTCGACGAGCTTCGGCGCGGTCTCTTTGAGCTGCTCGACAAGGTTGGCGGTCTCTTCGCGGGTCAGCATCTCATCGGCGTGGCGCTTGACGACTTCCGCGACGTGCGTCGCGACGACGCTCGTGGGCTCGACAACGGTGTAGCTGAGCGCCTCGGCTCGCTGTCGCTGCGCTTGGTCGATCCACCATGCGTCGAGTCCGAACGCTGGCTCGGTTGTTTTGGTGCCATCGATCGGCCCTGTCGCGAAGCCCGGATCCATCGCGAGCAGGTGCTTGGGCTGGACGCTGTGCTCGGCGACGGTCGCCCCGCGGATCTTGACGCGGTAGGTCGTGGGATCGATCTGCATGTTGTCGCGGATGCGGACCGGGGGCATGACGAGGCCGATCTCAAGCGCGAGCTGGCGGCGTGTGGAGCTGATCCGGTCGAGCAGGTCGCCGCCCTGACCGGCATCGACGAGTGCGACCAGGCCGTAGCCGACCTCGAGTTCGAGGGTGTCGACTTTGAGCAGCTTCTCGATGGGCGGGGGCTCCGGGATGTTCTGCTGCTGGATGTCTTCCTGGGCCTGCGTCTCGGAGGCGCGGGCGGTGCGGTTCATCGCGAAGGCGACGCCCGCGAGGATGGCGCCGCTGGCGAGGAGCGGGACCGTGGGAAGGGGCGTGGCCGCGAGCGCGGCGAGGAATGTCGCCGTGATGAACAGGCCGCGGGGCTGGCTCGCGAGCTGGCCCGTGAGCTCGGTGCCGAGGTCGGCTTTCGAGCCCGAGCGTGTGACGATGAGGGCGGCGGCGATCGAGATCACAAAGCTGGGGAGCGCGCTGGTGAGGCCGTCACCGATGGTGAGGCGGGTGAAGACGGCGGCGGTCTGCCCGGCGGGCCAGCCCCGCTCGAGCGTGCCGATGGCGAAGCCTCCGAGGACGTTGATGAGCGTGATCAGGATGCCAGCGATCGCGTCGCCCCGGACGAACTTCGAAGCACCGTCCATGGCGCCGAAGAAGTCGGCTTCGCGTCGGATCTCGTCGCGGCGATCGCGGGCCTCTTCTTCGGAGATCACTCCGGCGTTGAGGTCGGCATCGATGGCGAGCTGCTTGCCGGGCATGGCGTCGAGTGTGAATCGCGCGGCGACTTCGGAGACGCGGGTCGCGCCCTTGGTGATCACCAAGAACTGCACGAGGACGAGGATGAGGAAGAGCACGACGCCGACGGCCAGCGAGTCGCCGGACACAAAGTCGCCGAAGGCCTGGATGACCTTGCCGGCGACGCCCGTGGCGGCTTCTGGGCTCGACGCGTCGGCGGTCAGGATGAGCCGCGTGCTGGCGATGTTGAGCACGAGGCGGAGGAGCGTGGTCGCGAGCAGCAGCGACGGGAAGACGCTGAAATCGAGCGGGCGGGTCATGTAGATCGTCGTGAGCAGGACGACGATCGCGAGGCTGACGTTGACGCTGATCAAGAGGTCCATCAGCACGGGCGGGAGCGGCACGAGGATCACGCCGAGCGCGAGCATGAACCCGACGGGCACGAGCAGGCCGCGGTACTTCGCGAGGCGTTGCAGCCACGCTGGCGATCCGGTGTTCAGGCTTGGGGGCTCGGGTGCCATGGCGGTCTCGCTCAGGTGAGCTGGGCCTCCCGTGCTTCATCGAGTGCGTCGGTCTGCCCGGCCTGCCTCGCGGAGCGTTCGTCGGCGGCGCGGCCCTCAAGCTCGTAGACGTAGGCGAGGATCTCGGCGACGGCCTCGTAGTGCTCCGGAGAGATCAGGTCCCCGACTTCCGTGCCCCAGTAGAGAGCGCGGGCGAGCGGAGGGCGCTCGACGATGGGGACGCGGTTCGCGATGGCGATCTGGCGGATGCGGAACGCGAGATGGTCTCCGCCCTTGGCGACCACTCGGGGTGCGGCGTCTTTGGCCGCGTAGCGCAAGGCAACAGAAAAGTGGGTCGGGTTGGTGACGATGACATCCGCGTCGGGCACGTCTTGCTGCACGCGTTGCAACGCGATGTCTTGGGCGATCTTGAAGCGGCGGCGCTTCATCTCGGGGTCGCCCTCCATGTTCTTCATCTCGTCTTTGACCTCCTGCTTGGTCATGCGGAGGTCTTTCTTGTGCTGGAACTGCTGGTACAGGAAGTCGACGATGCCGATCACGATGAGGAGGAAGAGGATCCAGGCGAGAAGCTCGGCGAGGACCGTGCCGGTGACCATGGCGGCCTGCGTCGGATCGAGCACCGCGAGGCGGATGAGCTTGGGCTCGTTACGCATGATCACGAGCGCCGCGACCGCGACGACAACGCTCAGCTTCAGGCAGTTCATGACGGTTTTGATCACACCGCGGGGGCCCAGAATGCGCTTCGCGCCCTTGATCGGGCTGAGGCGTGTGAGGTCGGGCGTGAGCGGCTTGGTCGTGAGCAGCAGGCCCGTCTGGATGATCGTCGCGAGCGTGATGCCGAGGAACATGATGAGCATGACCGGGGCGATGGCGTAGACCGAGTCGTACGCAGCGACGCGGACGAGCTCGAAGACCGCGGTCTGCGAGACCAGCGGGCCGGTTGCATCGGTCGAGAGCCCGCGGGTGACCAGATCGTGCAGCCGACCCATGATAAAGCCGCCGAAGAGCAGGAGCGTGACGGCGGCGACGACCAGGCTCAGCGCGCCGGTCAGGTCCTGGCTCTTCGGGACCTGGCCCTTCTGCCTGGCATCGGCGAGCCTGCGGCCGGTGGGCTCTTCGGTTTTTTCTCCGAGCTCGGCCATGCGTCAGGCGGCGCCTCCGGGCATGGGCCGCTGCGACCATTCGAGGAGCGCGTTCATCACGGACACGGCTTCTTCGGCGAACACGGTAAAGATCGCTGCGCTTGCTGCGCCGAGTGCGAACAGGCCCGCGAGGGTTTTGATCGCGAAGCCGACCGTCATGATGTTGATCTGCGGTATGGTTTTCATGAGCACGCCGCTGGCGACGGTCTCGATGATCATGATCGCCACGACCGGTGCGGCGACTCGGAGTGCGAGCTCGTAGCCCGCCCCGAGCACGCCCACGATCATGTCGAGCGGGATCATCGTGAGCGTCATTGCGCCGAGCGGCACCGACTCGTACGAGTGGATCAGCGAGCCGAAGATCGCCTCGATGCCGCCGAGCGAGATGAAGACCGCGAGCGCAGAAAAGAAGAGCAGCTGATCGACGACGCCGGTGTTCGTTTCGAGCTCGGGGTTGAACACTTGGGCAAGGCCGAGCCCCATCTGCTGACCCATGATCTGTCCGCCCAATTGCACCGCGAGGATCGGAAGGCTCGCGATGAAGCCGATCGCTGCGCCGATGAGCGTTTCGGTGATCATGAGCTGCCCGACCGTGAGGAGGCTGAACCGCATGGGCAGGTGCCAGGTCGGATCGAGACCCGGGTAGACGGCGACCGCGAGGGTGAGCACGAGGAATACCTTGGCACGCCTGGGGATCGCGGCTCCGGCGAGCATCGGGCTGAAGAGCAGGATGCCCGCGAGGCGGAAGGCGACAACGAGCATCGCGATGCCGTGCTGAAAAAGAGGTTCGAGCGCAAGCATCACGCCGGCCCCGACGGCATGCCGAGCCAAAGGAGCTCGGCGGCGAACTCGATCAGCCGGTTGAATATCCAGGGCGCGAGCACGACGACGACCGCCATCATGACGACGATTTTGGGGACAAACGTCAGCGTCTGATCCTGGATAGACGTGACCGCCTGGATGATGCTCACAACGAGCCCGATCACGACGCCGGCACCGAGGATCGGCAGGACGATCTTCAGCGCAACCATGACCGTCTCGCGGACGAGCGCCACCAGTGATTCGTCGTAGGGCATGGGCGGGAGTCCTTGGTGAGGAGGCGAGGAGGCGTGGCGGCTTAGCCCGGCGGGACGCCGGCGTTGACGGCGGTGTCTGCCGCGGCCGCGGAGACGGCGGAGAGCCGCGCGGATACGCCCTCCTGCGCGAAGCTCGCGAGTAGCCCGCCGGTCACGAGTTGCCACCCGTCGACCAGCACAAAGAGCAGCAGCTTGAATGGGAGCGAGATCAGCACCGGCGGGAGCATCATCATGCTCATCGAGATCAGCAGCGCGGCGATGACCATATCGATCACGAGAAAGGGCAGGTAGACACGGAAGCCCATGAGGAACGCGGTCTTCAGCTCGCTCAGCATGAACGCGGGAACGAGCGCGACCATGTCGACATCGGCGCGGGTCAGCGACTGCGGGTCGGAGGTGTCGATGCCGCGATAGTTCAGGATCATGTAGAGGCTTGACCAGTTGCCGGTGGCTTCGATCTGGTCGAACATGAAGTCGCGGAGCGGCTGCTTGGACGCATCCCAGAGCTCGTCGTATTCGCGGATCTCGCCGCGGTTGTATGGGCCCAGCGCCTCGTCGTAGACGCGTTCGAGCGTCGGCGACATGACGAGCAGCGTCATGAACAGGCTAAGGCCCGTGATGACTTGCGGCGGCGGCAGCCCTTGCGTTCCGAGGGCCTGCCGGAGCAGGCCGAAGACGATCAAGATGCGGACGAAGCTCGTGGTCATGAGCACGATCGCGGGCGCGAGCGTGAGGACCGAGAGCAGGATCATGATGTTGATCGCTGCCGAGAGGCCTTGGGCATCCTGGGACGCGGGCGAGGCACCGGCGTCCTGCGATGGCAGCAGGCGCGCGGCCGCGGCGAGCATCGCCATCGGGTTGTCGGCTGTCGACGGATCGCTCGGGAGGACCGAAGCCGCGACGCGCTGGAGCCCTTCGTCGATCGTCGGCCCAACCTGCGGGTCGACCTGCGGGAAGGCGGGCGCGGCGATGGACCACGCACCGAGGGCCACGAGCAGCAGGGCCGTGATACGCATCATGCCCGCTTCCTTCCGAAGCCGGCGAGACGTGCGAAGGGCGCGAGCGGATTGGCGGGCCTGGTCAGATCGACGACCTCGATGTCATCGGGTCGGGCTGGAGCGCCGCCCGATGGATCTTGCCGCTCAAGCGTCGCGATGACATCTTTGAAAGCTGGCTCACCCGAAGCGGACGCCTTGGCCAGGATCGACGAGACCGATTCATGGTCCGTGATTTCGCAGAGCGTGCTCATCGTCGGCGGTGCGCCGACCTTGGTGCCCGATGCCTGAGAGACGAGCAGGATGCGACGATCGATCTTGAGTAGGAGCAGCGACTGGCCGCGGCCGAGCTGGTAACGGCCGAGCAGATCGAGGATGCCAGCCGGGGCTCCGACGGACGCGGCCTGCCCCGCGAGCCCGCCCGCCCGGGTTGCCAGGTACCGGTAGCCGGTGAGGCACGCGACGACCAGTGCGATCACGGCCGCGAGCGACGCGACCGTCGACCCGATCGATCCTCCGGCCCCGAGCGGCTGTGATCCGAGCGGGGTCTGCTCTGCGGCCGGGACTCCGAGCGGAAGCGATTCGGCCTGAGCCCCGTGCGCAGCGACGGCCGGGAGGAACAGCACCGCGAACGCGAAACAGAATGGGAGGAACGACCGGGCCATGCGCCATCCTGGCAGTTGGCACCCCCGCTTCCGTGCGGGCGGTGGGTTGCTGGGCTAATCGTCCTCGACCGTGTCGGCGTCGAGGATCTCGTTGACTCTGATGCAGAAGTTGTCGTTGAGAACGAGCACCTCGCCGCGGGCGACAAGGCGCTCGTTGACAAAGACATCGACCGGGTCGCCGGCGAGCTTATCGAGCTCGACGACCGCGCCCTCGGCGAGGCGGAGGACGTCTTCGACGAGCATGCGTGTCCGCCCGAGCTCGATCGTCACGTTCACGTTGACATCGGAAAGCAGGTCGAGGCCTTCGGGGAGCGGCTCGTCGTCGTTGGCGGTGAAATCGGGAGCGGAGAACGGCATAGTTGCGGGCGGCGGTGGCGGCGGAGCCTGCTCGGTCTGAGCCTGAGCCGGGGCCGGGGCCTGAGCCGGGGAGGCCCCGGCAGCCGACGCCGCGTCTGACCCGATCGCGGAGATCGCTGCTTGTGCTGCGGCCAATGCTGAGACGGCGTCATCGCCGCCGGCGCCCTCGGGCGACGACCCCTCTGCCGCATCGGCACCGCTGTCAGCGGCGGCGTCTGCTGCGGCATCGGTTGCCGGAGTGTCTGCAGCTGAGGAACCCTCCTCGGCCGGCGTGTTGGCATCCTGCTCATCGGTCATGGCTCGACTCCGCCAAGCGCGCAGACCCGCTGCGCCTAAGCAGTATCGGCGATGTTCCGTTAGAAGGGTGAGAAATCTGCGCACCGCCCGCGCGATCGGTGCGCGACGAGGGATCCGGAGCGCGGGATTTGCGCAGCGGTCCGACTAGAAGTCGGCGGGAGCACCCCGGAGCTTCGGGATGAGCACACGCTCGACCCGGCCTTCACCCTCGGCGTCATCGCCGAAGACCTCGTTCAGGTAGACGGTCAGCTGCCGCTTAAGCGACTGGAGTTCGGGCTCACGGAGCTGGGTGTGGGTGGCCTTGCGGACGATCTCGCCGACGCCGGCCGTCACTTCGGCGGTGCGCCGGTCGAGGGTGGAGGTGACGGCTGTCTCGTTGCGGCGGCGGACCTGGGCGACGATCTCGCAGTCCCACTGCCAGACGCGGCCCGTGTGCATGTTCTGGTAGCGGTCGGACACGATCGGCAGCTCGATGAACGCATCGGGGTCATTCTCGGGATCGGCTTCGATGGTCGCGGCGGCTTCGCTCGCGCCGCCCCCGGAGAGCATGAGGAAGGCGCCGACGCCCACGACCTCGAGGGCCATCACACCCGCGACAATGACGAGGACCTTCTTGGGCATGCCGCCCTTCGGTGTTTCGGTTGAGTCGGTGCTGTTCTGTGCGTCGTCGGCCATGGCTGATCTCGCTCCGTTGGCGTGTGTCCGTTCAGCGTGCTTCTGGGTTCGTAAAGTTTGGGTCGGGGTGGACCTGATCCGGAAGGATCTCGGTGAGGATGATCTGGACGCGGCGGTTGGCCGCCATGCCGGCGCGGTTCGAGAGCTCGACGGTGCGGGGCTCGGAGTTGCCGATCGCCGCGACGATCAGCCGGCTGCTCTTGATGCCCTGCGTGACGAGGAAATCCTTGACGGCCTTTGCCCGGTGGAAGCTCATGGCGTCGAGGTCGCCGGCGGCGGCGCGGTCTTCCCGTCCGAACGCGTGGCCGCGGATCTCGACCTTGAATCTCAGCCCCTGGAGCTTGGGCACGACCTCGCTCGCGATGTAGTTCCGCGCGGCGGCCGACAGCTCCGACGATCCGGGCGAGAAGGTGACCTCGGTGCCGACGACGGTCCGCTGCCCCTCGGTGAGGTGCCGCGTCGACGGATCGGGACCCGAGGGCGCGGCGGAGCGGTTGTCGGACGCGTTCTTCTCGCGGTTGACACGATCGATGAACTCGTTGAGCGTGCTGATCGTTGACTGGTTGGGGGGCGTGTCCGTGTCGATCTCGCCGATGCCGCCCTGGTAGCCGAAGGCCTCCTGGATGCTCTTGATGACGTCCTGGAAGTCACGGTCCTGCTTCAGCTCGCTGAAGGCCGCGAGCAGGATGAAGAAGCAGAGCAGGAGCGACATCAGGTCGCCGTAGGTGACGACCCATTCCGGGATGTCTCCGCCTTTTTTCTGGCGTTTTTTCGGCATGGGCGTGTCCCCTCCTCGCGTGTGCGGATCAGGCGGCCTCTTCGAGGACCTGATCGCGCTGGCTCGGCGGGAGGAACGTCGCGAGCTTGGCCTGGACGACGCGCGGGTTGTCGCCCGACTGGATGCTCATGACGCCTGCGACGATCATGGTTTTCACGAGGACCTCTTCGGCGTCCTTCGCGGCGAGCTTCTCGCCGATCGGTCCGGCAAAGAGGTTGGCGACCATCGCGCCGTAGAGAGTCGTGATGAGCGCGACAGCCATGCCCGGGCCGATCGCGGCCGGGTCGTCCATCGACTGCAGCATGAAAATCAGGCCGAGCAGGGTGCCGATCATGCCGTAGGCGGGCGCATACTTCGCGACGGCGTCGAGCATGCCCTTGCCCGCGGCGTGGCGGTCCATCAGGGCTTCGAGCTCGGTATCCATGATGTCTTTGATCAGCTCAGGGTCCGTGCCGTCGACGGCCATTTTGATGCCGCGAACGATGAAGGGGTCCTTCATCTCCGGCACCATGTTTTCAAGGCTCAGGATGCCCTCGCGCCGGGCGAGCTCGGCGTACTTCACGAGGTCCTTGATGATCTCAACCGGATCGGGCGGCGACGAGAAGACCGCTTGCAGCACCACGGTGTGGATCTTGGTGATCCGCGCGAGCGGGAAGCAGATGATCGTCGCGCCGATCGTGCCGATGAGCACGACGAAGACCGAGACCACGTCGATGAGAGCGAGCGGGTTGCCGCCGAAGACCACGCCAAGAGCGATCGCGGCGACGGCAACAACAAGCCCAATGATGGTTCCGATATCCACCGTCGCCCTCCAGGTGGCCTGCACGGGGTCACGCTCGTGCGGCGGGCCCGCTCCGTCGGGCCTTCAGCAGGAAGATCGGGGGATCGGGCCCTGGTCTTGAACACCCCTTGGCGAGGCGGTCTCGGAAAGGCCCCTCGGAAGAGGGGGGTCAGTCGCGCGGGCGCATGGTCCGCAGGCGTCGACCAAAGTCGATCGCTCGCTCGACGACATCGCGGACGCTCTCGCGGACCATCAGCCGGTCGCCGTTGATGAGCGTGATGATCGTGTCGGGCGTGGTCTCGACGGTCTTGATCAGATCCGCGTTGACGACGAACTCGGTCCCGTTGAGCTTGGTGAGGCTGATCACGTGGTGCGCTCCGTC
>JBCBNT010000040.1:0-28296 GCA_039821685.1 Planctomycetota bacterium | reverse complement strand
TCAAGCGGTGGCAGCGACGCCCCGTCGTCCACACGATCGACCGGCTCATCGGGCGGTGCCGTTGCCACCGCAAGCCGTATCGCGCTCGCCATCGCCTCACGTACGGCCTCTCGGCCGCCTTCCGCGTTCGCGATGTCTTCCCAATCGACGCTCTTCGCGTCGCCGCGCGGCAGCATCTCGCCAACCGGACGCCCGTGCGCATCAACAACGCCCGCGTCCCACCGCACCAGCGGGCCCTTCGGCATCGCCAGACCCACGGCGAGCCCCGGGTAGTCATCCCGCCTCGCACGAGCCGCTCGTCGAGCCACGAGCTGGCCTGTCATCCCGACTTGCCGTGCGTCGACAGACCGCCACAGCGGATCGTTCGAGCCAATCGAACGCGACCTGCCCTGATCGCGGACCATCCATTTCTCGCGGTCGACGTCGGCAGCGATCACCAGCGTGTTGATCAGTCCTTCCCGCACGTGCTCCGCGGGGAGCTCAAGCCGTTCGAGCCCGCCGGCCGACACGCACACCGCCACACGGGCCCCGGTCGCCTCGGCGATCGCCCAGCCGGTCTCGGGACCCTCGCACGCGATGAGCAGCCCCTCGTTGTCTCCCTCGCCTGGAATATCGATGAACGACCCGGGCAGCGGCGAGCCCAGCAGCTTCTTCGGGTTCGACACCGCGTCCGACTTGCCCGAGCCGTCCGGCATCACCGCGATCCGGTGCACGGCCACCACCTCGCCGAGCACGTTCGTCACCGCCATGAGCACCGTCGGCAGCCGCAGCGTCTCCGACCGGCCCTGCTCGTCTGCATAGCCGGCCATCGGGCAGGCCGGATGAAACCGCATCCATCCGCCCAGAAGCGGCCGAAGCTTCTCCGGGTCTCGCCCCCGGGCCCGCATGTAGCAATCGATCACCGGCGACCATGCCTCGGCCTCGTCCCACAGCTCATGGGCGATGCGAGCGTTCTGATCATCGACATCTGGCGTTGCGACGACCGTCTCGCCCTCGAGCTTGTTGACGGACGACGACCCAGCCCTACCGCCCGCCGCGTGCCCTCCGCGAGCAGCGATTGTGCGGCGAACAGCGCGGCCCCCGCGGTGCCCACCGCGCCGAGCCCCCTTCTGCATTCGCTCGAGGATCTCCTTAAGCACGTACTGCTTCGCAAAACCCTGCGACTTCTGCTCGTCGTCATACGCGTAGCGGGCATCCATCGCGGGATCGCCGTGGTTCACCCGCGAGCTGCCGCAGAGCACTTTCCAGCCGGCCGGGTTCGTGACGGTCTTGCCCGGCCCGAGAACCACCTGTTCGGCCGGCGCGAGCAAGCACTTATCCGCATCGGCAGGCGTGACCCTCTCGCCATCCGCGGGCTGACCACAGACTGGGCACCCCCCATGCAGCCGGGCCCGCACCCAACCCTCGGCCTTTAATCGCCTGACAAACGCGCTCATCGGCGCACAACCTTAATCTGGTTGTGCGCAGTCCCCGAACCGACGAATCTGTAAGTCTTTATGCAACAGCTTGTGTGCCTGTTAACCGCTAGGTTGCTGGTTCGAGTCCAGCTCGGGGAGCTTTCAAGGCCCGTGCCCAAAGGACGCGGGCCTGTTTGTTTACAGGAGCCGCGCTGGATCGGGCCGGTTGGGGGCGTTCGGGGCGGGGGGCGGCGCTCTCGGGTTTGAGATTGGCGAGTGGGTGGCGACCGGAACCCCCGGCTTGGCGGGCCGGGTGGGGCGAGACTCTCGCGCTCTCTGACTCTCGGTTAACGGGGACGCGAGGAATGGGTGCTGTTGGGTTTCAGTTTCGAGAGTTGGGCGTCGATACCACAAGATAAAGGGTTGGCTCGTCGACCTTGCCCTTCTGCGCGTGTATCCGTACCGTTCGTGGAAAGCCCGGCCAAAGGGTATTCTGGCCGGAGCCCAGAGCCGGACAGTGCATGCCGCGGACAAAACAGTCATCACGATCCAAACCAACGCCCCTCGGCATCCGAGAGCTGCGCAATGGTCTCGGTCTCACCTTCAGCGACCTCGCCAGCCGAGCGGGTGTGACGGAGACGGAACTCCGGATGGCGGAGCGTGGCCTCGAGCTACCTCCGAATGGGTTCGCGACACGCATCGCACAGGTCCTCGGCGTTCCGGAGACCGACGTTCGCCGAGGGTTTCAATCGCTCCATGAGAAAGTAACCCCCGGCGAAGGGTACACCACCGCGAAACCAGATGGCTCGTTTGCCCGAGAGCCAACGAAGATCCCGACGCCCGGAAGGATCCCGATCCTCGATGTGTTCTGTGGCACCGGCGGATTCTCGACTGGTTTCGAGCGTACCGGTGAGTTCCAAGTCGTCTCGGGCATTGATCTCCTTCCCGATCGCATCGACACGTTCCACGCCAATCACGGCGCGGCGCGTGCACTATGTGCTGACCTCACGACGGTCGATGCAGACGAGATGCTCGACGGCTGCCCAAGGCCTGAAGTCGTGATAGGGGGACCACCCTGCCAGGGTTTCTCATCGATACGACCGTTCAGAACGCTGACTGAGAACGACCGCCGCAACAACCTCTTTGAACATTTCGCGCTTGTGGTTGATGCAGTCCGGCCAGCCTGGTTCATCTTGGAAAATGTCGTTGGGCTGATCAGTCACCAACGAGGGGCGACTCTGAAGGCATTGCTCGCGGTGTTCGAGGGCGCGGGATACTCGGTCAGTTGGCGTGTGCTGAACGCGGCGTTCTACGGCCTCCCCCAACGACGCGAGCGCTTTGTTCTGGTCGGAAGTCGCGACGGTCATGAGTTCCCATGGCCGGCACCAACGCACTACTTTGAGAACGCCCGGAGCATGGCGGGGCGACATGGGCAGCATCACGAAATCGATGCCCTATGGTCGTGTGCTTCGGCCGAACTGCAGCCGGCAGTGACGGTCATGGATGCGATTTCCGACCTGCCGCCCTTGGAGGCAGGTGAGTCCGCGACAAGCTACGGCCGACGAAAAGCTGCAAACGCATATCAAGAGATGATGCGCGCCGGATCGGACTCGCTCACGCTTCACGAGGCGACCAAGCACTCACCAAAGATGCTTGAGATCATTCGGCATGCCGGCTTCAACATCTCTGCATTGCCAAAAGGCATGGTCTCCAGTGGCTTCAGCACATGCTATAGCAGGCTCGAGCCGGACCGCCCGAGCGTCACACTGACGGTGAACTTCGTCCACCCCGCTTCGAACAAGTGCATTCACCCACAACAGGATAGAGCGTTGACACCGCGCGAAGGGGCACGCCTGCAGGGCTTCCCGGATTCCTTTGAGTTCAAGGGCACTCGAGCGCAGGTGGTCAAACAGATCGGAAATGCGGTTCCGCCCCTACTAGGCGAAGTCGTCGCGCGATCACTCCTTCGGGCTGTACGGTAGTCCCATCGCCTCGAAGATCGCCTTCGACTTCTTCGCACGAGAAGTCATCGGTAACGGACAGCAGACCGGGTCGAAGAAGACCGGCTCCAGCTTCGCCATGCCCTGTGCGTTGACGACTGCGGTCTTGCCTGAATCGCCCTCGGTGTTGCTGATGTTGAAGTCCGACTCGACGAGTCGGCCGATGCGGAGCATCCAGACTCGCACAACATTGCCACGCTGCTCTTTGCCCGGGCTGAAGCTCCCTGAGTGGTCGCAGAGCACATAGTGACAGGTCAGGTGGATGCCAGGCTTTGCAAGGTGTCCCTTTGGCTGGTTGTCTTCGAGCGCGACTTTGATCTCGATATTTTGATCAGGATTGTCACGGTGTAGAAGGTCGGGGTGCTTGTGGGGGCCGTTACTCAGGTACATCCCTGCCGAGGACTGAGCGATACCTGCCCGAAGCATGTTGCCGAGCATCGAGGAGAGATTCGCCAGTTCAACAATGTCCGCGAGGCGATCAGTGCCGCGACCGACAAGTGCTGAGTCGATGGCGTCGAGGGTGTCGTACACCGAATCCGACGCAGCCTTGAGCATGTCGGGCGTCAGTCCGATCCCGTTCATGAGGCTGGTAGCTCGAAATGTCCCGTGGGCGGATGCAGGCATGCCCAAAGAGCATATGTCGGGAACATCAAGGCGTGTTGGCCGGCTGCTCGGGCACTGGTTGAAAGCAGTCGCCGGGTTCGCCTGCGACACTTTGCCCTCTTCGTGCAGATATAGAGGATGCACGCCCCGTTGGTGAACAGCCGGTCGGGGCCCGGAGGCATCCACCATGGACGGACGAACCGCACGGAAGGCGGGGCGGCGATCGCGTGCGCCGCGGGCAATGACCACCCCGGAAGCCCGGCGGCGGGAGTTGGTCGCGCTGCTCGGCGACGGGCTGGCGCGGGTCATCGAGCAATCTCCGCGCATTGGCGAAGAACTCTCAGAATCTGCCGCGACACGAGTTGAACTTCCGAGCGATGCGGGCCTCAGTGTGGCCGCGGGTGACGGTTGCCCGCGGGACGGAGGCTCGTGATGCCGGAGTCGGCTTCGCACATCCAGAACGAACTCGCCGCGCTCGAGGACATGACCACGCGCGAACTCCGCGAGCGGTACGAGGAGGTCTTCGGCGAGGCGGCGAGGTCGAGCAACTGGCGGTGGCTGCAGCGGCGGGTCGCCTGGCGGATCCAGGTGCTGGCCGAGGGCGAGCTGGCCGCAAGGTCGGTTGACCGTGTGCGAGACAAGGCACTGGCCCTCGCCCGTGACGCCGACCTGCGGGTCCGCCCGCCGGCTGGGCCGATCGAAACCCACGGCCCGGAGCGCACGGTTACCGCCGCGATACCGGCTGGGCGTGACGAGCGGGTACCGCCACCGGGCGCGGTGATTGTCCGCGAGTTCAAAGGTCGCGAGCACCGGGTCACCGTGCGCGCAAATGGCTTCGAGTACCGCGGCGACACCTTCCGCTCGCTGAGTGCGGTTGCTCACGCGATCAGCGGGTCGCACTGGAACGGGTTCCACTTCTTCGGGCTTGGGAAGCGGATGCGGAAGGGAGCCCGTTCATGAAGGAGGTGCCGGAGCCCGCCAAGACGGTTCGATGCGCGATCTACACCCGCAAGAGCACCGAGGAAGGCCTCAAGCAGGAGTTCAACTCGCTCGACGCGCAGCGCGAAGCGGGCGAGGCGTTCATTGCGAGCCAGAAGGCGGCGGGCTGGGTGTGCAGTGACACGCGATACGACGATGGCGGGTTCAGCGGCGGCAACGCGGATCGGCCGGCGCTGCAGCGGCTGATCGCCGACATCGAGGGCGGCCTGGTCGATTGCGTCGTGGTCTACAAGGTGGACCGGCTCAGCCGCTCGCTGCTCGACTTCGCGCGGATGATGGAGACCTTCGAGCGGCACGGCGTGTCATTTGTCAGCGTGACGCAGCAGTTCAACACGGCCCACTCGATGGGCCGGCTCACGCTGAACATCCTGCTCTCATTCGCGCAGTTCGAGCGAGAGATCATCTCGGAGCGCACCCGCGACAAAATCGCGGCGGCCCGGAAGAAGGGCAAGTGGGCCGGCGGCAGGCCGGTCCTCGGGTACGACCTCGTCCCAGGTCCGGGCGGTTCGAAGCTGATGGTCAACACGACCGAGTCGGACCGCGTCCGAGGCATCTTCGACGTGTACCTCGCCGAGCGGTCCTTGCTCCGGGCTTCGGAGATACTCAACGGCCGCGGCTGGACCACCAAGCGGTGGGTCTCGAAGAACGGTGAGCCGCAGGGCGGGCGGCGGTTCGACAAGGCCGTGCTGCACAAGTTGCTGACCAACCCGGTCTACGTCGGCAAAGTTCGCCATCACGACGACCTGTACGACGGGGAGCACGAGGCGATCGTCGATGAGGCGGTGTTCCGCGAAGTCGGCGAGTTGCTCGCGTCGAACAGCGCGAAGGGCGGGCGGTCGCCGTGCAACAAGCACGGTGCCCTGCTCAAAGGCCTCGTGGTCTGCCGGTCATGCGGATGCGGTATGTCGCATCACTTCGCGACGTCTAAGAACGTGAACGGTGGCTCGAAGCGGTACCGGTACTACGTGTGTGGGCGAGCGCAGAAGGAGGGCTGGTCGAAGTGCCCGGGGCCGTCGCTCCCTGCCGATGAACTCGAGACGTTCGTGATCGGCGAACTGCGATCGCTGGGCGACGACAACGGCCTCGTGCGGGACGCGGTGTTGGCGGCGCAGGCCAATCTCCGCGAGCGGCTCGTCAGCCTGAAGTCCGACCGGGACGCCCTCGCCGTCGAACTGGACGCCGCTCGGCGCAGAGTTCGGGACATCGTGTCGGAGGGACGGGACCGCAACGGCAGTGCCGCGGTTGCGGCGGAACTCCGCGAGCGGATCCGCGACCTTGATGCGCGGAACAGACGTTTGGACGCTCGCGTCGCCTCGATGCGAGATCGCGTCCTCGACGAGGACGAACTGGTCGGGGCGCTCGAAGCGTTTGATCCGCTCTGGGAGCAACTCAACACCGCCGAGCGGGAGCGGCTCGTGCACCTGCTGGTAAATCGCGTCGAGTGGGACGCTGAGACCGAGACGATCACGGTTGCGTTCAACGCGGATGCCGCGGCGGGCGTTGACGAGGAGGCTGTGTGCCCGAACTGACCGTCTCCAAGCGGGTGACGTTTTCGACCGCCGCTCGTGGCCGTCGGCGGCTCGAAGAGGCAACCGAGCCGAAACCCACCGCGCCCCCGCCGCTGCCGCGGATCACCCGCCTCATGGCGCTCGCGATCAAGCTCGACGGCCTGATCGCCTCGGGTGCGATCACCGATCAGGCGGAGCTCGCCAGGGCCGGGTGCATCACACGCGCCCGGGCGACACAGATCATGAACCTCCTGCACCTCGCCCCGGACATTCAGGAGCAGATTCTTGATCTTGAGCCGGTGACTTCGGGCCGGGACCCTGTCACCGAGCGGGACCTCAGGGCGATGGTCGCGGAGGCAAACTGGGCGCTTCAGCGAAGCCTGTGGACACAGATCTGTGCCAGATCGAGGTCCGGGGCCACGCTCCCGAGGACGCCAGCCCGATAACCAACAAGTCTTGCACACGAGAGTGCTTAGTTGTTGATAACCGGTCGGTGCGTTTCACCCGTTCGGTACTACATCTAGCATCTCCTTGGCCGGGTTGCGCGCCATATCGTGTTTCCCGGTACGGCTGTCCGCGGAGGCGGGCACAACAAGGAGACCGGCACGGAATGGCGAAGACCCACCGACTGACCAGATTTGCGAAGCCCGACATTCTCCGCTCGATCGATCCGGAACTGCTGGTCGAACTGCTCGGCCCGCACGCGGCATGGGCCGAATCGAGCGGCCTCAGTCTTACTCGTCCACACGAACTCGACTACGACCGTCTCTCGCTCCTGCTCATCGGGGCGCATGGGGAGGTGCCCTCGTCGCTCCTCGATCTTGTCTGCCTGATCGATGACATGTCGTCGAATCAGATGGAAGACCAGATCCGCGGGCTCGCGGCACGGCTTGGTGTTGCAATCAGTGAAGAGGATGTTAACGCGGACATCGCCGTACGCCTCGCGCTTCACGATGCAAACGCGCTCGCGGATCTGCATGTCGAGGGGCTCTCGTACCGCTTTCGCACCACCGACCGGATCGCGGCCTTGTGCAAAGAGGTGCCGCGGCCGCGCAAGGTCACGCCGCAGGTGAAGTCGCATCTCGAGGACGTGCTCAACGGCGACTTCGAGCGTCGTGGCCGTGACCGTACCGCCGTCGTCTACCCGATCGAGACAGAAGGCGGCTTCAGGCTGCTCATCAGCCGCGGCGACACGCTGAAACGCCAGAGCGTAATTGAGGAAGGTCAACGCCGTACGCGTCTGTTTCGCCCGGAGGAGTTCGACCTGGTCTGCTACGACCAGAAGCGCGGCGACCTGCTCGTCAAAGTGAAAGGCGTGACCGACCGACGGGTGTACTGCCAGGCCATCGGGCTGTGCCTGTTCGGTGACCGCTTCATGTTCGATCCCGACCTCAGCCCGTCGCGCTACTCGCTCGCTCCCTTCCGCGAACGTGGCCGCGCCGCACTGACGTTCGCGCATATCCCGGGGATCGAGGGCGCGTGGATCGAGCGGCTCGAGGTCAAACGCCGCGACTACGACAACGGCGTCATCAAGATCTACGCGCCGAACGTCTGGGAACTGCTCGAGCTGTTCGGCCGGCCGGTGCCCGACGCTGCGGTCTTCTTCCGCGCCGCCCTCAAGTTCAAACTCGCCGGCCTGAAGCGTGAGCGGACGCTCGTCCTGACCCCGCCGTTCCGCTGCTCGTGCGAGCAGGACGACCACGGCGAAATCATCGAGCAGTTCATGGATTCAGGCGGGTACCTGTTGCCCCGATCGGAGTCGATGCGTGAGATCCCCCCGAGCCTTTTCGACGGCGCTTGAGACATACGCGCGGTTCGGCGCGACGCTCGGTGTGTGGCAGAATGCCTGCGGGGACTCGTTCTCCTCCGTAGAGCCCTTGCTCGCTGCCACCGATCGCCTCGCATCCAAGTGGCCCGGGCGGCTGCCCTCTCGGCCGGAGCGTCGCGTCGTGCGGTTGGATGAGTCCCGCTTCCGGGCCGTCTGCGACGAGGGGCTCAGCGAACCGCTCGACCTGACGCGCGAGCAGGTCGTGCTGTACCGGGCGGACGAACGCGCGATCAGATCCGCGGTATGCGAAGCACTCGGGCTCACGATCTCGCGTGACGAACTTGCACCACTGCCGGGCGTGCTCCGCATCGGGCAGTGGCGTTACAGCCAGGCGGCGGGGTGCGCCGTGTCACTCGCCTGCGCGGCTTCATCGAACGATCTCGCCGAGATGCTGCGTGCGACCGTGGCCGACGGCCGACCGCACATCGTTCTCCTGTTCACTCGCACCGCTTGGACGACATCCCCCGAGCAGTCCGCGCCCGCCGACCGAGTCATGGTCGCGGCGTTCGACGAGGTGCTCGAACCAGGCCCTGACGGATTCACAGCCTCGGACGGCTGGGACGCAGCGCTTGGCGAGTTCATGCGTGCGGCCAAGATCGAGGCGGCCCCCGGTTTCCGTGCACAGAAGAACAAACGGATCGCGAAGACCGGTCAGACCCCAGCGAAGCTGAAAGCCGCGCTGCGGGACTGGTACCGCGGGGCGAAGTCAGTTCTTCACGACCGGGGCGATCTGCTGCCCGCTCCCGAGGTGCAGGTCATCGCTGGTACTGCGGGGGTCCATCCGACCACAGCATCCCGCTGGCTCAACGGCGAGTATCGGGAGAAGGACGCCGAACTCAAGGTGCTCTGGGGCAGCACGGCTGACGAGCAGTACATCCGCCGATTCAAACGCTGATCTGAAGACACGCGTGCACGGCGGCTCCCGTCGTGCACGTGCACGCCAGAACTTTTGACGCCGCAAGTGCCTGACCAGTAGGCACCTGCGGCGTTTTCGCATGCGCCCAACTCGATGGTCGTGCACGCCTCCCGGCGGTCACACGCGGTGCGACGTGCACCGCGGCACCGCACCCCTGCAACGGGAGTTTGCACGTGACCGCAGCAACCATCGACCGACCGACCATTCCCGCCTCCAACCCCACCGACGACTGGATCGACCAGTACGCACTCGACCGCGTCGAGTATCAGGTCTCCCGGATCGGCCGGGACCTCGGCCTGAATCGCCACGACCAGGAGGAGGTCCGCCAGGAATTGCTCATGGACCTCTGGGTCGCGGTCCCGAAGTACGACCCCGAGATCGCGAGCCGCCGCACGTTCGTCTCCGGGGTCGTCGCGCGGTCGGCTTTGCGTGTCCGGCGGCAGTTGAGCCGATCGCCCGGGCGCCGTGCCTCGGACCCGGTCCTGCTCTCTGATCTCCAACGCCGGGAACGCGACCGCTTGACGCCCACGCGAGACCACACAGAGCAGAGCGACATCGCGATGGATGTGGCCTCGGCGATCGATGGGCTCGAGCGTAGCAAGCGTGACCTTGCGCACGAACTGATGCGAGGGACGGTCACTGAGGCCGCTCGGGAGATCGGGTGCGATCGCAGCACGGCGTACCGCGCCGTCGCCGCCATGCGGACCGAACTCGATGGTCTGAAGACGCTGTTCACTCCGTGAGCCTGCGACGGTTTCGGGAGGCTGCGCAGATATAGATGGCGTGGCCTCCCGGAACCATTCATGCACCGATCACTCCGGTCCGCTCGTGCGGCTCGGGCAGGGCGACTACGAGCGCGAGATCCGCCCGGAGGATCTGGACGAAACCGAGAGCCGGGCGCACGAGCTCGACCTCGGCTTCCTGATCACCGAGCCGGCGTCGGTCTATCACGCGAAGGCCAAGGAGAACCTCTCCTCGCATCAACTCGCCGACTTTCGGCGTTGCCCGAAGCTGTATAGAAGGAAGCAGCTCGGGCTGATCCCGCAGCGTGATTCCGCCGCTTACGCCCTCGGGCAGGCCGCCCACGTGCTCATCCTCGAGGGGCGGGAGCGGTTCGAGGCCGAGTTCGCGGTCGGCGGGCCGATCAACCCGAAGACGGGCCAGCCGTTCGGCACGCAGACCAAGGCGTTCGCCGAGTGGGCCGCGTCGGTCGGGAAGCCGGTGCTGAGCGACGCGGACGCGGCGCTCCTCGAACAGATGCGTGCGGGTGTGCACGACCACGTGTTCGCCCACGAACTCCTTCGCTCGGGCGTCGCCGAAGGCGTGGTGCGGGCCGAGTACGGCGGCATGCCGTGCCAGGCACGGATCGACTGGTTGAACCCCGTCGACGGCCGCGGCATCGTCGATTTGAAAACCTGCACCGACCTCGATGACTTCGAGCACGACCTGCACCGCTACGGCTACGTCCACCAGATGGCGTTCTACCGCGAACTGGTGGTTGAGGCATGCGGCGTCGAGCTCGAGGTGCATCTGGTCGCGATCGAGAAGCGCGAGCCGTACCGCTGCGGCGTGTGGCAGCTCTCTCGCCGGCTCCTCGATCGGGCCGCCGACGAGAACGTCGCCGCGATCGACGAGCTGAAGCGCTGCCGAGAGCACGACATCTGGAAGACCAGGTTCGAGTCGCTGCGGCTGATCGACATCGACTCACCCAGCACCTCATCAACCAAACCACAGGAGAACGCATGAGCCTCATGAAGCACATCGAGCGCGGTCGCGCCGCGCGCCCTCGCCGGATCATGGTCTACGGGACGCACGGCATCGGAAAGTCGACGTTCGGCGCAATGGCCGAGCGGCCAGTCTTCATCCAGACCGAGGACGGCCTCGCGGACATCGACACCGAGCGGTTTCCGCTGGCGACCGACTTCAAGCAGGTCATCGAGATCTTGGGCGCGCTCTACACCGAGGAGCACGAGTACCAAACCGTTGTCATCGACAGCCTCGACTGGCTTGAGCGGATCATTCACGCGAAGACCTGCCGCGACCGCGGCGTGAAGTCGATCGAGGACGTGCCGTACGCGAAGGGGTACGTGTTCGCGCTCGACGCGTGGCGCGAGGTGCTCGCCGGGCTCGACGCGCTGCGGTCCGACCGCGGTATGCAGGTGATCCTGATCGCGCACGCCGCGGTCGAGAAGTTCGCCAACCCCGAGACCGAGACGTACGACCGGTACGCGCCGCGGCTCAACAAGCACGCATCGGCGCTGATCCAAGAGTGGTGCGACGAGGTGATGTTCGCGAGCTACCGCGTGCTGACCAAGAGCACGGACGAGGGCTTCAACCGCAAGCGGGTGCAGGGCATCGGCAGCGGCGAACGCGTGCTCAGGACCACCGAGCGCCCGGCGCACGTCGCGAAGAACCGCCTCGGCCTGCCCGACGAGTTGCCGCTCGACTTCCGCGCCTACGCGGCCCACCGCGACGGCGAGGCGGGCAATCCCGCCGCCGAAACCACCGACACGACCGAGTCACCCACCACCACGGAAGGAGCCTGAGCATGGCCAGTCTGAACGGATTCAACGCGAGCGATGTCGACCCCGCCGCCGATTTCGAGGCGGTCCCGCCCGGCGAGTACACCGCGGTCATCACCGAGTCGGAGACCAAACCCACGAAGGCGGGCACGGGCAGCTACTTGCAGTTCACCTTCCAGATTGTGGACGGCGAACACAAGGGCCGGCTGCTCTGGGCCCGGCTCAACCTCGACAACCCCAGCGAGACGGCGGTCAAGATCGCCCGCGGGCAGCTCTCGGCGCTGTGCCGCGCGGTCAACGTACTCCAGCCGAAGGACTCGCTCGAGCTGCACAACATCCCGCTGACCATCAAGGTCGGTGTGAAGCGCCGCGACGACACCGGCGAGTTCACCAACGAGGTGAAGGGGTTCGCCCCTCGCGGGGGCGCTGCTGGCGGCACCCCGTCGAGCTACGGCGTCGCCCCGCGTCCCGCCGCGACCGCCGGGAGCACCCCGCCGTGGAAGCGCTGATCGATCACCCGCTGCGGAGGCGAGGCCACGGATGGCTGACGCGACCGTGCATCTCACGCTGCCCTGGCCGCCGAGCGTCAACCGGTACTGGCGATCGGTGCCGATGGGACGCGGCCGCGGCGTGCGGGTGCTGATCAGCCGCGAGGGCCGGGAGTTCCGCAAGGACGCGGTCGCCCGGCTCGCGCGGTTCCGGCGGCGGGCGCCGCTGTCCGGCCGTCTGGATGTCCGCATCGAACTGTGCACCCCGACGCGGCGTGCCCTCGACATCGACAACCGACTCAAGGCGCTGCTCGACGCGATGCAGCACGCCGGCGTCTACCGCGACGACGGGCAGATCGACCGGCTGCTGGTTGAGCGGGGCCCGGTCACGCGGGGCGGGCTGGTGCGGGTCGAGATCACCGAGATGAACCCATGAACGACCCACTGACGATGACAGAAACCAACGCAACAGCATCCCATGGATCAACGCCAGCGTTCGAGCCGAGCGCGGAGCGAAGGGACGCCGACTTCATCGGCGGCCCCATCCGCTCACGCCCGAGCAGGCCCGATCCCGCGTGGGCGACCGACGAGCAGGCCGACGGCTGCTGGGCCAACGTGGTTCGCGCGTACGAGGACGGCCCATGCAACTGAGGGCGTACCAACGCGACGCCGTCGACGCGGTATACGCACACCTCCGCGAGCGGGACGACAACCCGTGCGTCGTGATCCCGACGGGCGGGGGCAAGACGCCGGTGATCGCGACGATCTGCCGCGACGCCGTTGAGCGGTGGAACGGGCGGGTGCTGATCCTCGCGCACGTGAAGGAACTGCTCGAGCAGGCCGTCGAGAAGATCCGTGCGATAGGGCCGGACCTGCCGCTCGGCGTCTACTCGGCGGGGCTCAAGCGGCGGGACACCGAGTACGCGGTCACGGTCGCGGGGATCCAGAGCGTGTGGAAGCGCGCGTGCGACCTGGCCAACGGGGGCGGCGCGTTTGACTTGATCCTGATCGACGAGGCGCACATGGTGCCCGCCGAGGATGACGGCATGTACCGGCGGTTCATCGCCGACATGCGGCGGATCAACCCGCACGTCCGGATCATCGGCCTGACCGCGACGCCGTACCGGCTGAAGACCGGCGAGATCTGGGGGCCGGACCACATTCTCAACGAAGTCTGCTACGAGGTGGGCGTCCGCGAGCTGATCGCACAGAGGTACCTGTCGCCGCTGCGCACCAAGGCCGGCGCGACCAAGGCCGACACCGCGGGGCTGCATGTGCGCGCTGGCGAGTTCGTCGCCGGCGAAGCCGAAGACCTGATGGACGACGACGTGCTCGTCGAGGGCGCGTGCGCCGAGATCGCCGAGGAGACGAAGGGCCGCGCCGCGACGCTGATCTTCGCGACGGGCATCAAGCACGGCCGGCACATCCAGTCGGTGTTGCGGTACCGGCACGGGATCGAGTGCGGGTTCGTGTCGGGCGAGACGCCGGCGGGCGAGCGGTCGGAGATCCTGGGCCGGTTCCGGTCCGGCGAGCTGCGCTACCTCGCGAACGTCAATGTGCTCACGACCGGCTTCGACGCGCCGCACATCGACTGCGTGGCGCTCGTACGGCCGACCATGAGCCCCGGGCTCTACTACCAGATGGTCGGGCGCGGCTTCCGGCTGCACCCGGGCAAGGACGACTGCCTCGTCCTCGACTTCGGCGGCAACGTGCTCAGGCACGGGCCGGTCGATGCGGTGCGGGTGACGATCGACGACCGCGGCGAGGGCGGCGAGGCCCCGGCCAAGGAATGCCCATCATGCCGCGCTCTGATCGCGGCGGGGTATCAGGCGTGCCCCGAGTGCGGGCACGAGTTCCCGCCTCCGAATCGCTCGAAGCACGAGCTAAAGGCATCCAACGAGGGCATCCTCACCGGTCAGGTCACGCGGACCGAGCACGAGGTGACGGAGACGACGTACCACGTTCATTGGAAACGCCATGATCCGGGCGCAGCGCTGACGATGCGCGTCGAGTACGAGATCGGCATCGGTCTCGTCGTCCGCGAATGGGTCTGCTTTGACCACGAGGGCTACGCGCGAAACAAGGCTGAGGCCTGGTGGCGGGCCCGGTCGGTCGAGCCGGTGCCCGAGAGCGTCGAGGAGGCCGTCGAGCTGGCGCGGGCCGGGGCGCTCGCGCCGACGCTGAACATCACGGTCGAGAAGAAAGCCGGCGACAAGTTCGACCGGGTCGTGCGCCATGAACTTGGCGAGAAGCCGGCTCGGCTCGACGACCCGGACACCACGCCGGAATACGCGACCCCGGCGTCGGAGGCCTGGCGCGACATCCCGCTGGATGAGATCCCGTTCTGATGGTTGGTGACGCCTCCAGCCTGCTCGACGCCGCCCGCTGGTACCACGGCCGCGGGTACGCGCCGATCCCGCTGCCGGCGGGCGAGAAGCGACCGGCGATCCGGGGTTGGAATGCGCTGAGGCTGTCCGAGGACGACCTGCCCCTCCACTTCAATGGGACGGGCAACATCGGGCTTCTGCTCGGCGAGCCGTCGGGGTGGCTGGTCGATGTCGATCTCGACTGCGACGAGGCCGTCGAACTCGCCGAGCAGTATCTGCCGCCGACTGGCGCAATCACGGGGCGCGGTGGACGGCCGCGCTCGCACCGGTGGTATGTGTGCGAACGCGCCACGACGGTCAAGCACAAGGACCCGGCGACGGGTGCAATGCTCGTGGAGCTGCGCTCTACAGGTGCTCAGACGGTCGTCGGCCCAAGCGTGCATCCCGACGGAGAGGTGTACGACCCGCTCGAAGGCGAGCCCACGGTGGTGCCCGCCGCGATGCTGGCGGCGTGCGTGAAGGCGCTCGCCCTTGCGGTTGTCGAGCGCCGGCACGGGCCACCCTCCGCGCCCGCAGCCGCGAGCCCCGAGCCACGTTCGCCACCAAACCCCGACCTCGTCGAGCGGCGGGCCGCGGCCTATCTCGACGCCATGCCGCCGGCGATCTCGGGCCAGGGCGGTCATGGGCGAACCTACGCCGCTGCGGTTTGTCTCGTGCACGGATTCGAACTCGACCCCGAGACGGCGCTGCGAATGCTGCTCGAGCGGTACAACCCGCGCTGCGACCCGCCGTGGTCGGAGAAGGAACTTCGCCACAAGGTTGAGGACGCGGCTTCCAAGCCGCACGACCGCCCGCGAGGCTGGCTGCTCGAATCGGACCCGCCCACGGTTGGGACGGCCGGCGTCGACATCTCCGCGCTCATCGCCACGGCTCCGACGCCAGAACCAGAGGCCAATCCAGCCAACCCAGCGGACCCAGGGCCGATGCAGCCGGAGCTGCTGCGTCTGCCCGGGTTTGTCGGCGAGGTCATGGACCACTGCATGGCTGGGGCTCCCTATCCGAACCAGACGCTCGCGTTCTGCGGTGCCCTCTCGCTTCTGGCGATGCTCGCCGGCCGAAAGGTCCGCGACCCCGGCGACAACCGCACCAACATCTATCTGCTCGGTCTCTCGCACTCTTCGGGTGGCAAGGACTGGCCCCGCAAGGTCAACACACAGGTGCTTCAGCGCGTCGGCTTTGCTGGCAGCCTCGGCGAGCAGCTCGCGTCCGGCGAGGGCATGCAGGACGCGTTGCTCTCGACGCCCGCGATGCTCTTCCAGACCGACGAGATCGACACGCTGCTGCAATCCATGAAGCGGGCCCGCGACGCCCGGTACGAGTCGATCATGGCGACATTGCTCACGATGTACTCGTCGTCGAACTCGGTCTATCCGATGCGCCGGAGAGCAAACAACCCCGATCCCGGCGTGATCGACCAGCCGTGCCTCGTGCTCTTCGGCACCGCGATCCCGAACCACTACTACGCGGCGCTGTCCGAACGCATGCTCACCAACGGGCTCTTCGCCCGGATGATCGTCCTTGAGTCCGGCCGCCGCCCGCCGGGGCAGGAGCCGGGCATCCTCGACCCGCCAGACCGCATCGTCGAAACCGCCGCATGGTGGGCCAACTTCCGACCGGGCACCGGCAACCTCGCCGACGCCCACCCCGTGCCCAAGACCATCGCGCACACGGCGGAGGCCAAGCGGCTGCTCATTGACCTGCGGCTCGATGCCGAGCAGTCGTACTCCGAGGCCGAGGCGAAATCCGACGCCGTGGCGACGACCGTCTGGGGTCGCGTCAGTGAGAACGCCCGCAAGCTCGCCCTGCTCTACGCGATCAGCGAAAACCACCGCGAACCGGAGATCGGCGCAGACGCGGTGCGGTGGGCTTCCGCGCTGATCCTGCACCAGACCAGACGGATGCTCTACATGGCCGACGGTTACGCGGCCGACGGTGAGTTCGACGAGCTGGCGTTGAAGCTGCTGCGCAAGCTCCGCGAGGCCGAGGGCCGCCGCCTGCCGCACAGCGTGCTGCTCAAGCGGATGAAGCTGGACGCGAAGGCGTTCCGCCAGCTCGTCGAGACGCTCATCGAGCGCGGCGACGTCGCCGTCGAGGTCGCCAAGACCGCGGGCCGCGACTCCGTAGCGTACCGGCTCGCGGGGAAGCAGGGTGAAGAAGGGGTGAAAGAAGGAGGGGCGGAATGACGGCTCTATGTATTAAAAACTTCTTCTTTCTCTCTTTCACCCTACCCCTGCCCTCGCCCGCGTGCGTGCGCGTGAGACCCCCGGTGAACATGGTGAAAGAGGGAAAGAAGTCGCGCGGCCATGGGTCCTCCCGGGCGGATCGGTCCGGCTACGCCCGCGGGAACAGCCGCGGTATCCGACTGACTTACTTCAGCCTGTCCGAGCGCCGGCCGGGACGGCGACGTGTGCCCCGACGTTGGCCCACGTCGCGGCCCTCCACCGGCCGTCGGGCAAACGGCACCACCTCGAACCAGAACGCCACACGGGGCAACGACGCCGCTGCTTCGCGGCACGGATGACCACACGGACGCACGAATGTGCAAGGAGCGAACTATGAAGATCGAGCAATGGGACATCGGGCGGGTGATGCCGTACGAGCGGAACCCGCGGCGGAACGACGACGCGGTCGAGGCGGTAGCCGCGAGCATCCGGGAGTTTGGGTTCAGGCAGCCGATCGTGGTTGATGCCGAGGGCGTGGTCATCGCGGGGCACACCCGGCTGAAGGCGGCCCAGCAACTGGGGCTTGCGAAAGTGCCGGTGCACGTCGCCAAGGACCTGACGCCCGAGCAGGTGCGGGCGCTCCGCATCGCCGACAACAAGACGGGCGAATTGGCGACCTGGGATATGGACCTTCTGCCGCTCGAGCTGGCCGACCTGCGCGACGCCGAGTTCGACCTGTCGGTGCTCGGCTTCGACATGAGCGAGGTCGAGGCGATGCTCGCGCCGGCGGGGACCGAGGGGAAGACGCCGGCGGACGAGGTGCCCGAGACGCCAGACGAGAACGATGTCGTCACGCGGGTGGGCGACCTCTGGGTGCTCGGTCGGCACCGCCTGCTCTGCGGCGACTCGACGGACGCCGGCGACGTCGATCGGCTCATGGACGGCGAGCGGGCGGCGCTGGTCGCGACCGACCCGCCGTACCTCGTCGACTACACCGGCGAACGGCCCAACGGGACCGGCAAGGACTGGACGGAGAACTACCGCGAGATTGACATCGACGACGCCGAGGGATTCTTCCGGGGCGTGTTCGAAAACGTTGTCCGAGCCATCGCGCCGCACGCGGCGATCTACTGCTGGCACGCCCACAAGCGCTGCGGCGTGATCCAGAAGGTCTGGGCCGACCTCGGCATCCTCGATCACCAGTCGGTTGTGTGGGTCAAACCGACACCGGTCTTCGGCCGGGTGTTCTGGCACTTCCGGCACGAGCCTTGCATGATGGGCTGGGTGCAGGGCAGCAAGCCCGCGCACGACGGCGACCACTCGATGGAGATGAACTCCGTCTGGGAGCTCGGCTGGGAAGGTGGAACTGGCGGAGCGTCGGGCGGCGAGAAGTCCCGCGTCACCGGGAACGAGCACCCGACGCAGAAACCCGTCGAGCTGTTCGCCCGGCCGATGCGCAAGCACACCAAGCCGGGGCAGGTCTGCTACGAGCCGTTCAGTGGGTCGGGATCGCAGCTCATCGCGGGCGAGCAGGAAGGGCGGCGCGTCTTCGCGATGGAGATCTCGCCGGCGTTCGTGGATGTCGCGGTGCGCCGCTGGCAGCGGTTTACGGGTGAGATCGCGACGCGAGTCGACGCCGAGGGCGTGGTGCAATCGGGGATCGGGACGGATGTCACCGAAGCGATCGGGAGCGGGCTGTGAACGTTGGCGTGCGTCTAACGAGAAACCCCGGCCGGCGGCCGGGGAAGCGGGATCGGGTGGCCCGGGGCCGGTCAGCCGGCGTCCGCGGGCTCGGGGCCCTTCTCCCGCAGCGCGTGGTACTCGGTCATGGCGTCGAGGTAGCAATCGGGGCTGGCCGCGTGGTTGGAGTCGCCCCGGCGCTCCACGATGCCGCGTTCCTTCAGGAACGCCAGGGCGACCGCGGCCTGGGTCCAGGCGACCCGCTCGGCTCCGGCGATCTGGTTGAGCGTCCGCTGGTCGCTGTCGCGCCCGTCGAAGTGGTGCGCGACGGCCCGGAGCGTCTCGAGCGAGCATCGGTGCTCGTACCGGTGGCCGTCGGTGCTGACGCGGGTGCGGACGAGCGCGCCCCGGTCATCGACGCGGAAGTGTTCGATCGAGTGGCGTCGGTTCATGCCTCGGCCTCCCGCTCGCGCGCCGGGTCGCCCTCGCGCCAGATGAGCCCCGGGCCGGGGTCGTACCGGCAGTTGCAGGTCTGGCACTCGACGACGTCATCCTCGACCCAAACCAAGAGGTCCATCTCCCGCTCGCCGCACCAGGGGCAAGCGAAGCCGGGCTCGACGGGGGTGCTGTCGTGCTGATCGGTCATGGTTCACCCTCCCTTCTTCGTCTTGGGCGTCGCGCTGGGACCAGTCACGAAGAGCCCGCGGTCGGCCTTGCGGAAGCGTGCCGCGTCGCCCTTCTTGGCGATCTCTCGCGTCATCGCGGCGTAGAGCGTGGCCTCGGGCGTCTTGCCGTTGGTCTTCCAGCCGGCGGCGATCGCCCGCTCGGCGATCTGCTTGGCCTTGAGCGGCTCGCCGGCGTCGGCGAGGACCTTCGCGGCGAGGTCGAGCCCGCTCGGCTTCCGGTCTGCCTTGGCCGCGATCTTCGCGACCGGGTCTTTGCCGCCGTCCTGCTTGCGGCGCTTGGCCGCGGCCTTCGCGGGAGCGCTCTCGCTCATTGCCCGCTCGCTCGGCGTCATGCCGTCTTTGCTCGTGGCCCGCTGGTCGCGCTTGGTGGCGTTCTCCTGGTCGGCTGCGGCGATGGCCTTGAGGTTGGCGTCGACGCTCGCCTTGGCGACGGCGAGGGCCCGCTTGGTCTTGGCAGCGCCCTCGGCACGGGCAGCGCTGGCGGACATGCGGGGGGTCTTCTTGGCCGGGGACTTCTTGGCCTGCGGCTTGCGCGTCGTGGTCTTCTTGGCCGCGTTCGTGGTGGCCGTCGTCTTGGTGGTGGTCTTCTTCGCCATGTCGGTACTCCTTGGGGTTCCAAAAACAGCGAAGCCCGCGACGAGCGGGCTTCAGAGGGGGCGGATCTCGATGTCCCGGTCACACGCCGGGCAGGTGGTTCGTGTCGGCGGTGCCGCCTTGCGGCCGGCTTCGTACGCCCGTTCGAGGGCGTCCTTGATGGACCAGACCGCGTGCTCATGGAAGTCGAGGCTGTCCATCCGGCGGGCCTCGAGCGTTTCGAGGTCGAAAACCTCGCGGGCGATGCGGTTGATGGCGTTGTCGCGTGCGGTCGGCATGGTCGTCTCCGTGGTGGCTTTCGTCTGGTGCGGCGTCGGGCATTCGCCCCGCGTGTCACCCATGAAGCCATGACATCGCGGGCAAGGGAAGGCGTTTCGCTCTTCATTTCCAGATGTTTCCGAGATTCTGCAGGAGGTGCGGCGTGACCCCCGAACACGCGCCTAGTTCCGGCGGCAAGCCGGGCCTGAACCCCGCCGCGCTGCGCATCGAGGACACCGCGACGGTGCTGTCCCGCATGGGCGGTAAGCCCGTCACCGCGGACATGCTCCAGACGGACATCGACGCCGGCGCGCCCACGAACGCGGACGGCAGCATCAACCTCGTGCACTACGCGGCCTGGCTGGTGAAGGAGATGAGCGCCCGTGCCGATTGACCCGCGGCAACTCCGTCCTGGTGAGCTGTGTCAGCTGCTGAACTCCACGCCGCTGGGCGAGGTGATCAGCGAGCGCCAGCTCCACCGACACCGCACGCGCGCGGGGTTCCGCGTCGCGGCGGACGGCGACACAAGTCGCGTCGACCTGTTCCGCTACGTCGCGTGGCTCGCGTCAACGCGCCATGAACCGAAATCCGACCCGGCCGAGGCCGAGGACTACGACGCGTACCGCGACCGCAAGGCCCGCGAAGCCCGCGCGATGTCGCTCTCGGGACGAGACATCGGCGAACTGCCCGAGGTGGAGGACCCGGCCCGGAAGGACCGTGCACGGAGCGACTTCCGGTTCTTCTGCGAGGCGTACTTCCCGCAGACGTTCCACCTGCGGTGGTCGGCGGACCACCTCAAAGTTATCGCCAAGATCGAGCAGGCGGTGCTCGACGGTGGGCTGTTCGCGATGGCGATGCCGCGCGGCTCGGGAAAGACCAGCCTCTGCGAGATCGCCTGCCTCTGGGCGATGCTCTTCGGCCATCGCGGCTTCGTGGCGCTGATCGGCTCCGACGAGGAACACGCGGCCGACATGCTCGACTCAATCAAAGCCGAGCTCGAAAACAGCGACGTGCTGGCAGCCGACTTCCCCGAGGTCTGCCACCCGATCCGCTCGCTGGAGGGGATCACCCAGCGGGCGGCCGGGCAGCTCTACCGCGGCGTGCAGACGCATATCGGGTGGACGGCCAAGGAGATCGTGCTGCCGACCATCGCCCCCGATGGACAGCCCTCGGCGGCGTCGGGAGCGATCATCCGAGTCGCCGGCATCACCGGCCGCATCCGCGGGATGAAGTTCAAGCGCGCGGACGGGCAGAGCGTGCGGCCGTCGCTCGTGCTTATCGACGACCCGCAAACCGACGAGAGCGCCCGCAGCCCGAGCCAGTGCGCCAACCGCGAGCGTGTGCTCGCCGGCGCGGTGCTCGGTCTCGCCGGACCGGGCGAGAAGATCGCGGGGCTGATGACGGTGACGGTCGTGCGTCCCGATGACCTTGCCGATCGATTGCTCGACCGCGATAAGCACCCACAGTGGCAGGGCGAGCGGACCAAGATGGTGTACGCGTTTCCCGACGACGAGGCGCTGTGGGCGAAGTACGCCGAGATCCGAGCGGATGGGCTGCGGAACGATCGCGGGCTCAAGGCCGCGACCGCATTCTACAAGCGCAACCGCAAGGCCATGGACGCCGGGGCTCAGATCGCCTGGCCCGAGCGGTACAACCACGACGAACTCAGCGCCATCCAGCACGCGATGAACCTGCGGCTCCAGAACGAGGCCGCGTTCTTCGCCGAGTACCAGAACGAGCCACTGCCCGAGGTGGCGGCCGACGACGACCTCCTCACCGTGGATCAGGTCGCTTCGAAGCTCAGCGGGCACGCACGCGGCCAGGTGCCGCTCGGCTGCTCACACCTGACGATGTTCGTGGATGTGCAGGGCAAGGCGCTGTTCTGGATGGTTGCCGCGTGGGAGGACGATTTCACCGGGTACGCCATCGACTACGGAACTGAACCTGATCAGGGGCCCGGCCAGCAGTCGGCATACTTCACACTGCGTGACATCCGGAAGACACTCGGCACAGCGGCACCCCGGGCCGGCGTCGAGGGGGCGATCTACGCGGGGCTCGAGCGGCTTTTCGATCGGACGCTCGGGCGCGAGTGGAAACGCGACGACGGGGCAGCGGTGCGCGTTGACCGCTGCCTGATCGACGCAAACTGGGGGACGTCGACGGATGTCGTGTACCAGTTCTGCCGGCAGAGCCCGTTCGCGTCGGTGCTGCTGCCGAGCCACGGCCGCTACGTCGGCGCCAGCAGCATCCCGTTCAGCGAGTACAAGCGGAAACGCGGTGACCGCGTCGGGCTGAACTGGCGGGTGCCGGTGGTCACGGGCCGACGCGCAGTTCGGCACGTCGTCTTTGACACCACCTTCTGGAAGAGCTTCGTGCACGCGCGTTTGGCGGTGCCGATGGGCGATCCGGGCTCGCTCGCGCTGTGCGGGCACAAGCCCGAGACGCATCGCCTGCTCGCCGAGCATCTGACCGCGGAGTTCCGGGTGAAGACCGAGGGTCGCGGCCGGACCGTTGACGAATGGAAGCTCCGGCTCAGCGGCCTCGACAACCACTGGCTCGACTGCCTCGTAGGCTCGGCGGTGGCCGCGTCGATGCAGGGAGCGGTGCTGTTCGGAACGGATGTCAAACCGGTGGTGAAACCGCGTGTCAAGCTCTCAGAACTCAGTCGCTCCGGCCGTCGAGTTGCGGATCGGAACTAGGTGGTGGTACGAGATGCGTCTTTAGGCGTTCAAGTGCCTCTTCTCGCGTCGCGCCGGCAACGACCTCTCCAACCGGCGCCCACATAGCGCCGTACCGCCCATCAGCGAGAAGCATCGATATCGCCTCGCGACCATTTACGTCTGTGCGCTGCAGCACGACACGGTCTAAGCCCGTGCGCAGAAGCCGTTCGATGCGCCTAAACATCGAGCGAAGGCCCTCAACGAAGGCGGGCATGTACATGTGCTGCATCGACTTGGATGCTGGGTCAAAGACAATCATCTCTGAGTACTGCGAGCAGGCGTCCAGTCCATCGACGAGTCCCATGATCTCTGGACCATCGAACGAAACGACCTCTTGAGGCTCAGTCAGGTCGGTGAAGGTCGACAGGAACTCTCCAGCAGCCTCACCACTTGAGAACAGCGGAACCACTGGTTGAGCCATTCCATCGGATTCGACGAGGTCCTCTTCGGTAGGCATGAGGATCATCAGACCTTCGGAGTCCCTTCCCCGGATCGCGAAGATGGGACACGGGAGCTTGTAGCCGTGTTTTGATTCGCCGGATCCCCGGAGAGCTGGCAACGCTGGCGAGTCCTTTGCGTTCGCGACAGCTTGGAGTTTCTGGATCTCTTCTTCCGACTTGGGGGTGGGGCGAATCGCGTTGATGATCAACGACTGACCGACTCGCCCGATGCACTCGTCGGACCAGATCGGCCAAGCGAGCTTCACGTCCTGCACAAACAGGCCCGGCAATGTCAGCCGCGCCAACTCGATATCAGCGTCGGTCGGATCGATCCCGTCCATCGCTACCCGCATCAGGTGATGAATGACGCCTGCAAGGACATCGGCCGCTTGGGTGGGAAGGCGGTCCTTCGAATCTGCGGTCTCGAACTCGGCGACCGCTTCGAGCCGGCCAAAGTGGATCTCTTCATCTTCCGGCAGAGGGGCGAAAAGACGAGGCATGCCTTGGTGCAGCTTGAAGATCTTCTGATACCCGGCCTCGTACGCATGCTGTCGATCGTGGACGATTCGGATCGGCCGGTGAAGTCCGACCTGCCCCAGACCCTCAGCCATCATGAGGAAAGAGACCAGACAGGGCATGTTCAGTGAGGCACCCACGTTCCCGAAAGGTGAAGCCGCTGCTTCAGCATCCGCGATCTCTGCGATGTCATCGAGGCTACCAAGCAGAGCGTCTGCTAGTTCTGGACTCAGATGCTTCCGGGCGTTTTCGGCTACATCATTCAGGGCCAGGTTCAGACTCTCGGGTGATGGGTTCCGGTACGCCTGCGCGAACCGCACCAGCGACTGCTCTGGGAGCCGCTCGTAGATCAGGTTGGCAATCTCCTGCTTGGTCTCACGATCGCCGGTAATCCCATTCCGTACAAGCGGGTTGTACGCGGGGTCGAGAAACGTCTCGACGATCTTGCCAGCGACGCAGTACCTCTTCTCCGCGATCAAGTAGAGCGGGACAGCTCCGAGCTTGCCGTACCTGCGGATGAGCTCGGCCGCTTCATACTTCTGCCGCTCTCCTTTGAGCATCACCTTTGACTTGAGCTCGCTGGCCTGCGGACTCAATCGTTGTCGGACCTCCTCGATAGCCACCCATGCCTCCTCGTTCCCGCGATCCGGCACGAGCCATCCGGCAAGAACGTAGAACGGCTGATTATGAACGAGGTAGTCCGGGCCAGAGTTGCCAGACTCATCGACGTACAGCACCGCTCGCTCGGCGGTTGGCTCTGCACTCGGAGGTACGACAAGGTCGCGACTCGACATGGCCGGATTGTACTGGCCCTCCCGATCATTCTCTTTCTCATGATCTCCACGATGTCCGCCACTTCGAAAGTCATTGGCGTAGTCGGTAGGTGATGGCGTGCTCCGCTTGTGGAGCATGCGACACATTCCCGACTTCGCGCAGATATAGACACCGTGGCAGACACCGATTCCAACACACCAGATCTCGACCAGGCGATCGCCGAGAACGCCGCCGGGCCCGCGAAGGCGTCGGTGGACGGACAGTCGGTCGAGCAGCACCCGCTGCCCGACGTGATCGAGGCCGACCGGTACCGCGAGTCCAAGAAGGCGTCGCGGAAGCCCGGGATCGGGATCCGCTTCGCCAAGCTGGTCCCGCCGGGCACGGCCGACAACGGGGGTGCGGCCTGATGCTGGGCGGTTTTCTCGGCAAATCGAAGCGGGCTTCAAAGGCCGTAGCGCCCACGACGCGGGCCGTGCGAGCACGGTTCGACTCGGCCCAGACGACCCCGGACAACCGGCGTCACTGGGCCGCTGCGGACGGGCTCGCGCCCAATGCGGCGGTGAGCCCCGAGGTCCGCCGCGTGCTGCGGAACCGCGCCCGCTACGAGGTCGCCAACAACAGCTACGCCAAGGGCATCGTGCTCACCCTCGCCAACGACACGGTGGGCACGGGGCCTCGGCTGCAGATGCTGACCGAGGACGCCAAAGCCAACGCCCGCGTCGAGGATGCGTTTGGCGAGTGGGCGTGCGCGGTCGATCTGGCCGGCCTGCTCCGCACGATGCGGATGAGCCGGGCCGAGTCGGGCGAGTGCTTCTGCATGCTGACCAGCGGCCCGGGCATCGACCACCCGGTGAAGCTCGATCCGCGTCTGCTCGAGCCGGACCAGATCACGAGCCCGCTGCTGCGGACGAACCGCGCGGGTGCCGAGAGCGTGGACGGTGTGGTGCTCGATCAGGCCGGGCATCCGTCGGCGTACTACGTGTTGCGTCGGCATCCGGGCGATACGGCCTCGTGGACGCGCGGGCGGAATGGCCCGTTTGAGTTCGACATGATCCCGGCCCGATCGATGATCCACTACTTCCGGGCCGACCGGCCCGGTCAGCGTCGCGGGATCCCGGACATCACGCCGGCCCTGCCGCTGTTTGCGCAGCTGCGCCGGTACACGCTCGCGGTGATCGCCGCGGCTGAGACCGCCGCCGACTTCGCGGCCGTGCTCTACACCGATGCGCCGGCCAACGGCGAGGCCGACCCGCTCGAGCCCATGGACATGGTCGGCCTCGAGAAGCGGCTCGCGACGGTGCTGCCCGGCGGCTGGAAGCTCGGTCAGATCCACGCCGAGCAGCCGGCGACGACCTATGCGGAGTTCAAGCGCGAGATCCTCAACGAGATCGCACGCTGCCTGAGCATGCCGTTCAACGTCGCCGCGGGGAACAGCTCGGGGTACAACTACGCCTCGGGCCGGCTCGATCACCAGACGTATTTCAAGAGCATCCGCGTCGAGCAGCACCAGATGCAGGTGTCGGTGCTCGACCGGATCCTCGCGGCATGGTTCGCCGAGGCTGCATTGGTCGAGGGGCTGCTCCCGCAGACACTGCGAGCTCCGAACGCCCAGACACCACACGCATGGTTCTGGGACGGCGTCGAGCACGTCGATCCCGCCAAGGAAGCGAACGCGCAGGCGACTCGCCTCGCCAACCACACGACGACCCTCGCCGCCGAGTACGCGCGGCAGGGGCGGGACTGGGAAGACGAGCTTCGTCAGCGCGCCAAGGAGGCGGCGCTGATGCGCGAGCTCGGTCTTGGGACGGCGGACGCTGCGCCCGCCGCCGCAGCAACGCCAATAGAAGACACCGATGAGCAGGACGCGCTCGACGAGCGCCGCAAGGAGGCCGCATGATCGCCGTAAACCCCAACTTCAAGCCGATGCACATCGCCGCTGCCGCGGACGACACGCTGCGCGACGACCAGAAGTCCGTGTCGCTGACCGCCCGCGCCGAGATCGATCTCTCGGCGGCTGCCGAGGATGGCGATCACCCCGCTCCGCTGCCGCGGTTCCGGATGGTGGCCTACACCGGCGACACGATGCGGATCTCCGGCTGGCGGCACCCGGTCGTGATCGACCTCGCGGGGCTGTCGGTCCCGTCGCAGAATCGGCCGATCCGCTTCGGGCACGACGCCCAGGCCGGCGTCGGTCACACCGACGCGATCGGTGTCGACGCCGGGCAGCTCGTGGCCTCGGGCGTGATTAGCCGTGACACCGCGGCAGCCAAGGAGGTCGTGGCGTCGAGCCGGAACGGGTTCCCGTGGCAGGCCTCGGTCGGAGCCTCGGTCGACGAGTTCGAGTTCGTCCGTGCGAACCAGACCGTGATGGTCAACGGCCGCGAGTTCACCGGGCCGGTGAATGTCGTGCGGCGTTCGGCGCTGGGCGAGATCAGCTTCGTCGACCTTGGGGCCGATGGGCGGACAAGCGCGACCATCGCGGCGGCAGCTGGCGGTGACTCAGATGATGGTGGCGGCGAGACACCTCCCGCAACCGAACCCAACCAGATCGACCCCGGCCGCGACGTCGTGGCCGAGATGCGGGCCCAGGCCGCGGCCGAGACGGATCGGATCTCCGCGATCCGCCGGATCTGCTCAGGCGAGCACCGCTCGCTTGAAGCCCAGGCGATCCGCGAGGGCTGGGACGCAACCCGATGCGAACTCGAGGTGCTGCGCGCGAGCCGCCCGAAGGCCCCGGCGGCGCACGTCCCAACCAACCTCGTCAACGACGGCGTGCTCCAGGCCGCGTGCATGCTCAGCGGCCGCATCCATCAGCCCGAGCGGTTCTGCGAGGAGCAGGACCTCGACGCGGCATCCAAGCGGTTCGGTCAGACGCTCGGCCTCCAGGAACTCCTGCTCGAGGCGGCGTGGGCCAACGGGTACTCGGGGCGGACGTTCCGCGACTGGTCCGCGGTGATGGACGCCGCCTTCGGTCGCGGGATCGAGGCCGCGGGCTCGACGGTGAGCATCGGCGGGATCCTCTCCAACGTCGCCAACAAGTTCCTCCTCGACGGGTTCAACAGCGTGGAGCGCACCTGGCGGAACATCGCCGCGCTCCGCAGCGTCACCGACTTCAAGACCGTTACGAGCTACCGCCTCACCGGCAACGACCAGTACGAACGTGTCGCCCCGGGCGGCGAGATCAAGCACGGCACGCTCGGTGAGGAGACCTACACCAACAAGGCCGACACCTACGCCCTGATGCTGGCGATCGACCGGACCGACATCATCAACGACGACCTCGGCGCGATCACGACCGTGCCCCGCAAGCTCGGGGCGGGGTCGGGCAAGACGATCAACGACATCTTCTGGAAGACCTTCCTCGCCAACTCGGCGTTCTTCGCGGCGGGCAACAACAACTTCATCTCGGGTGCCGACACAGCCCTCGGCATCGACGGGCTCACCAAGGCCGAGGTCACATTCATGGACCAGGTCGACTCGGACGGCAAGCCGCTGGGCGTCATGCCCGCGATCCTGCTCGTGCCGACCTCGCTCTCGGCGGTAGGCAGCCAGCTCTTCAAGAGCATGGAGCTGCGCGACAACGGCTCGAGCGCGAAGTACCCCGTGAGCAATCCGCACCAGGGCAAGTTCCGCGTCGAAGTCAGCCGGTACCTCTCGAACGCGGCGTACACGGGCAACTCGTCGAAGGCGTGGTACCTGCTCGCCGGGGCCGAGGACCTGCCGGTCATCGAGGTCGATCCTGAACGGCCAGGAGGCGCCGACCATCGAGACCGCCGAGCAGAGCTTCAACCGTCTCGGGATCCAGATGCGTGGGTACC
>JBCBNT010000039.1:0-28511 GCA_039821685.1 Planctomycetota bacterium | reverse complement strand
TTTCGTAGCGGTCGGCGAGGGCGTTGATGGCTTCGAGGCCCGACTGGTCGTAGACGCGGCTGAAGTAGAAGTCGATGACGACATCGTCGGGGTCGTCGTGCGGCGTGAACAGGTCGCGGAAGCGGGTGGCGCTGCCGAAGAAGAGGACGCCGTGGAGCTGGTAGATCTTGCTGCCGTGCTCGTTGATGTAGGTGTCGACGATCAGGTGCTTGCTCTTGTTCCAGGCGAAGACGAGCGCGGAGATGGCGACGCCGATGAGGACGGCGGTGGCGAGGTCGTGCATGAAGACGGTGTAGCCGGCGACGACGAGCATGATGAGGACCTCGGGGATGGGGATCCTGCGCCAGGTCTGGAGGGTGGCCCACTCGAAGGTGCCGATGACGACCATGAACATGACGCCGACGAGGGCTGCCATGGGGATCTGCTCAATGAGCGGTGCGAGGAACAAGATGAAGAGCAGGAGCGCGGTTGCTGCGGTGATGCCGGAGAGTCTGCCGCGTCCGCCGGCTTTGACGTTGATGAGCGATTGGCCGATCATGGCGCAGCCGCCCATGCCTCCGAAGATGCCGCAGGTGACGTTGGCGACGCCCTGACCCACGCATTCTTTGTTGCTCTTGCCGCGGGTTTCGGTGAGCTCGTCGACGAGGGTGAGGGTCATGAGTGACTCGATGAGGCCGACGCCTGCGAGGATGACCGAGTAGGGCAGGATGATGAGCAGGGTTGCCCAGGTGGCTGGGGGCATGGTGAAGTCGAGCCATGCTGGGCGGGGGAGGCCTCCGGAGATGCCGACCTCTTCCGGGTCAACCGAGGCGATGGCGGCTTCGATCTCGGCTTGGGTGAGCGGGGCGACGGGGACCTTGGCGACGGGCGCTGCTTCGACGCCCTCGGGCAGCGTGGCCGAGGCAGCGGATAGCAGGTCAACGTCTTTGGCTTCCTGCGCCTTTGAGACTGCTTCGGCTCGGGTGCTATCGAGGAGCATATCGCCCACGGTGAGCAGGGGTCGCGTGTCGGACTCTGATGTGCTCGCGGCGTTGTTGATGGCGATGCCGGCGATGGCGACGACGAGGATGGCGGCGAGTGATGCGGGCACGGCTCTGGTGAGCTTTGGCAGGAAGGCGATGATGGCCATGGTGGCGGCGACGAGGCCCAGCATGAGCCAGAGTCTGCCGCCGGTGAGGAAGGACATAACGCCGGAGTCGTCGAGGGTTTTGAAGCTGCCGAACTGGGCGATGAGGATGACGGCAGCGAGGCCGTTGACGAAGCCGAGCATGACGGGGTGTGGGACGATTCGGATGAATCGGCCGAGCTTGAGTATGCCGACGGTGACTTGGATGAGCCCGCAGAGGACGACGGCGGGGAAGAGGTATCCGATGCCGTGGTCTGCGACGAGTGAGACGACGACGACGCCCATGGCGCCGGTGGCGCCGGAGATCATGCCGGGGCGGCCGCCGAGTACGCTGGTGATGAGGCAGATGATGAAGGCGGCGTAGAGGCCGACGAGCGGTGGGACGCCGGCGAGGAAGGCGAAGGCGACGGCCTCGGGGACGAGCGCGAGGGCGACGGTGAGGCCTGAGAGGATGTCGGCGCGGGGAGAGCCGCCGAGGCCTGAAAGCAGGTGGATGCCGGGCAGCTTGGACCACGGCTGTCCCGGGCGCGGCGATGGCGTGGCGGTATCAGGGGTGGCGTTGGTCATGGGGTATCCCGGCGTGCGTTTGGAGCGTGGCGGCTTCGCTTACGCGAGCACGCAAGCTGGGCCGACGAGTGTAGAGAGGCCGCGCGAGGCAATCTGCCGCCGGCCGTTGTATACGAGTTGAAGCTGACGGCGTTGTTTCAGCAGCCGTTGTTGAAGTTCAGGACCCACGAGGAGAAGTCGCCCGGGATGCAGAGGCCGTCGCCGTTCTGGTCGCACTCTGGTGCTTGCGAGTTGAAGGCGAGGATCCAGGCGGTGAAGTCGGCGGGAGAGAGCATGCCGTCGTTGTTTGCGTCAGCGCGGCAGATGGTGGTGTTGAATGTGACGCTGTCAACGAACACGGAGCCACCGGGGTTGGAGGCGTCCTGCTTGAAGAGCAGGGTGACGCGGGCCTCGACGGCGTCGCGTGGCGCCATGCCCTCGAGCTCGAAGGCTGACCATGTGTCTGTCGGCGAGGCGGCGTCGGCGATGACTGTCTCGTATTCGGTGATGAATGCTGGGGAGCCGTACTCGGCGCCGGGCTCGCTGTAGAACTCGACTTTCATCAGTGCTTCGTTGGCGGTGCCGGAGATGGCGTCTTCGGAGCGGGTGAGCGCGAAGGCGGTGGCTGTGAAGCGTTCGCGGCCCGTGATCGGGATGTTCTGGAGTGCACCGGAGTAGTTTTCCGCGCCGTCGAACTGGCCGAAGAGCTTGAGCGATCGGGCCCCGTCTCGCGGGGTGCCGAAGTCAGAGATGACGTTGTCGTTGGTGTTCCCGAAGCGTTCCCAGTCGAGCAGGGCGCCGTCGTTGCTTTCGAAGCCGGGGTCTTTGATGCGGGAGACGGGCGGCGCGACGTACTCGGGGCGCTGCCAGACGCGGACGTAGTCGACGTCAAACTGGGCGTTGTTGGGCGTGGAGCCGTCGGGGTAGCCCGGGTAGTTGCCGCCCACGGCGAGGTTGAGGACGATGCTCTTTGGCGTGCCCGGGATGCCCACGGCGGGCTCGTAGACGCGCATGTGCTCGACGCCGTCGACGAAGAAGGCGACGGTGCCAACGTCCCACTCCATGGCGTAGGTGTGGTAGCCGTCTTGGAAGTTCGCGCCGCTCTCGAAAGCTTGGGAGACGTACCGGTGGTTTGGCTCATCCCATCCCCAGTGGACGGCGCTGCTGACTCGCCAGGGGAGGTCGCCGCGGGCTTCCATGATGTCGAGCTCGCCGCCGGCGGGCCAGGGGGCGGTGCGGGGGAGCAGCCAGATGGCGGGCCAGAAGCCGCGGCCCCACGGGACTCGTGCTCGTACCTCGACGCGGCCGTAGGACCACTCTTGCCAGGTGCGGATGTTGCCGGAGTTCCACTCGCGGCCGAAGCTCCAGTTCCAGTCGCGGTCGGCGTGGAGGCTGAGGGCGCCGTTGTTCACGCGGACCTGGTTGGGGTGGTAGTACTGGAGCTCGCCGTTGTTATTGGCGGGCCAGTCGGCGACCTGCCAGACGCCGTAGTTAATGCCGTTGCCGTCGAAGTTCTCCTCGAAGACGGGTGCGCCCCAGCCCGGGACGAGCCGCACCTGCGACTGGCTTGCTCCGGTGACCAGGCACGCCGCGAGCGTGACGACGGTTTGGAGGTGACGGTTCGTGCCGCCTTGCAGCGGCTTCGAGCGGTTTGCGTCGGTGTATTGCATCGGGCGAGTATACAGCGTCGTGGGACTGTTGCATAGGCGAAAGATGTGGTGGAACTCAGTGGAAAACTATGCGACGAGTTGGTCCAGTAATGCGGTGAGGTCCTCATCGAAGCGGAGCGAGCGGAAGGTCTCGTCGGGCATGAAGCCGTGCTGCCGGCCTGCACTGAGAAACTGCCACAACGCGTCGTAGTAGCCTTGGACGGACCAGAGCGCGATGGGCTTGGCATGGAAGTCGAGCTGCCGCCAGGTAATGGCTTCGAAGAGCTCGTCAAGCGTGCCGAAGCCGCCGGGCAGTACGAGGAAGGCGTCTGCAAGATCGACGAGCTTGGATTTTCGCGCGTGCATGTCTTTGACCACGTGGTTCTCGTGGAGCGTGCGGTGGATCTGCTCGCGTTCGACGAGGGCTTCGGGGATGACGCCGACGACTCGGCCGCCGGCGTCGAGCGCGGCGTCGGCGAGGATGCCCATGAGCCCGAGCTTGCCGCCGCCGTAGACCAGGGTGTGGCCGCGCTCGGCGATGGTGCGGCCCGCGTGCGCGGCGGCCTCGGCCCAGTGCGGCGCTTCGCCGGGTCGCGCGCCGAGGTAGACGCAGATGCTCTTGCCTGCATCGTCTGGCATCACTCGAAGCTCCCGGCGACGGTGAACTCGTCGTCGTTGATCGTCTGGATCTCGTCCGCGGTCAGCGATGCGATCCTGTTGAAGCGATCGATGATGGGCGAGGGGTCGTTGAAAGCGAGGCGGCCGAGCAGGTCGAACTTGTGCGCGAGGGCTGCGTCGAGGTCGGCTGTGGTGTTGCGGGCGTGGCCGGTCGGGTACATGACGAGGCCCGAGTCGTGAGACGCGCCGGTGTGGTCGGTGATGATGACCGAGGTGGGGATGCCGTCGGGGTACTTGGCGTCGTAATCGGGGCCGCCGTGGGCGAACTCGATTTTGTCCATGATCGATCTGGTGCGGGTGTTGTTGATCGCGTCGGCGGCGTAGTCGGCCGGTTCAAGCATGAGGTCGTTCCAAGCGAAGGTTTCGGCGGCGGCCCGCTTGTCGAGGGCTTTGCGCAGGAGCGTGGCGATGATGTACACCATGCTGTGATCGGCTGACTGCCGGGTGGTCGGGTTGCGCTTGGCGGGATCGCCGATGATGCCGAAAGCGGGCTCGTAAGCGACGACCCTGATCGACTTGATGCTGCCACCATTGGCATCGTCGAGCAGCGTGGGTGAGTTGGCGATGAGATCGATGACGGCCTGGATCGCGCCGGCTGACTGGTGCTCGTAGAGGCCCAGCTTGAAGTGCATGCCCATGACGGCGAAGTCGGTGCCGGTCATTCCCAGGTGCAGATCGAAGGGCGAGGCGTCGGCCTGCGTGGTGTTTGCTTCCGTCGCGTTCACGGCTTTGAACATCTGGCCGGGGCCTTCGAAGATGCGGAAGATCGCCTCGGGGTTGCGGAAGATGTCGCGCGGGCCGAGGAAGCCGGCCATGGAGCGTTTGACGGCTGTGATCGCGAACTCGGTCGTGATCGCGGCTGAGCTTCCCTTGGAGTCGCTGAGCTGCTTGCCGGCGCGGATGGCGCGGAAGGGCACGGCGTGTGCCACGACCATCCCGATGGCCGACTCGATCTGTTCTGGCGTCGCGCCGACCATCGCGCCGAACGTTGCGGCGGAGGCGATGCCTCCGTGGAGCACGTGGTCGACCTTGTAGGTCTTGAGGCTGAAGACTTCGGCGAGTCGGCCTCGGATCTCGTCGTGCAGGACCATGCCCTTGAGGGCGGTCGCGCCGTCGGCTCCGAGCATCTGTGCGGCTGCGAGGGGGACGGCGTAGAAGTCGTTGTGTCCGAACTCGCCCGCGGTGTTGCCGCGCTCGGGGTCGTAGCCGAAGTTGGTGCCGTTGGAATCCCACTCGCGGACAGCGGCGCAGTTGGCGAGGATGGCTTTCTCCGACTTCACGCGCTGCTGTGAGCCGAAGACCGTCGCGCCGTGGTGCTTGCAGTTGCCGAGGCCCGGGCCGAGGTCGCCGTCGGGTGTTGCGTACTGGAGCGCCTCGTTTCGGAGGATGGTGGGTGCGTTGGTGCCGAGCGCGAGGGCGGAGAGGCCGCAGATGGCCGCGTCGGTATTGAAGAGCGTGGTTTTGTCGAGGACGGCCTGGTCGGGCTTGCCCGCCTTCATGAACTCGATCGCGTAGGCGGCGATGCCGAGGGCCTGGTTGGTATCGGCTGGGAGGTGGGTGTGAGTATCGGGCATGCCTGTGCTCCTGAAATGGGGCGAAGCCTAGGCGGGGGGATGCATGTCCTCGAATGGAGCGCGTTGCCAGACGGCCATGCCGGGCGTGAACCAGGAGCAGTAGGGGAGATTGACGCAGTGGCCCCCGAAGCGAGCGAGGATCGTGCGGAGCGCTCCGTTCACGCGCTGGTCTTCGTTGGCCTCGGCGATGAGGTAGGTGTTATCGAAGATGACGATGGCGTCGTGCGAGAGTCTTGGCTCGACGAGTTCGAACTCGCGGACGACCTGGTCGTGCAGGTGGCTGCCGTCGAGGAAGGCGACGGCGAGGGGCGACGCGTGATCGAGCATGGCAGGGAGCTTCTCGATTGCGTCGCCCTGGTAGGTCTCGATGATGTCTGCGACTCCGGCGGCCTCGTGGTTACGGCGTGCGATATCGAGGCTGGCTTGTTCGAGCTCGACGGTTCGCAGCAGGCCCGTGCCCGGGGCGTCTTTGATCGCCTGGGCGAGCACGATCGAGGAGGCGCCTTTGTTGGTGCCGGTTTCGATGACGAGGTTGTGGGCGCTCGGGTCGAGCCTGCAGAGGGCGAGGTAGTAGAGCAGGCCCCACGCGGGGTAGCCGATGCTCGCGCCGGAGGTCTCGCGCCATGCGTCGCGGTCTGTTGCGCCTTCTTCGAGCATGCGGAGATGGGCGTTGGGCAGCAGGGCTTTGTTGTAGTCGGTGATGCGATGGAAGCGTGGCTCGCGCATGGGTCGAGTCTATGAGTTGCCGACCGAGCCGGCGAAGACGAAGTAGCCCGCGCCCGTGACAAAGGCCCACCAGCCGTAGAGCCAGTGCTCGACGGTCACGGCGAGGGTGGACCGGGTGCGTTGGTACGTCCAGGCGAAGAGGATGCCGCCGATGAAGGTCATTAGGAGGGCCCACGGGTTCCAGAAGACGGAGTGGAGCCAGCTAAAGGCGGCGGCGTTGATCAGGATGATGCCGGGTCCGTTGCCGAGGACCGGCTCGTAGCGTTTGAAGAAGAAGGTTCGGTGGCTGATCTCCTGCGGATAGCAGCTGAACCACGGGTAGAAGACGAAGATGATCAGGGCGATCTGCGGGGCGCGGGTGAGCAGGCTGAAGGGATCCCGGCCCTCCGGGAAGACGCCGGCGAGCTCGAGGAAGAATGCGAAGGCGACGAGCAGCGCGAAGCCGGCCGGCATGATGAGGAAGATCCGCTTGGCGTCTTTGAGGAACCCGCGCAGGTTCCAGAGCTCGCGGGCTCTGAAGGACGGGTCGCCGAGCAGGGCGATCAGCAGCGGGAGCGAGAGAGCGAAGAGGGAGGGGAAGATCAGCCCACGGATCGGCACGGGCAGGTTGATGAAATCGCCGAGCCTGAGTCGATCGAAGAGGCCGACGAAGCGCTGGTCTGGGTCGACGAGCGCGGCGGCGACTGCTGGTAAGCCAAAGAAAATCAGTGCGAGCTCGACGAGCCGGCTCGCTTTGGCGCGCGGCGTGAGCGTCTGCTGTCCGGCGTGCGGCTCGGTCACGATTGGTCTGCTCCCTCGGGACGATTGCGTTCGCTCCCGGCCCGGTACTCGATCTCGCGGCTGCGGGGCAGGCAGTTGGGGTGCTCGCGCTGGATGTAGTCGATGAGCTGCTCTCGAATCTCGCAGCGGAGGTCCCACGCGGTCGGGGAGTCTTCGGCGGAGACGAGTGCTCGGAGCTTGATGGTGCTTTCTTCGGCGTCGGTGACTTGCAGCACGCAGACGCGGCTGTCCCACTTGTCGTTGGCTTGACAGAGCCGTGTGAGCTCATTGCGCAGGTCGTCGACGGGGAGCGTGTAGTCCGCGTGGAGGGTGATCGAGCCGAGGATCTCGGCACTTTTGCGTGTCCAGTTCTGGAAGGGCTCCTCGATGATTTTGCTGAAGGGCACGATGAGCCGTCGCTGGTCCCAGATCTTGACGACGACGTAGGTGGTGGTGATCTCTTCGATCCAGCCCCATTCGCCCTCGATGACGACGGCGTCGTCGAGACGGATGGGCTGGGTCAGGGCGATCTGGATGCCGGCGATGATGTTGCCGAGCACGGGCCGGGCTGCGAAGCCGATGGCGATGCCTGCGATGCCCGCGGATGCAAGCAGCGAGGTGCCGATGCGTTCGACCTGGTCGAACTGCATGAGCGCGACGCCGATGCCGAAGATGCCGACGACAACGGAAAGCGTTCGGCTGATGACGGCGATCTGCGTGTGCATCCGCCGGGCTTTGAGGTTGTCCTTGACATCGACCTTGTATCGGGCGAGGACCATGTCGTCGACGCCCTGGATGAACCCGATCGCGAGCCAGGTGATGGCGATCGCGAGCAGCGCGGCGAGCGTCGCCTTGATGCCCGGTCCGAACCAGCCGCCGGTGAGGCCGAGGGTGCTGCCGATCGCGAGCGCGGTGCTGATGGCGACGACCGCGAGCAGCGCGAAGGCGGGCCGCCGGGTGCTGTCAACGAGCTGGCGTGTGGGCGTCTTGCCGGTGGGCTTGGTGATGCGGCTCAGGATCGCGAAGATGATGCGGTGCGCGATGGTGATCGCGACGACAAACGCGACGACGAGCGCGAGCAGGCGGGCCCACTCGGGGAGCGGGGCGAGGGCCTCGTTGATGACGGTCGCGGTCTGCTGGACAGCTTCGGATTCGGCCGGGGCGGCTGCGTCGAGCTCTGGTGCGTCGAGGTCCGGTGCGTCATCGATGGCTTCGGAGCCCGGCTCGGCGGCGGTCGTGCCTTCGCGCGGCTGGGATTCGGTCTGAAGCGTCATGCGGGCATGCTACGGGCGCGGGAGGGGGGCCTACCGTGCCGTGCGGGCTGTATACAGCCCGTTTCTGTCAATGCCAATTTTTGTTTCAGCCGGAGGTGCCCTCGATGTCGAACCAGCCCGTGATCGTTGCCGCGAAGCGCACCCCGATCGGCCGCTTCATGGGCGGGTTCAGCCGGACACCCGCGACGAAGCTTGGCGCGTGGGCGATCGAGTCTGCTCTGGCAGAAGTGCCGTCGGTGAAGGGGCACATCGACGAGTGCGTCATGGGCTGCGTGCTGCAGGCGGGCGTGGGGCAGAACCCGGCTCGGCAGGCGGGGCTCGGTGCGGGATTGCCGGAGACGCTGAGCGCGAAGACGATCAACAAGGTGTGCGGCTCCGGGCTCGAGGCCGTGATGATGGCGGCGCAGTCGATCAAGGCGGGCGACAACGAGTGCGTGGTCGCGGGCGGGCTCGAGAACATGACGATGGCGCCGCACTTCGCGCATGTGCGCAACGGCGCGACGGGCCCGAAGTTTGGGCCGACGGCTTTCGAGGACCACATGCAGTACGACGGGCTGCGGTGCGCGTTTGAGGGCTGGGCGATGGGGAACGCCGCGGACCACATCGCCGAGAAATTTGAAATCAGTAGGGAGGAGCAGGACCGCTACGCCGCGCAGAGCCACCAGCGGGCGGCGAAGGCGACGAGCGAGGGCTGGTTTGCAAACGAGACGGTGACGTTTACCGGCGAGCAGCTTGGCAACCGGAAAGTTCCCGGGCCCGAGGGCGGCGTGCAGGCGGACGAGGGCATCCGGGGCGATTCGACCGCCGAGGGCTTGGCGAAGCTGCGGCCGGCGTTTAGCAAGGACGGCACCGTGACCGCGGGCAACGCGAGCCAGATCAACGACGGTGCGGCGGCGGTCGTGGTCATGTGCGCCAGCAAGGCCGAGCAGCTGGGGCTCAAGCCGCTCGCCAGGATCGTGAGCTACGCGACGAGCGGCATCACGCCCAAAGACATCTTCGCGGCACCGATCGAGGGCATCAAGGGAGCCGTCGGCAAGGCGGGGTGGGGCCTGGATGACGTCGATCTGTTCGAGATCAACGAGGCGTTCGCGGCGCAGCTCTTGTGCAACATCAAGACGCTGGGGATCAGCGAGGACAAGACCAACGTCGCCGGCGGCGGGATCGCGTTGGGGCACCCGATCGGCGCGAGCGGCGCGCGGGTGCTGACGACGCTGGTACACCAGATGCAGCGGGTCGGAGCGAAGAAGGGGCTCGCGGGCCTGTGCCTTGGCGGTGGGAACAGCGTGGCGATGTGTGTGGAGGCGGTGTGATACTTATGGTGACTGATCATGGGGAATGCATATGATATCGGACCAGATAGATTATAGTCTTGAACGTGAAAAGCTCGCGTTTGAGCGAGAAAAGTTTCACGAGCTTCGAAAGGATCGGCGCCGTTTTATTATGTACGGTCTCGCGAGCCTACTGACGATTATGTATTCGATCGTCTTCGGTACATATATTATGATCCAAAACAGTTCTAGGGCCCATAGCGACAGATTTTTGGAAGAAGTGACGCGGGAACTTGAATCTGCCAGCGACGCCGGTAGTCAGTCGCTGTTTGCCATCCAGTCGCTTGGTGCTCGGCTTTCTCGGCTGGAAGATGATGTAGTCAAGTTGCGGGCACAATTGGAGTCCGAGGAGCGGACACCCTCGCAGGATGTGAATTCGACCGACGACACCAACTCGACTGCTAATGCCGAGGAGGGGGCGGAATGAGTCAGGTTAATACCGGTGGGGTTCCTGCTCCTCAGCAACGTCAGCCTCAACCGCCAGCTCAAGCTCAGGCCCAAGCCCAAGCGCATGGGCCTCTGCAGGCTCCGGCTGTTCAGGCACTTTCAACCACCGCGCCTGTGCCGAATCGACATGGAAGCGGAGTCTCGATTGCAACCGTTATTGCAATTGTGGGACCGCTGCTGGCGGGTGTCGGCGGCTACTTCGTAGGGCGTGCGGACATCTTGGATCGACTTACCAAGCTGGAGTCTTCTCGAGATGTGTTGAATGCGTCGATGTCGGACGTGAAGACATCTGCTGGAAAAGCAATCGTAAACGAGATCACTTTGCGTGGAGTTGAGCAAGACTTAGATCGATTACGTCTCGATATTCAGAAGCTCGAAGACTTGCTGACACGTCTTCCGTAGCACCGGAGAGTCCGGCCGTTGTAGACAACTCGATAAGTCGACCAATAAAATGAGCACGGATATTGACCGGTCTTCAGGTCAGTGCCGAATCGACGGTTGTTTGCGCTTTCGGATTGCCGACCTGAACCCACCGTACCGGTCCCCGAGCGGATCCACTACATCACTTGTGGTCCCGTCAAAGCAGGTCACATGTGCAAGCGAATCATGCCAGCAGGCTTGAATTCGAAGGCTGGCCGGCTTCCCTGTAAACTGTCGGTATGACGACGTACTTGGTAACGGGAGCGAATCGTGGAATCGGTCTTGCGCTCGCGAAGCAGCTCGCGGGGCGGCAGGACATCGTGCTGGGCACGGCTCGGGATCCGGGCGGGGCGACCGAGGCGTTTGAGGCCGGGGTCGAGATGCTCGAGCTCGATGTGGCCGATGCGAAGTCTGTCGTTGGGCTTGCCGAGCAGGTCGGCGATCGGCCGATCGATGTGCTGATCAACAACGCGGGCGTGTACAACGACAAGGCAGGGCTCGAAGAGACCGATGTCGAGAAGTTCAACGACTGCATGCGGGTAAACGTGGCGGGGCCTCTGGCGGTGACGATGGCGCTCCTGCCGAAGCTGGAGCACGGCGGCAAGCAGCTGATCGTGAACATCTCGAGCGTGATGGGCAGCATCGGCGAGACCCGCAACGGTGGGAGCCTGGGGTACCGAGCGTCCAAGGCGGCGCTCAACATGCTGACGAAGGCGATGGCGGTCGAGCTCGCCCCGCGTGGGATCGGCGCGGTGTGCGTGCACCCCGGATGGGTCGAGACCGACATGGGCGGGCAGGGGGCCGATCTGCGGCCCGAGGAATCCGCGAACCACCTCGTGGTCACTATGGACGGGCTCACGACGGCGGACACCGGCCGGTTTATTGATTACAAAGGGCAGGACCTGCCCTGGTAAGCCCGGGCGGTCTCGCGGATCGTACGTCGAACGAGCGGCTCTGAACCTGCTGCGGCGCGATGGGGCGTTGCGACTCATCGCCTAGCATGGGCCCGGCTCGGGCAGTGCGTGTGTCTGCCGGGCGCTGGGACACCCTTATGCCGTGTTCAACGGCGTTGGCGAGAGAGACAGATGAAGCGGACGCACCACTGCGGCGAGCTCCGGCCCGATCACGTCGGCGAGACGGTGACCCTGATGGGGTGGGTCAACGCCTACCGGGATCATGGGACGGGGCTGGTCTTCGTGGACGTGCGGGACCGCGAGGGCCTGACGCAGCTGGTGTTTGATAAAGAAGATGCCGACGAGGCGTTGCTTGGTCAGGCGGACAAGCTCCGGAACGAGTACGTGATCGCCGTGACGGGCTCGGTTCGGACGCGGGACGGCGGGCCCAACCCGAAGCTGGCGACTGGCGAGATCGAGGTGGTTGTCGGGTCCGTCGAGGTGCTGAGCGAGACGGAGACGCCGCCGTTTCTGCCGAGCGATGACAAGGGTGACCTGCCTCGAGAAGAGATCCGGCTCACGCATCGGTACATCGATCTGCGTCGCCCCAGGATGCAGGAGATCCTGCGCACGCGGCACCGTGTGACGAAGGTTGTGCGCGATTACTTCGATGAGCAGGGTTTCTGGGAGATCGAGACGCCCTATCTGTGCAAGTCGACGCCCGAGGGCGCGAGGGACTTCGTGGTGCCGAGCCGCAACGCGCCGGGGAGCTGGTACGCGCTGCCGCAGAGCCCGCAGCTGTTCAAGCAGCTGCTGATGGTCGCGGGCGCCGAGAAGTATCTGCAGATCGCGAGGTGCTTCCGCGACGAGGACCCGCGGGCGGATCGGCAGGCGGAGTTCACGCAGATCGACTGCGAGATGAGCTTCGTGGATCAGGCGGATGTGGTCGGCACGATGGAGGGCATGGTCCGCCGGCTCTGGAAGGACGTGCTTGGCATCGATGTGCCGCCGGTCGATCGGATGACGTACCACGAGGCGATGAACCGCTACGGCATCGACCGGCCGGACCGGCGGTTCGGGCTTGAGCTCATCGATGTGACGGAGATCGCGCGGAAGAGCGACTTCAAGGTGTTCCACGGCGCGCTCGAGAAGCGGAAGGGTTGCGTGAAGGTGATCCGTGTGCCGAAGGGTGCGGAGAAGCTCACGAGAAAGCTCACAGACGGGTACACCGAGTTCGTGAAGCAGTTCGGCGCGGGTGGGGTTCCTACGCTGAAGGTCGGCGCCGAGGGCAAGCCCGAGACCGGTATCGGCCGGTTCGTCGAGAGCGTGTGGCCCGAGCTTCAGGCGGCGACCGGCGCGGAGCCGGGCGACCAGCTGCTCTTCGGCGCTGACAGCTGGGGCACATGCCTGAAGGCGATGGGCGAGCTCCGGCTCAAGGTGGCCCGTGACCTCGATCTGATCGACCACGACGCCTGGGACTTTCTTTGGGTGATCGACTTCCCGATGTTCGAGTACGACGAGGCCTCGCAGCGGTACTACTCGCTGCACCACCCGTTCACGGCTCCGAACCCGGATCAGGTCGACGCGTTTCTCGCGGCAGAGGCGGGCGACGTGGACACGATCGAAGGCATCGTGAGCGCGGGCTACGACATCATCTGCAACGGATCGGAGATCGGCGGCGGGTCGATCCGTATCCACAGGCAGGACGTGCAGAGCAAGGTCTTCTCGCTGCTCGGCATGAGCGACGAGGAGGCCAAGGAGAAGTTCAGCTTCCTGCTCGACGCTCTGAAGTACGGAGCACCACCGCACGGCGGGATCGCGTTTGGGCTTGATCGGCTCGTGATGCACCTTGTCGGCACCGACAACATCCGGGATGTCATCGCGTTTCCGAAGACCCAGATCGGCGGGGACCTGATGACCGGGGCGCCGGGCGAGGTGAGCGATGATCAGCTCGCCGAGCTGCACGTCAGGCAGGTCGAGGCCGAGCCTGAGGCCTGAGTCTTTAGCCGACTACGGCATATGTACATACGGCTATGCGGAAACGAGAATTTCTTCTCATTCTGCTTGCGGTCTTCCTTCCTCGGGGCACCTTGCGGCTGAACCACCGCAGTGGGGCCGTTCTGAAGGAGATTTCGATGCGTTCAGTTGCAGCAGTGATTCTTGGGGCGTTTGCCGTGCCGGCGTCGGGCCAGGTCGATGTCACCGGCGGTCAGACCAATGTTCTTCTCGATACCGACACGCTCTCGGCCGCGGCGAGCCTCGATCTGTCAAGCGTCTCCGGGCCGGTGATCGCGCCGGGCAACCTCGGGGCGGCGTCGGTCGCGTTCCCGATCAACGCCCGCGACGCGGCGAGCCTGCCGACGACGTTCAGCTACGACCCGGCCGACTTCCTCGGGTCGTTTGGCGGCACCATTGAGCACGAGGGCTCGGTGCTCTTCAACAACGACACCGTCGAGGTCGGCAACTTCACGATCGGATTCGATCTGGGCCGTGCGGGCACGCTCGGCGGCAACGCCAGCGGGTTCTTTGTTGAGAGCACGGTCGGCATCGCGGCGATTCTCTTTGATATTGCTGCGCCGAGCCAGCTCGACGCGACATCTTCGAGCTTGACCATCGCGGCGGACCTGCTCGTGTCGCCCGAGTTCGGTCAGTTCCTGTTCGACAACTCGCTGTCGTCGACCAACCTGCAGGGAGCCGACGTCGGTGATGCGCTGGTGCAGGCCGTGCCCGCCCCGGGTGCCGCGGTTGCATTCGCTGGCCTTGGGCTTGCCGCGAGCCGCCGTCGCCGGGCCTGAACGGCGCTTTAGCGTCTGACATCTTGTTTGTGAACGATCCGCCGCGTCCCGGCGTCTGTTGAGCCGGGACGCGGCGTTCTCGTTGAGGCGGCGACGTGCCGCAGGGTCCTGTCGCGCCGCTAGACTCGGGCAATGCCCTTTCGGTACTTCCAGGTTGACGCGTTCGCGGACGCCGTATTCGGCGGGAATCCTGCCGGTGTCGTCCCCTTGGATACATGGCCCGAGGACGCGTTGCTCCAGCGGATGGCCGGCGAGCACAACTTGTCGGAGACCGCCTTTCTGTGCCGAGACCGCTCGGGTGAGGAAGACTTTCTGCTCCGTTGGATGACACCGGTCAGCGAGGTTGATCTGTGTGGGCATGCGACGCTTTCGGCTGCGCACGTGCTGTGGGAGCACCTCGGATGGTCGGGCGAGCGGGTCACTTTTTCATCGCACAGCGGGCGGCTCACTGTCAGGCGGGTCGGCGATCTCTACGAGCTCGACTTCCCGGCTCTCCGGATGGAGCCGATCGATGATCTCTCCGCGTTGACCGTTGCGCTCGGTGGGGCGCCGGTCGAGGCGTATCGGGGTCTCTACGACGTCGCGGTGTTCGAGAGCCAGGACGACATCGAGGGGCTTCACCCGGACCACAGTGCGATCGCACGGCTCGACGGCGTGAGCGCCCTAGGGGTGACCGCCCCGGGTCGAGAGCAGCATTTCGTCAGCCGGCTCTTCGCGCCGAGGCTCGGCATCGCGGAGGACCCCGTGACCGGCTCGCTCCACAGCTTGCTCGCGCCCTACTGGAGCGAGCGGCTCGGCGTGGCGACGCTCGACGCTCGGCAGGTATCGAGGCGTGGCGGTGAGCTGCGATGCACCGTCGATGGCGACCGAGTCAGGATCGCTGGGCGCGCGGTGACCTACCTGCAGGGTGAGATCCTGTTGGGCGAGTGATCTGACGAGTCGGCACCGTTGCTCGTGTGATCGAGCGCCACGGGGACGCGTGTGTGTTATGGGTGCGTCCAGGTTCCGGTCCATCCGCCGTCATCGCGGGTGAACAGCGCGCGGACGTGGCCGTCGTGGTAGAGCTCGAGGTAGTCGAGCGACCGCAGCGTGCAGCGGAGCACCGCGAAGTTGGGCCTTCCGGCTTCGGACTCCTCGTGCGTTGGCTCGCGGTCGGTCATGTCGGCGGGGAGGTTTGGGCTCGGGCCTCCCGCTGGTGAGCCGGGCACGGCCGGAGCGAGGTAGCAGCGCCGGCTCCGCGCGGGGGAGCGTTGCCAGTGATCATCAGCGATGCCGTCGTCGGCGTGAGCGGAAAGCTCTCCGGTCGCCCTGACCTGGATCCGTTTGGACTTGTCGTAGAAGCACCATGAAGCTGCGGGGTTTGCGCGGACGTGGTCGAGCTTGGCGCTCCGGGCGTCGGTGTGGCAGAGCACCGCTCCCGCTGCCCGATCCGTCCGGCGGAGGACGACGGTGCGTGCCCGGGGCGTGCCGTCGGCATCGGTTGTGGCGAGCACGGGCTGGTGGAACCCGTGCTTGGCTTTGTTTGCGCCGATCTCGAGCTCTGTCCAGATCGTTTCGAGAACGTCGTCGAGCGAAGTCGGCCTTGGTCGCGGGTTGCTCATGTTGAGGTGTTCGTCGGGCCGCGCAACCAGATGACCGATCCGTTCTCCGCATCGCGGCGGCCGGCGACGCAGTCCGCGATCACGGCCGCGACCTCGTCGGGCGAGAGGCAGGCGGACTCGGGGATCTGCTCGGCAGAGAACAGGCCTCGGAGCATGGGGGTTTCGACGGCCCCCGGCGCTACGGCGAACGCCCGGACGCCGATGTCGGCGCCCTCGTTCGCGCAGGATCTGGTCATCAGGTTCACGGATGCCTTGCTCGCGGCGTACGCAAAGAAGCCCGGGAATGGGTCTTCGGTTCCGAGCGTCGAAACGTTGACCACGACGCCTTGGCGCTGTTGCCGGAAGGCTGGCCAAGCCTCTGCGATCATGGCCCCGGGGCCGATGGCGTTGACGCGGAAGGTCTCGGCGAGGTGGGCGTCCGTTGTCTCAGCGATCGGCACGAGCGGGGCGGCGCCGGCGTTGTTGATCAGGGCGTCGATGCGGCCGAGGGTGGTGACGGTCCGGGTGACCACGGCTCTGGCGGTCGCGGTGTCGCCGATATCGGCGGGCATGACGGTGCACGGCCCGTCGATCGTGTCGGCTGCCCGGACGAGGGCTTCCTCGGTCCGACCGACGAGCACGGTGCGGAAGCCCTCTCGGGCGAGGCGGTGCGCGGTGGCAAGCCCGATGCCCGAAGACGCGCCGGTGATGACGGCGACGGGGTCCGGGCTGGAGTTCGTGGTGGTGCTGGTCATGCGGTGCGGGCCTCGGTCTTTCGGCGGGGAACGACGGTAGACTGCCGGCATGAATGCAGCCAGATGGGTGATCGGTGTGCTGTTCGTATCGCTGGTTTCGCTGCCGCTGCTGTTCAGCCGATCCCAGCCATCAGGCGATGGCGACGGACGACGCCTGATCATCGTCACGCCGCACGTCGCGCAGCTTCGCGAGGAGTTTGCCCGCGGCTTTGCCGAATGGCACGAGGCGGAGTACGGCGAGCCGGTGTCCGTCCGGTACGTGACCCCCGGCGGGACGAGCGAGATCATCAAGCAGCTGAAAGCCCAGTACGACGCGGCTTGGCGGGCGGGGGGGATCGATCAGGAGACCTTTGAGGCGGCCGCCGGGACGATCCCGATCGATCTGATGTTCGGCGGCGGGTCGTACGATCACGGTCGGCTCGTGCGGGACCTGCGTGTCACGCGGGAGGGGGAGACGCTGACGCTCCCGATGTCCGTGCCCGCTGGTTTCACGCGGTCGCAACTCGATGACTGGTTCGGCGAGAACGCGATCGGCTCGCAGCCTCTTTATGAGGAGAACCAGCACTGGTTGGCGACTGCGGTCAGCAGCTTCGGCATCGTGTACAACCGCGAGGTGTACGGGTCGCTGGGGCTTGAGCCGCCGGAGTCGTTTTATGATCTGGCCCGGCCCGAGCTGATGAACTCGATCGCGCTCGCTGATCCGAGGCAGTCTGGTTCGATCACGACGACGCTCGACTACATCCTCAGTCATGAGGGTTGGGACCGGGGCTGGCGTCTGCTGCGCGAGCTCAGCGCGAACGCGAGGTACTTTTCGGGTTCGAGCACGAAGCCCCCGATCGACGTGAGCGCCGGGGAGGCCGCCGCGGGGCTGGCGATCGATTTTTATGGTCGCGGCCAGGCGCAGAGCGTGCTCCGTCCGGGTCAGTCGCCCGACGAGGGGCGGGTCGGCTACGTCGATCCCGATGGGAGCGTGTACGTCGATCCTGATCCGATCTCGGTGCTCCGGGGTGGGCCTGAGCCCGAGCTCGCTCGTCGATTTATCGAGTTTCTGCTCACCGAGCAGGGCCAGGCGATCTGGAACTTTGCTCCGGGTGACGAGTCGGGCTGGGGACCCGAGCGGTATGCGCTCCGCCGCCTGCCCGCCAGGCGTGTGATGTACGCCGAGCACTTCGATCGCTTCATCGATCGCGTCGATCCCTACGAGCTTGCGGGCGATGAGAGCCCGGCTGGATGGCGGAGCTCGATCGGCCCGATGATGGGGTCATTCGGGATCGATACCGGTCGGGAGCTCAAGCTTGCCTGGGCGGCGCTCAACCGGGCCCGATCAGACGCGGGGTTTCCGGTCGAGGTGCTGGCAGAGATGGAGCGGGCTTTTTACTCGATGCCGGTGCACGAGATGCCGAACGGTGATCGCCTTCCGTTCCGTGAGGACAACTACCGGGCGATCCGCAATTCGTGGCGCGACACCGAGTGGGGCACGCTGAGCAGGATCCGGTACACACAGTTTTTCCGCTCGGAGTACGAGCGTGTGCAGCAGATGGAATCCCGGCGCGCGGTCGTGCCGCGGGACGGGGATGGGGGAGACGAGGCGTGAAGTCCACGGCAGAGCTTCCAGCGGCGCGCTTCCCGACGATCGCGAGGATCGTCGCAACGATCGGGCCGGCGAGCGACTCGCCCGAGACCGTTGCGAGGCTGATCTCGCTGGGTGTGCGGGTATTCCGCTTCAACTTCTCGCACGGATCGTTCGACGAGCACGGCGCCCGGCTGAAGACAGTGCGCCGCGTTGCGGACGAGATGGACATGCCGATCGCTGTTCTTGGCGATCTGCCGGGGCCGAAGATCCGCGTCGGCAAGGTCGAGGGCAGCGGGGTGATGCTCGAGGCCGGGCAGGACGTGGTGTTCAGCCGGGGCGTCGACGTCGCCGAAGAGCGTGAGGAGCACGGGCGAAGGGTTGTTGTCTTCCCGACGACGTACCCGCAGCTGATCGACGAGGTGCAGGCGGGGCAGCGTGTGCTGCTGAACGACGGCGCGGTGCGGATGCTGAGCGTCGAATCGGGCGACGACGGCACGCGCGGCGAGCTGCGGTGCCGGGTCACGGTCGGCGGACTGATCACGACCGGCAAGGGGATCAACCTGCCGGAAACGGACGTGACAGCGCCGGCCGTCGGCGAGAGGGACTGGGAGATCTGCCAGTGGGCTGTCGCGCACGGGCTCGATTTCCTCGCCATGAGCTTTGTGCGCCGGGCCGAGGAGGTCCTTGAGCTCCGCGCGCGGCTCGAATCGATCTGCGCTGCCGACCGAGCGATCGCGGAGATGCACGGGTCGCGGATCCCTCTGGTCGCGAAGATCGAGAAGCCGCAGGCGGTCGCGGAGATCGATGCGATCGCGGATGCGGCCGATGCGGTGATGGTTGCGCGAGGCGATCTGGGCGTTGAGATGGACATCGCGCAGACGCCCGTGAGCCAGAAGCGGATTATCGAGGCGTGCCACCATCATGGGACACCGGTGATCGTGGCGACGCAGATGCTCGAATCGATGATCGATTCTGCGAGCCCGACGCGTGCCGAGGCGTCCGACGTGGCCAACGCGGTATTTGATGGTGCTGACTGCGTGATGCTGTCGGGCGAGACGGCGGTGGGCAAGCATCCCGATCTGGTGGTCGAGACGATGTCGCGGATCATCCGCGCGGCGGAGGAGCGGATCCGCGAGCTTCCGAGGCGGGCGACGCCGCCCCCGAGTTTCTCGGCGCAGAAATATCGCACGGCGGCGCTCGCGCACGGGGCGTGGCACATCGCGATGGATTTCGACGCGGAGCTCGTCATCTGCTGGAGCCAGCAGGCCGGCACGGCAAGGTTTTTGAGCCAGAACGGCTTCCGCATCCCGATCGTGGCTTATTCGTCTGATGCCCGGTTCACCCGGCGGATGGCGGTGCTCGGGGGCGTGAGCCCGTTCCTCCGCGATGCCCCTGTCTCGATCGACGCGTGGGTCAAGATGGTGGACGAGGATCTGGTCTCGAAGGGCTGGGCGACCAACGGGACGAGGATCGTGCTCGTGGCGGGCGAGCCGCTCGGGGTGGCCAAGACCACGTCGAGCGTCATCACGCACCTTGTGCACGGTCCTGGGCAGGGCGGCGTCTGAGTGCACGGCACCGCCGGGATCATCTCGATCGGTGACGAGCTGGCGATCGGCCAGACGCTCGATACCAATAGCCGGTGGCTCTCCGGTCGGCTGACCGATCTGGGCGTGTCTGTTCTTCGCCACGCGACGCTCGCGGACGATCTCGAAGCGATCTCGGATGAGATCCGGCGTTTCGCGGGATCGCTCGATCTCGTCATCGTGAGCGGTGGGCTCGGACCGACGGCCGATGATCTGACACGGGCATCGCTCGCGCGGGCGATGGACGACACGCTGGTCGTCGATGATGAATCGCTCGCGCAGGTGCGGGCATGGTTTGAGGGCTCGGGGCGAGAGATGCCGCCGGCGAACGCGGCGCAGGCGGAGCGGCCGTCGCGCGCGGCCTCGGTCCGCAACGGGCACGGCACGGCGCCCGGCATCCGTGCTCGTATCGGATCGTGCGATGTGTGGTGCCTTCCGGGCCCGCCGAGCGAGCTGCGGCCGATGTTTGATGAGGCGATCGCCCCGACGGTGCAGACGGGCCGGGTCGTCGTGACCCGCGTGCTGCGGACCGCGGGGCTCGGCGAGAGCACGATCGCCTCGAGGCTCGCGGGCATGATGCAGCGAGACCAGAATCCGCTGGTCGGCACGACCGCTTCCGACGGCGTGGTGTCGTGCCGCGTGCGGTACGAGGGCGATGACGCGGATGCGGGCCGACGCCTCGTCGACGAGCGGATGGACGCGGTCCGCGAGCTGGTGGGGCCTTATGTGTTTGGCGAGGGCGATGAGACGCAGGCCGGAGCGGTGGTCAGGCTCCTGCGGGAGCGCGGGAAGCGGGTGACGGTTGCCGAGTCGTGCACGGGCGGGCTGCTGGCGGGGGCGCTGACATCGGTGCCGGGTTCGAGCGCCGTGTTTGACCGCGGGCTGGTGACGTATTCGAACGAGCAGAAGACGGCGCTCCTGGGCGTGCCGGAGTGGATCTTTCCGATGCAGGGCGCGGTCAGCGCGGCGTGCGTTGAGGCGATGGCGCGCGAGGGCATGGAGCGGGCGAAGGCGGACTACGGGCTCGCCGTCAGCGGCATCGCGGGGCCGGACGGCGGCACGGACGAGAAGCCCGTCGGGACGGTCTGGATCTGCCGGGCCGCGGCTGACGGGTCGGTGGATACGCGGCGGTTTGTCTACAAGGGCAGCCGAGAGACGGTGCGGAGGCGGAGCGTGATGGCGGCGCTCGGCATGCTTTGGCTCCGGCTCGTGCGCGCCGAGCACCTGCCGCTGCTCGCGCAGGTCGAGCCCTGACCGCCCGCTTACGGGCGCGGCTCGCTCTTTGATTCGAGCAGCTTCTCGATTCGAAGGACGGCGTCGCGGATCTCGGCGAGTTCGGCGGGGGAGGCGTGATCGGTCGGTGCGGTTGCATGTTTGGACGTTGCCGAGCCGTCGTGCATCGCATCACGCTGGGCGAGGACGGCCTGCCGGAAATTTGGTGCGCCCTCGATGCCGATGATCGACATGAGCGAGCCGACGCCGACGGTCTGGCCCGCGGTTTCGACCTTGAAGCCGTGGATGCCGAAGTGCCGCATGACGGGGCCCTGGAACATCTGGAGATCGGTGATTTTTTCGAGGGGGATGGTGGACTCGGTTTTGTTGAGGATGCCTCGCTTGAGTTCGAGCGTGCGGTCGGTGAGCACGCAGGAGAGGTTGTCGAGGTACTTCTGGATGAGCCAGTAGCCGACGAAGGCGACGATCGGGATGAGCGGGATGAAGATGATGCTGATCACGCAGGTGCCGAGGGTGCGGATCATGAAATAGGCTTTGACGCTCTGGCTGAACTCGGCGGTGCGTAGGTCGCGGGATTCAGGCATGCGAGGCTCCCTGTTGCTGCTCGTCGTTGTTTGGCGGACGCCATGCGGCGTTGCACCAGGGGCAGGTCATGCAACCATCCAGCGCTGCGATGGCTTTGTCGAGTGTTCCAAGACACGATGGGCACACATCTCGACGAAGAAGCGCTGACTCAAAGGCCGGGAGCCACGCCCTGTCGCGACCACGGCGGACCAGAGGTCGAATGAGCCAGATCGCCAAAGCGGCGAGGGCCAGACCTATTCCGCTCGCAGTAAGCCTGTTTGAAGCCAACGCGGCGCCCGCGGCTGAGCACGCTATCACAACGAAGATCTGCAATACATCGAACCAGTCGTAGGGACCGGCAGGGAGTTCGTGCTTCTTGATCGTGATGCCTGCTTTGTGCACGGCCTGACCGCCCGCGCGTTCAACGCGGTTGCCCCGATGATCTGGTGCGACGAACTTCATTCCCCCGGAATATAGCTGATCGCCCCCTCCATCGGGCTGCTCGCGGTGGCATAGAGCTTCTTGTCGATCCGCCCAGCGAGGTAGCTCTGGCGGCCGGCGATGGTCGCGTGCCGCATGGCGTGGGCCATCATGACCGGGTCATTGGCATGGGCGACAGCGGTGTTGAGCAGGACGCCGTCGGCCCCGAGTTCCATGGCCTGGCTGACATCGCTGGCAGCGCCGACGCCGGCGTCGACGATGACGGGGTAGCCGGGGTCGCCCTGCTTGAGCAGCTCGAGGCAGAGGACGATGTTGTTGCGGTTGAGGATGCCCTGGCCCGAGCCGATGGGGCTGCCGGCGGGCATGACGGCGGTCGCGCCGGCGTCCTTGATGCGCTGGGCGCTGATCGGGTCGTCGCTGGTGTAGCAGAGGACCTTGAAGCCGTCCTGGGCGAGCTCGCAGGTGGCTTCGAGCGTGCCGACGGGGTCGGGCAGGAGGGTCTTCTTGTCGCCAAGGACTTCGAGCTTGACCCAGTCGGCCCCGGGGTTGCCGAGCTGTTCGAGGAGGTCTCGGCCGAGCCGGCTGACGCGGACGGCGTCTTCGGCGCTGAAGCAGCCGGCGGTATTGGGCAGGATGGTGTATCGATCGAGGTCGATGGAATCGAGCAGGCTCTTGCCTTCTTCGTTGAACAGGCGTTCGCGGCGGACGGCGACGGTGATGATCTCGCTGCCTGAGGCATCGAGCGCGTCGCGCATCAGGTCCATGGTCGCGTACTTCCCGGTGCCCACAAGGAGGCGGCTGGCGAAGGTCCGGCCGGCGAGCGTGAATGAGTCGGTGCCGGGTTCGGCGTGCGTGTTGGTGGTCATGGTGTTCAGCCTCCTCCGACGAGGGTGACAAGCTCGACGGTGTCTCCGTCGGCAAGGCTCGTCGAGTCGTGGTCGCGGCGCGGGACGAGGGCTTTATTGACCTCGGCGGCGACCGCGGCGTTCGCCAAATCGAGCCTCTCGATCAGCTCTCGCAGGGTGAGGGGCTCGTCGAAGGTCCGGGGGTCGCCGTTGACGGTGATCTCGAGGCTCTTTTGCATCGGGAGATCGTAGGAGGCCGTAGGCTTCGGGCATGTGGAAGTCGCTTGGTCTGGGTCTCGCGTTGGCGTGCGTCGTTGGGCTGGTCGTGGTCGTCCCGCGTTGGCTCGACGCCCCTCGGGCGTACGGGCACTCGACGCCGGAGGAGCTCGTGGAGTCGTTCGCGTCGATGGTCGAGGCGGGCGAAGTCGAGCGGATCCCCGAGCTGATCTACGCGGAAGATGAGGCGATGCGTCTGATGCTGCGTCAGATGGGTGTGACGCTCCGCGAGGTGCGGGCCCTGGGTGATGCGGTGAACGGAGCGTTCCCGGAGGACGTTCAGCGGCTACGTCGCGATGCGGAGGAGGCGGCGTCTCGCGGCGAGGCGACGAGCCTGCTGGGCCGCCTGGGCCGGAGCGTGGGCCGGGCGGGCGGCGGTCGCCGGAGCGGGGGGCGGACGAACCCGGGCGACGCGATCAACCTCGCGGTGCGCGACCTGCTCGCGAGCCCTTACGCCGCGTTTGACGAAGCGCGGGAGCGGCTGACGACCATCGAGGTGAACGACGGCCAGGCCGCGCTCATGTGGGACGGGCAGATGGTGCTGCCGCCCTTTGGTGTGAGCTTGAAGCGTGACGAGCGGGACGGCGACTGGTACATCGTCCTGCCGCTGGATCTGCCGTTTCTGACCCAGTACCGGCCTCGGACCGAGACGCAGTGGCAGATCGCCGCGTACATGATGCAGGCGTGGCGGAACGCGGCTATCGATCTGCGTGAGGGGATCGAGTCGGGCGAGCTCCGATCGCTCGACGCGGTCGCGAGCAAAGCGGGCGCGACTGTCGGGCCGACGACGGTCATGATCGGGCTGGCGTATTCGAAGCAGTTCGATGAAGACGAGGACGCGTCGGGTGGCTGATGTTCCGATCGAAGTGCGTCTCCGTGATGCCCGGGCGGATGATCGAGCGTTCGTCTCTTCGATCGAGTCTGAGCCGTCGGGAAACGAGATGTCTGCCGTGCTGCCGCGGGGCGATGAGGCCTTTGCCGAGCACTTCGACCGCGTGCTCGTCAGCCCGACCGTGCTCTACCGAGTGATCGAGGTGCTTGATGAGGGCAGTCGCTGGATCCGGGTGGGATTCGTGAACTCCTTCGAAACACAGGTCGTGATCGAAGGTGTGTCTTCGCTGCGACGGTGCATCGGCTACCGCCTCGGTGAAGCGTATTGGGGTCGAGGGATCGCGACGGGTGCGGTGAGCCTGCTCCTCGGTGAGGACCCATCGCGGCCGCTCTTCGCGGTCGTGGCAGCTACGAACGCGGCGTCCCGCCGCGTGCTCGCGAAGTGCGGATTCCAAGCGATCTCGCGCCGGCAGTCTCAGGCCAGCGGGCGGTACCTCGCCTGCGAAGAGATCGTCTATCGACTGGATTGAGGCCTTGGCAGCGGGGGGATCACCGGGCCGGGCGCGGCTAGCCGCCGAGCGGGCTCTGACGGTTGTCGGCGTCGGTCCTTCGTCCGCCGATGCGCGCCGCGGAGCCCTGTCCGAGCGGCTGGAAGATGACGCCGATGCTGGTGGCTTCTCGGATGTTATTGTACGTGACGCTCGCGCCGAAGACCGCGGACTGGAAGTCGCGGAGCAGCTCGGTGTTGACCGATTGCACGGTCGCCTCGTCGGTGTCATAGGTGACGCTGGCGAGCATCTGGTATTTGTCCTCGAGGTCGTACGCGGTGGAGGCGCTCACGAGCGTCGAGTCCTGGTCGTTGAGCCTCCGGAAGCGGAAGGAGCTGCGGAGGTCGGGGTGGTGATCGATCAGGATGCCGGCCGTGCTGACCGAGTGGGACTCTTCGTCGAGGTCGTAGATTGTTCCGCCGACGATAGCGACCGCGTCCGTCGCCTGGTACGTCGTGCTGACGGCAGCGAAGTCGCGGAGGCGGCTGAGCTCGGGCCTCGCGGGGTCGAACCGGCCGATGGAGCTCTCGTTGACCGATTCGTCGGAGGCGTAGACGAGCTCGGTATCGAGCGTGATGAGGTCGACGTTGTACCAGCGTCCCGGGCCGCCCCGCTTGGTCTGGATCGTCTGCTCGAGCGCGAGCCGGAGGGCGTTGCCTTCTGCGAGACTCTCGACCTCTTCGTCGTAGACGGGCAGCTCGTCCTGCGTAACGCCGGTTGACGCGTTGAAAAACGTGACGCTCGGCGTGATGAGGTGGCGGAGCCTGTTGACATCGAGGGCCCGGCTGAACGCCCCGTCGATGACGCGTTGAGCCGTCGTGCTGACCGTGACGCCCGCGACGGAGTGCAGGCGTGACGCGTCGCCCGTGCCGGGCCCAAACTCGGAGAAGTCCCCGTCGTAGGCCGTGAGTCGTCCGGTGACCCACGGCGTGATCTGCAGCGGCCCGGCATCGAGGTCGGCAACCAGCTCGTGCCTGGTATCGAAGCGGAATCGGGCGTCTTCGTTGAAACCCTGGGCGCTCAGCGAATCGCTGAACCGCTGGTTGCGGTTGATGCCGAAGGCACGCTGCGATCGGGCGCTCGAGGTAAAGCCATACTCGGCGGGCGTGGCATCATTGAGTGCGAAGCGGAGGAGCCCGACACGCGATTCGGAGGAATAGGTGAGCCGGCCGGGCATGGCCGGGATGACGTCGTCGGCGAGCCTCGTGTACGTCGCCTCCGGCAGACGCTGGACGCTGTAGGCGTCGGTCTGCAGGAGATATTCGTTCGGTGTGAAGTCGTCGATCTGCGCCGAGGCTTCGATGGTGAAGTGGGTGTTCCTTTCCCGGCGTGTCAGGTGGACCCTTGTCTGGAATTCCCTGCCGGTCTCGGCAAGCTCCTCGTAAAAAGCGTCCGTAAACGCCGGATCGGTGACGTGCGAGACCTCGATGCGTTGCGTCCAGAATTGGTCGATCTGCGCGCGGTCTTCGAGCCTGACGATGCCGCGGGTTTCGCCGTCGCGTTCGATGCGCCCGCCCGTGCTGAGCACGTCGGTGCCGGAGTCTTCGAAGACCCAGTAGGTGAGCAGCCCGCCTCGCCTTCCGGGCGGGCGCCAGGTCGCCTCGATGCCGAGGCCCACGCCGCGATCGAGGAGCGCGTCGGCGAGCAGGTCGACACCGAGGTCGTCGCGGCTCTCGAGACCCAAGAGCGTGATCGCATCCCAGCGGGTCCGCACTTCGGCTCCTGAGTCGGTGACGTTGACGGCCGACACTTCTCGCAGCGGGATCCGCTCGGGGTCGCCTCGGAACCGTGGGAGCCACGCGAGGGGGATCGTGCCGGCATTGAGCGTGATGCCGCGGGCGTCGACGATCGAGCGATCGGGCTCCGAATCTTGGGCGGCCGGTGCTCGCTGTTCGCGTGTAATGGTCAGCGTCCGCGCGCCGAGGGTGATGTTTGGCCGGGCGAACGCAGTGTTTGAGAGCCGTGCGCGGTCGGCGACGAACTCGTCCCGGCTGACCTGCCGCACGCTCCTCGCTCTGACGTAGAGCGGGAATCCTCTGGACTGGTCGAAGGTGCTGAAGACGGCGTCGAGGACGAGCGCTCGGTCGAGTGCGATGTCGTAGTACATCCGCGGGCCGCGCAGCGCGTAGCCCTCGTCCGATGCGACCACGTCGCCTTCGAGGTAGATCCCGTCGATGCCGGAGGCGTTCAGACCTCCGATGCCCCCGGATTCTGATTCGGATGCTGAGCCGTTCAAGAAAACGACAGCGCGCTGCGATGTCAACTCCAGCACGCGCCTTTCGCCCGGGAGGGAATACGCGGCGTGGACCCCGCCGGACAGCACGACCGCGGGCTGATCACCGTCGAGCGTGCGGGTGATGCGGTCGGCGGCGAGCGTGATGAATCCTTCGGGCGTGAGCAGGGGCCGGCGATCGTCGCGGCGGGGCTCGAGCCCTCGCGTTGCCCGGCGCTCGGTCTCTGCATCGTCCGTGCGATCGGCAGGCCCTGCCGGCGGCGGCTGATCCATCGCTGGTGAGGGTTCTGCTTCCGATGTCAACGCCGGCACTTCGCTCAGAGGTACCGGCACCGGGATCGTGGCGAGCACCTCTGCCAACGCTGTGTCTGCCCGCGAAGTGAAGCCCGTGACGACGGGCTCGGGGCGGACGCGATCGGCGCTGAGCACGATGGGCGCTGCGAGTTGGATGACGCCTTGGATACGGAGGTCATCCGCCGTCACGGCGACCGCGGCGTCGGCGGTGGGGGTATCGATGCCCTCGGCGTACACGAACACCTGGAAGTGGTCATCGCCCAGGTCCGAGCGATCGGCGATCCACATCGCGGCCCGGTCGGCGGTCAGGTCGTACCCGGCGAGGCGGAGGGTGACGTCGTCGGTAAGCACGACGCGGCGCGTGCCATCGGGCTCGGTCCATATCCAGCCACGGAGCGACGAGCACTCTGCCGTGCCGTCGACGGCTTCGATCGGCAGCGGCCGATCCGCGAAGCCCGATGGGGCAGCATTGCCCGGCTGCGCAGCAACCATGCGTGCGGATATGACGATCAAGATAGAGAGCGTAAGGCGGCGCATCCGTGCTCCCGAGGATAGCGGCGGGCCGATCGCGGCGAGATTCTCGGAACAAGTTTCAGAACAGAGAATCCCCTCTCAGTATACAGCGAAAGAGCAGGCTCACGAGACGATCCCGCTCGTGGGGTTCTAGCTCGTGGGGTTCTAGCTCGTGGGGTTCCAGGAGGATGGAATGCTCAAGTCTGTTTGTGTATCGCTTTCACTCTTCGCCGCCACCGCCGCCTCGGCCGACAACGAGATTCGCATCTCGTCGGGACAGACGAGCGTGCTACTGGACACCGCGACGCTGAGCGCGGCCGCGTCGCTTGATCTCTCCGGCGTGGCCGGCAACGTGATCGCTCCGGGCGAGCTCGGCGAGGCTTCGGTTGCCTTCCCGATCAACGCCCGGTCCGCCAAGGCTTCCGGCGGCCTGCTCCCCACGACGTTTGCGTACGACCTTGGTGATTTCCTCGGGACGTTCACCGGCGCGATCGAGCACGAGGGCAGCGTGCTCTTCAACGACGACGCCGTCGAGGTTGGAAACTTCACGATCGGTTTCGACGGTTCGCGGGCAAGCAAGACCGCGAGCGGGTTCTTCGTTGAGAGCACCGTCGGCATCACGGCGATCCTGTTTGACGTGGCTGCCCCGAGCGTGCTTGATGCCGGCGGCGAGTCGCTCGTCATCGAGGCGGATCTGCTCGTGAGCCCCGAGTTCGCCGCTTTCCTTTTTGACAATGGGCTCGCCGCGTCGGACCTGACGGGCGCCGATGTGGGCGATGCCCGCGTGAACGGCGACGCCGGCTGCTCGGGCGTTGACGTGGACGACAACGGACGGGTGCGCGGCCGCGACCTGTTCCGTTTCATCCTGACCTACGTCGCCGAGCGTCCGGGTGCCGACTTCAACGGCGACGGCTTCCGCTCGCCGCAGGACGTGCGTGACTTCTTCCGCGTCCTGATCAGCGGCTTCTGCTCACTCGGCCGGATGGGGAGGGGCAGATCTGTCGATCAGCGATCGAAGCAGCTGATC
>JBCBNT010000038.1:0-28596 GCA_039821685.1 Planctomycetota bacterium | reverse complement strand
GCATTACACCCGAGCAGATTGCCGCGGTCGAGGACGGCTCATTCAATTCTGATCGCCTGACGATCTTCGCTCCCATCGGTGGCGATCGGTGCGCCGGTCTGGACATAGTCGCCCTCGCGCACAGCGAGGTGCGTCACCACGCCGCCGATGGGAGCGAAGATCGTCAGGCGATCAGAATTGAATGAGCCGTCCTCGACCGCGGCAATCTGCTCGGGTGTAATGCCAAAGAGGCGGAGCTTCTCCCGAGCCGCGGCGAGGGTGTCCCGCGTGGCCGACCTCATCAGGTTGCTCGTCGCGGTGCTGTTCTCCGACGCGACCTTGGCCTGGCGGAACTCCTCAAAGGCGGCGATAAGGTCGGGGCTGTAGACCTCGGCCATGTGGTCGTCTCGGGTGACCGGAACGCCGAGGTAGTTGACGAACAGCCGCTCGATGCGACCCGGGAAGTACGCGGTCAGCCGGGCGACCGAGGTCTCGTCGTATGTGACCTTGCCGTAGAGCCGGACCTCGGCGGTTGGGAAGAACCGTCCGACGGGGGCGGTCTCGATCTGGCTGAGTGCCGCCGCCGATTCGCTCATGGTGATCCGTAGTTCGCTGCCTTCGCCGCCGTCCTCGGTGACGGGGATCAGGTCCATGAAGCAGATCGGGCACTTCGCGTCCGGGTCGGGTAGCCGAACAGATGGGTGCATCGAGCACGTGAACAATTGCGGCTCACCAGATTCGGCTTCGCCGTGATCGTGACCCGACTCGACAACCTCGCTCGCCGGTTCCGGCGCTGGCTTGCCGATCTGATAGCCGATGACGAGCGCAGCCACGATCGCAACAACGGCGATGCCCGCCGCGGTGTGCTTCCATAGCCATCCGAGCACCGATCGTGAACGCTTCAAGAACTCGCTCATGGCTGCACCTCGTTCGATTCAGATTCGGTTGTGGGACTGGTCGCGGGCTCCGTGGGCACGGGCTCGCCAACGAGCGTGTTCAAGCGGGCCAGCGCCTGCCCGCGGTCCGCGCGGGCCCGCTCGGCCGACACCGCGAACTCCAGCAGCGTGCGCTCGGTATCGAGCAGATCGAGGAAGCTCGTGTCGCCGGTGCGGAACCCGGCAAGCGATGCACGCAGCGATTCCTCAGCCTTTGGAATCAGCGTCGTATCAAAGAGCCGAACGCGACGGTCGGCGTCGGTGTGCTCGAACCATGCACGCTGGATCGACGCGGTGATCCGGTTCGCTTCGTCGGCCCGCTCGAACGACACCGCGAGCCGGCGAGCGATCGCCTCTCGTACGCCGGCGTCGTACTTGTCGCGCCAGAGGGGGACCGCGATCCCGAAGCTGAGCAGGATCGGATCGTCGCCGCTCTCGGCGATCGAGCTGTCGACTGCCTCATCGGTGACGATGTAGTCGAGCCCGACGGTGAAGTCAGGCAGGCCTTCCTTCCGGGCGACATCAGTGCGGATGCGCTGTTCCTCGATCCTTTCGTCGAGCGCGAGCAGCACGGGGTTGGATCGCCGGGCGATCTCGGCGAGGGCGGGACCGTCAACAGACGCCACCCGTCCTGGGAGTTCGGCAAACTCAGTGACCGGTGCATCGGCTCGGCGGTTCAGCGCCGCGTTCAGGTCCGCGACGTACGTGGGTCGCATCGCGCGAAGCTGGGCCAGCCGATCTTCGAGCTGCCCGAGCTCGACCTGCACGCGGATGAGCTCCGGGTGCGAGCCCGAGCCGACCCGATACCGAGCGCGGACGACCTCCTCGAACGAACTCAGCAGTTCGAGGTTCTCGCCCGTGATCCGGATCGCGGCATCGAGGTAGGCGACCTCGTGCAGCGTCTCGACAACACGCTCGGTGACGCCGAGCCGGGCCGCCTCGAACTGACGCCACGCGGCCCTTGCCGCCATCGCGGCGGCGTCTTCGCGATCACTCAGAAGCCCCGGCCAGGGGAACGATTGGCTGACACCGACACGGGCCTGCTGCGCACCCGTCCGGGTCTCGACCTCGTCGAGGAAGAACCCGAAGTTCACCCGCGGATCGGGCAGTGAACGCACCTGCGGAAGACGCTCGGCGGCGGCGGCCCAGCGCTGGTACGCAGCCTCAACCCTCGGGCTGTGATAAAGGGCGTAGCGCACGAAGTCGTCCGCCGAGGCACCCTCTCCGAGAGCCGGCGCATCGGTGTTGGATTCCGATTCGGAGCGGTAGACAGACCGCGGCGGTGAGTCGGTATCATCCGGGAGGGAACGGGCATAGGAGGGCGACAAGCCGCGGGTGGGATCAAACGGCGACGAGCAGCCGCTGACGAATCCGACCGCCGCGACGCCCATCGCACACGCGATGAGACGAACGGCCATGGATGGCTCCTGGGTGTTTGGAGAAACGAGTGTCCGAGTGACAGCAGCAAGGACGGAACGCGCTCAGCGCGCACCATCCCTACGAGACTCGAGCTCTACGTTTGCCAAACGCCGAGGAGGGCCTGCACTTCGTTGTGGGTCTTGCCCGCGCGAACACCGATGACCAGCGATGCCATCGAAGGCGTCGTGTCATCGGGCTCGATCACCGGTGTGATCTTGGGCGGGCCGTTCGGAAGCCCCGTGACCGAATCGCGATCGGTCCTAGGGAGCGGTGCATCAGGGAGGCGTTCAGGAGCGGGTGTCGGAGAAATACCGCATTGGCACGGCCCCTCGCTCATGGGGCAGAACGCGTCGCTGCCACAGCCGAAGTCCGAATCGGCCAGGGGGACAGTCTCCCCGCAGCAACTCACCTCGACCGCAGGGACATGACACGCGGTCTCGCCGCAATGGTCCTGACCGGCAGCGAACCCCGTCCCGAGGCGGGGGAGGCCGCTGGCAACAAGAATCAGGATGGCGAGGATTCGGATCATGCTTCGGTTTAACGATACTCGGCGTCTGGACCAGTGGCAAACCCGGACGAGGCTGTGTCTATTTCATTGGCCTGGCCGGTTTAGGCCCTACGATGCCCGATACCGCAACCGCTTGAATCGGGCCCAGAACGGCTGGGTTTACCTTGGCGTGGTACTCCCAACGAGCTTCTGCCCGTCCGGCTTCTCGATCTCGATGTACCACATCGTGTTCTCCGGCAGCGGATCTGGTGCTATGGCGTGAACGTTGTAGTCGTCGTGCGATGCCGCGTACTCCGCTTTGGCAACGACGGATGCGAACCGGTCCTCGGTCCCAAGCCATGAGCGGATAGCGGTCGCTCCGTTGTCCGAATACGGCAGTTTGACGACGATGTGCATCTCCTTGCCCGGCTCGATCTCACCGTGCCCTTGGGCCAGTTCGATTGTCATTCCCTCCAACGTGATGGGATCAAGCGCGACATTGTCGGCGTGGTCGTGATCATCGTGGTCGTCATGCATCTCACCACCGTGATCGTGGTCGCCCTCAACATGATCGTGCTCATCGTGATCTGCATGCGCGGTGTCATCGGCGTTCGGTGACTCGTTGCCGCACCCGCCGAGAATGAGAGTTCCGGCGATGGTCGAAGTGAGGAGCAGCTTGGTCATATCGTTCATATCAGTTCTCCCTGAGGGTTGAGATCGGATTCACTTGGATCGCGTCCGGCGACGCGGTTCTGGTTTGTGTCCGAACACCAGCGAGTAGCCGGCGGGGACGACGATGAGGTTCAGAAATGTCGAGGTCAGCAGTCCCCCGAGCGTGACAATGGCCAGCGGCGCGAGCAACTCGCTACCGGGCTCTCCGGCCGCGAGCGCGAGCGGGACCAACCCGAGGGCCGCCGAGATGGCGGTCATCAGTATCGGCACGAGCCGCTCCATCGAGCCTTGAACAATCGCTTCGCCCATCGGCACGCCCTCCGCTTCCATGAGATGGTTGTAGTGGTTGATGAGCAGGATGCCATTGCGGACTGCGATGCCAAAGAGGGTGATGAAGCCCACCAAGCTCGCGATCGAGATCACCGGCGGGATGTATGGACCGCCGATGCCAATGAGGGCGAGCGTGTTCGCGATCGGACCCCCGCCCTCGCTGATGTAGATCGCGGCGATGCCGCCGATGAGCGCGAGCGGCATGTTGAGCATGACGAGCACCGCGGCTCGCATCGAGCCGGTGGAGATCTGGAGCAGCATGAGCATGATGAGCGCGACGGCCACACCCGCGACGAGGATCGTTCGTGACGCCGACTGCTGCGCCTCGAACTGTCCGCCGTAAGAGACGGTCATCCCGGCCTCCTGAGCGATGGGGTCGACGCGTTCCTGCACCTGTGCGACGAGATCGCCGAGGTTCGAGCCCTCTGCGACATTGAGCGAGACGACGGCCTTTCGCTGGGCGTTCTCGCGAGTGATGAGATTGCTCGACCGCTCAGGACCGATGTCGGCGACATCGCTCAGTCGCACCGTCGCACCGCCGCGGCCGCGGAGCAGCAGGTCGCGGACCTGGGCGATCGACTCCCGCTCTTCAGGAGCAAGCCGAACAACGAGGTCGTACTGACGCACGCCCTGGTTGACGGTGTCCACAACCTCGCCGTAGATCGCTTCGCGCACCTGCTCGGCCGCATCGGCGGGGCTGAGGCCGACGGCTGCGAGTTCGGCGTGGCGGTATCGAATCGGAAGCGATGTGATCATGACCTCGCGGTTGGCGTTCACGTCGCGAGCACCCGGCAGGGTTTGCAACTCGCCCTCGATCTCCTTGGCGACGCGTCTCAGCTCCGAGAGGTTCTCGCCGAAAACGTTAATCGCGATCGCCGCCGGGGTACCAGACAGGACATGACTCAGGCGATGCTCGATCGGCTGGCCGACCATCGTCGTGATGCCAGGGACGGAGCCAAGAATCCGATCAATCTCTTCCCGGATCTCGAAGCGGTCCCGCCCGGCTTCGACCGTCACCTCGATCTCGGAGTTGCTGACGGGCTCGGCATGTTCATCTCGCTCGGCTCGGCCGGTGCGCCGAGAAACGGACCGCACACCTTCGATGTCGACGAGTTGCTTCTCGACTTCCGTCGCCAGACGGTCGCTCTCGACGATCGAGGTGCCCGGAGGCGCGAGCAGGAAGACGGTGAACGTGCCCTCGTTGAACGACGGGAGGAATGAACTGCCGAAAGTGCTCGCGAGCATAAGTGCCGCGGCGGTGATGACGCCCGCGGTTCCGAGCACCCAGACTCGGAGTCGGATCGCCGTTCGCAGCGTCGGCTCGTAACCACGCTTGAGCAGCCGGACGAGGAAGCCATCGCGGTCCTCGTGCTTGCCTCCCAGCCGCCCCTTGAGCAGGAACCGGCACATCGCGGGCACAACGGTCAGGGCCACGGCGAGCGATGCGAGGATCGAGATCATGTAGGTCAACGCGAGCGGCTGGAAGAATCGGCCTTCGAGCCCTTGCAGAAAGAGCAGCGGCACGAACACCATCACGATGATGACCGTCGCGAAGACCATCGCGGGTCGGATCTCGTTGCTGGCATCGAAGATGACTTCCACAAACGCCCGTCGATCGCCCTCCGGTAGGCCACGGTTCTGCTTCAATCGACGGAAGACGTTCTCCACATCGATGATCGCATCATCGACGAGTACACCGATGGCCACCGTCAGGCCGCCGAGCGTCATGACATTCAGGCCTAGGTTCAAGGCGTCCATCGTCAGCAGGCCGACCGCCAGCGAGATCGGGATCGCGGTCAGCGTGATGAGCGTCGTCCGGAGGTTCATTAGGAACAGGACGAGCACCAAGAGCACGATGATGATCGCCTCGCCGAGGACCTTGGTGACGTTGTTAACCGCCCGGTCGATGAAGTGCGACTGTCGGACCACATCGCGGTTGAGCACGGTACCCGCGGGAAGCGTGGGCTCGACCTGATCGAACAGGGCGTCGAGGCTGTCGGTCAATGCGAGCGTGTTAGTGCCGGGCGACTTCTGGATCGAGAGTACGACCGCGGGATCGCCGCCCTCGGATGCGGTGCCTCGCTTGAGTGCCGGGCCGAGCCGAACCTCAGCGACCTGTCCGATCGTGACCGGGACACCCTCGTGGTACTTGATGATCGAGTTCGCGATGTCCTCGGCTCGCGTGACGCGACTCTGCTGGCGAATCGGGATCTCGAAGCTATCGACATTGACCAGATAGCCGCCGCTGGCGGTGCTGTGGGCACCATCTGCAGCCTCGACGACATCCGTGATCGTCAGGTCGTAAAGCCGCAGCCGCGCCTGATCGACGTTGACCTGGTACTCAGGAAGTTCGCCGCCGATCGCGACGACCTGAGCAACACCCGGCACGGCGAGGATCTTGTTCCGCAGCTCAAACTCGCCGTACGAGCGGAGCTGCATCGGGCTGACCGAGCCGTCGGGCGATGACAGCGAAATCAGCATGATCTCGCCCGCGATGGAAGTGATCGGCGTGATGAACGGCTCGACCTCGTCGGGGAGGTTCTCGCGAGCGGTGACAAGACGCTCGGCGACGAGCTGACGCGCGTCGTAAAGATTGGTACCCCATTCGAGATCAACCCAGACGATACCAAGCCCGATCGCGCTCGCGCTGCGAACGCGGCGGACGCCGGTCATGCCGTTGACGGCGGTCTCGATCGGGAAGGTGACGTACTGCTCGACCTCGTCGGCCGCGAGCCCACCCGACTCGGCCATGATGGTCACCGTCGGGGCGTTGAGCTCAGGGAAGACATCAACACTCATCCGTGGCAGCCGGTAGCCGGCATAGCCGACGACCATCACGGCCGCGATCAGGATGAGCGACGAGTACTGGAGCGAGAATCGGATAACAGCCTTCAGCATGGCCTAGTCCTCCCCTTCGTGGAAGGTGCCATCGGAGTGGAAGTGGCCGCCCTTCTGGATGGAGCCGCTCGTCGCGAGCATGAGCTGGAACGCGCCGTCGAGGACGACCTCGTCGCCGTCGCGCACGCCGCTGAGCAGCGCGGCCCATCGGCCGTCGTCCTTGCCGAGGTCCGCTTCCATGCGGATCGCCTCGTTGGGATTGCTCGGGTTTCGGCGGAAGATGACGGGTTTGAGCCCATCCCGCTGGACCGCCGCGAGCGGGATCGTCAGCTCGGGCGATGCGGTGGCGTCCGTGACGATTTCGAGCTGTGCGGAGATCCCCGGGCGAGCCCAAGGTTTGAGGTCCTCAGGGATGACGTACAGATCCAGCGAACGATCGTTGGGGTCACCTGCGAGCCCAAGCAAGAGCGTGCCCTCCATCGTGTCAGTCAGTGGGACCGCCCGGCCGGTGGTCGTAGGCGTCGGCGGCACGATGCGAGCCGAGAGCCCGTCACGCAGCACGCCGAGATCACTCTGAAGGCCCGACGCGCGGAAGCGCAGCCGATCGGGCTGCACAACGGTCAGCACAGGCGTCTTCTCATCGGTCCACGATCCATTGGTGAGACCGAGCATCTCGACGACGCCCGCCTCGGTCGCGGTGACCATGATGGTCGTGATCGTTGCCCACGCGGGTTCGGGTCCGCGCGGTGTGTCATGGATCGCAGTGAGCTCTTCATGCGAACGGGAGACGACAGCCGAGGCCGCATCGACGAGGTACTCCAAGCGTGACCGCGACGCCCGCAGATCGGCGATGGCTTGCTGCCGATCGGCCGAGAGTTCTGCCTTCTTCTCCATGACATTCGCAAGATCGGCACGCGTGCTCGCAAGTGCTGCACGGGCCTGGGCGAGCTCATCGACGCGGCCGCCGCCGGCCTCGCGGACCGACTGCAGCTGCTCGACCCGCTCGTCCCAGACCGCAACGCTTTCGTTCAGGCTGTCCTCGTGCTGCTGGTGCGCAGCGAGAAGCGGCTCGAAGGTCTCCAGCCGAGCCCCAAGGCGTTCGATCTGCGCGGTCGCATCGGCGAGCTGCTGCTGCGTTTCACGCCAGGCGGGAGAGTCCAACCGGTAGAGCGTTTGTCCTGCTTGGACGCGGTCGAACTGCTCAACAAGCAACTCGACACGACCTGGCACGGCGGTGCGGTACTCTCGGCGTGCTGTCGGCAGGTACTCGAAGCGGCCGGGCACGCGGAGCGTCTGCTCGACCCGGCGGCGTTCGACCTGGATAAATGTGATGCCGAGATTCGACCGCACCGCGGCGGGTATCGCCACGAGATTTGGATTCGTTGGTGCCTCATCCTCTGCGTGGTCGTGCCCGTCACCGTCGGTGTGCCCGATTGCGGAAGAGCCGCGATCGCACGCGGTGAGCGTGACCGGCAGCATCATCGCAGCGGTGAGCAGCAGGGTTCGTTGGATCGTGTTCATCGGGAGGCCTCGTTTTCGTGACGCGGCTCGGCGGGCGCGTCGTCCGCGGCCGAGCTGTCTGTCGTGTTGTGTGGGGTGTTGTCGGTCTGTGCATCAATGGGGGCAGGTGACACGGCGGGGGCAAGTGACACGGCTTCTTCCGGGCCGAGCAGCCGCGTGATCTCGATGGCGGCACGCAGCTCCGCAAGACGCAGGTCAAGAAGTCGGCTCTTGGCCTCGAAGCGCCGGGTCACGGTTTCGAGCAGGATCAGTGTGTTGACCTCGCCCAGGTCGGCGAGGCGTTCGACCTCGGACGATTGCTCATCGAGCATGGGCACAAGGTCGCGTTCGAACGCCTCACGCTGTGTTCGTGCGGCGTCGAAGGATGCACGAGCCAAAGCCAGCTCCTGGGTAAGACGCTCGAGCGTTGTCTCGGCAGCCACTCTCGCGACATCCCGCTTCGCCATCGCGTCAGCGATTCCCGCGCGGTTGGCGTTGAGGACCGGGATCGGGATCGAGAGCCCCAGCAGCAGACGGTCGTCGCCGTCCTCGCTCCCGAACCCGGTGCCGAGCGTGATGTCGGGGTACTGCTCGCGGATTTCGAGGCGGAGCGATTCCTCAGCGACTTGGTACTGGGCGCGGCGGACCGCAAGCAGCGTGTTCGCCTCGATCAACCGATCAACGCTCATATCAACATCAGCATCTCGTACGCCGCTGAACGCAAGGACCAACTCGACTGGAGAGTCCGGCGAAAGCCCGAGGAGTCCGAGCAGCCTGATCTTCGCCGACGCTTCATCGAGCTCGGCTTGGGCGATATCGGCACGGGTCTCGACGAGCTCGACGCGCAGCAGGCGTGCTTCCACGCGAGTCAGCTCTCCGGCAGATTCAAGGCGGTCTGTGATCGATGCGACCCGCTCGACTTGCCCGACGACTTCACGCAGCAGACGCAGCCGTTCGGATGCGGCCGACCAAGCGGCCCATGCCGACCTGACTTGGGCCCGCGTGCGCCACTCGGCGTCGACAATCCGCCGCAGCTCGGCCTCGTACGCCGCCCCCGCCCGGTCCTTCTCCACACCGAGCCGTCCCGAGACCGGGATCGTCAGACTCAGGGTGAGGCCGTACTCGAACGGCCCGGCCGGCGAGAGGATCTCAGCACCGTCGAAGCCGAACTCGGGGTCTTCCCACAGCCCGGCTGTCTCGAAGGTCGCGAGTGCAACGCCCGCATCGAGCCGAGCGATCCGGAGGTCCGCGTTGTAGAACAGCGCCAGGACTTCGCCTTCGGCCTGCGTGAGTCCGTCGGTTGGGTCGAAGCGCTCGGCCACCGCTTCGTCCTGTTGGCCGAGGCGTTCGGCGAAGCGTTCAATGGCTTCGGTGTTATCGAGCCGCGAGCTGAACGCGGACCGATGTTCGGCAAGGTTCAGCGGTGCTCGTTCGTAGGACTGGCATCCGACCAGTGCACACAGCGCGGCCGCCGAGCCGAGCCCCGGCCATCCTGCCCGTATCCACAACGGGCGTTTTAAGTTGTTCATGGTTCCTGAATCCTGTCCGGGTCCAAAGCGACACCAGCCGCGGCCGACTACGTCGGCGCGGCACACGCGAAGGAACAGACGGGATCAGATGGTCAGACGAACGCTCGCAACGATCGCGAGCCGATGGACCCTGCCGGGGTCAAGCCAAGGCGGCGGTCGCGCCGGCCCGCGCTGGCCGCGACCGGCCTCGACGAGCACGACACCCCAGGCTTGGGATGGCACCGCAACCGGGGCCGAGTCACCCAGGTTGTCGCCGCGCGGCACACTGAGCAGTTCCGCAACCGCGAGCTCGATATCCGTGCAATCGCAGTCGTGCTCGTGCTCACCCGCGGGAACGGGCAGCGGCCACGAACTGTGGTGCCCGCACTCGGACTCGCAGTGATCGGACTCCGCAGGAGCGTGCTCATGCCCCCCACCGAGGCACAGCACGGCCATGCCGCCAGCACCGCCCGCGAGGGCGTGCAACGCGATGATCGCGGTAAGCAGAATGGCAATCGGACGATGCCTCACGGTTGCAGTGTACCTCGGCTTCCGTCGAGCGTTGCTTGAGATCGGACGGATTTATCGGGAAGGATCCTCCTCAGAGACCCGGATCGACGACCGGACAACGCCGACATCACCCAGAATGTTCTAACAGAATCAGTTTCACCCGCCCCTGTCTCTGCTTGAGTCCGCCAGGATCTGAACGCCTCCACGCACCACGACCACGACGACAATCGAACCGACCACGAGATCAGGGACGTGGCTACCCAGTACCATCACGAGCAGCCCAGCAACGATGACACCCGTGTTCGCGATCACATCATTCTTCGAGAAGATCCAGGACGCACGCATGTGCGCGCCACCATCGCGGTGCTTCGAGATGAGCCGCAGACAGACTAGGTTCGCAGCAAGAGCGACAGCTCCGGCTCCGATCATTAGGTGACTTGTCGGCTCACTGCCGAACACCGCCCGGCGCATGACCTCGACCAGAACTCCGAGGCCTAATGCGATCTGAAGAACGCCGCTCACTCGCGCTGCGGTCCGCTGTGTGCCGCCAGACCGGCTCGCCGCGTACAACGCGATGCCGTACACAGTGGCATCGGCCAGCATGTCGAGCGAGTCGGCCAGCAGCGCGGTGGACTCCGCGATCCACCCGACGATGACCTCGGCGACGAACATCACGCCGTTGATCGTCAGCAGCGTCACGAGCGTTCGCTGTTCCAGCCCATCGGTCTCCTCTGCGCAGTCGCACCCGCTCACTGATCACGCTCCGAGTCGAGATCTTGCGTGCGTCGTTTCATGAAGACGGATGCGATGACCGGAAGCACAAACAAGGTGAGGATCGTCGACGTGACCATACCGCCGATCACCACCGTCGCCAACGGTCGCTGGATCTCGCTCCCCACGCCTGTTGCGATCGCCATCGGGATGAAACCGGCGATATCAGTGATCGCCGTTGCGAGTACTGGCTGGAGGCGGGTCTTCGAGGCCGCAATGATAGCATCCTTGCTCTGCTGGCCGGTGTTGAGTGTGTCGCGGATCGCGGTGATCAGGATCTGCCCGTTGAGCACGGCGATGCCCGTCAGGGCGATAAACCCTACTGCGGCGCTGACGCTGAACGGGATATCCCGCCACCATAGCGCGAAGATCGCACCGACCGCAGCAAACGGGATGCAGGTGTAGATGATGACGACATCCCGCAGGTTCTTCAGGCTGAAGTACAGCAGAAAGAACACCATGAGCAAGACCGCAGGCACGACGATGATCAAACGAGTCCTGGCTCGTTCCAAGTTCTCAAACTGCCCGCCCCACTCAAGCACGTAGCCCTCGGGCAACGCGACCCGTGCATCGATGGCTGCCCTTGCCTCATTGACAAACGAGGCTGGGTCTCTTCCGCTGACGTTCGACTGTACGCGGATGAGTCTTCTGCTCCACTCGCGGTTGATCGTGGCCGACCCCTCCGAGAGATCGACCGAGGCCATCGACGACAGTGGCACCGCGACGCCCCCTTCGGTCGGAATGCGTACTGATGACACCGCTTCTACATCTTCCCTGAATGTCTGCGGGAGTCGGACGACAAGCGGGAAGACACGCTGGCCCTCGAATACTTCACCGACGCGGATCCCGCCGATCGCCTCAACGAAGTCCAACACCTCGCTGGCGGCGACGCCGTACCGGGCAACCCGGGACTGATCGACAGCAACTGACAGCGATGGTTGCCCCGTGATCTGATCGACCGAGATATCTGAGGCACCCGGGATGTCCAGAAGCACACGCTGCACGTCGTCGGCGATCCGGAGCAGCTCGTCGAAGTCGTCGCCGAAGATCTTGATCCCGATGTCTGATCGGATGCCCGAGACCATCTCGTTCATGCGCATCTCGATCGGCTGCGTGAATACCATATTGACGCCGGGGAACTGCGAGATGGTTTTTTCCATCTCGATCACGAGACCCGCCTGCGTGTCCGCTCTCGTCCACTCTGCACGCGGCTTGAGCGATAAGAAAATGTCTGTCAGCTCGATCCCCATCGGATCAGTCGCCACCTCCGCCGTCCCGATGCGGCTCCAGATGTGCTCGATCTCGTCTGGGAACTCATCGAGCAGCACTTCTTCGATCCGCGTGTTGTACCGCACGGACTCATCAATCGAGACGCCAGCGAGCCGGATGGTGTTCACAACCATCGAGCCCTCGCTCAGCCGCGGGATGAACTCGCCGCCCATCTGCGTGCTCCGGTAGCCCGCGACACCAAGTAGAGCCACGGCCAGCAGCATCACGACCCACCGGAGTCGAATCGCTCCGCCGACGGCCCAGCCGTATGCACCGGCCAATCCCCTCAACAGAATGGCGTCCTTGGGTTTCGCGCGACGCGGAAGGAAGTAGTACGACAGAACGGGTGACAGAAACACCGCGACCAGCAGGGCTCCCAGGAGCGCGAAGATGAACGTCCACGCCATCGGCCGAAACATCTTCCCCTCGATGCCTTCAAGCGTCAGCACGGGGGCAAAGACGAGCGTGATGATGCCCATCCCGAACACGATGGGTCGCACCACGCGCGCACTAGATTTCGCGATCGATTCGAGCCGCTCGGAAGGCGAGAGTTTCCGGCCAAGCTCTCGCTGGCGTTCCTTCAGCGAGCGGAGGTTCGCTTCCGTCATGACCACCGAGCCATCGACAAGGATGCCGAAGTCGATCGCACCGAGGCTGAGCAAGCTCGCTGCGATCGCGAACTCATACATGCCCTGCACGGCGAACAGCATTGAAATCGGGATGGCGACCGCTACGAGCAGCCCGGCTCGGATGTTGCCCAGAATGATGAGCAACACAACAATCACCAACACGGCACCGATCACGAGGTTGTGCTCGACCGTCTTGATGACCTGCTCGACCAGCAGGGTCCGGTCGTACACAACATCCACGACGACATCGGGCGGCAGCGACGGCGCGAGGGATTCAAGGCGTTCGCGGAGTTCCTCCGTCACCACACGACTGTTCTCGCCCATTAGCATGAAGGCCAGGCCGAGGACGACCTCGCCCTCGCCGTACGCCGAGACCGCGCCGCGGCGGATCTCGCTGCCGATTTCAACCTCCGCGACATCCTGAATCCGCACCGGCGTGCCGTCGCTGGAAGCAACCACGATGTTCTCGATCTCACCGATCGTCGCAACACGCGCCAGCCCCCGCACCACCCTCGCTTCACCGGAGGTCACGATCTGCCCGCCGCCGACGTTGGCGTTGTTGCGGCGCAGCGCATCCAGCACATCCTCAAGCGTGAAGCCAAACTTGATCAGTGCTACAGGCTTGACGACGACGTGATACTGCCGCTCCAAGCCACCCCACGAATTGACCTCGGCCACACCCGGGACCTTGCGAAGCTCGGGCTTGATCACCCAATCGTGGATGGTCCGGAGTTCTTCGATAGAGTGTTCGCCGGTCTCCGACCGGATGACGTAGTGAAAGACCTCACCGAGACCGGTCGCGATCGGGCCGAGCTCCGGCCTTCCGACACCATCTGGCAGTTCGACTGCCGAGAGCCGTTCGGTAATGTACTGCCGCGCGTCGATAATGCGGATGTCATCATCGAAGGTCGCCACGACCTGTGAGAAACCGAACTTTGAGACGGACCGCACGTTCTGGAGCCCGGGCAGCCCGCCGATCGAGAGTTCGACAGGAAGGGTGATCTGCTGCTCGATTTCTTCCGGGCTGAGCGCGGGGGCCACGGTGTTGATCTGCACTTGGATCGGCGTGGTGTCTGGAAACGCGTCGATCGGAAGCTGGATCATCCGGTACACACCGGCGGCGCACGCGATCGCGAACAGCAGAATGACAAGCACTCTGTTCCTGAGCGACATCTCGATAAGACGGGTCAGCATGGTGGCTCCGGATCAGTCGTCGACACATCCCGCACCGAGGCGAGACTTGAGGAACTCGGTCTTCATGGTGAAGCTGCCGCCGGTCACGACGGACTCAGTCTCTGTGAGGCCCGCCAGAATGGCGATCGTGCCGGAAGCCGTGCGCGGCCCGACATCAACACGCCGAACCGCGAACAGATCCGGTTCCTGCCGCACAAACACGAACGATGTGCCATCGATCTCGTGTACCGCTTCACCCGGCACAAGCAGCGAGTTCGAGGTGCCGCCGATCATTGCGGAGACCTCAGTGAACATGCCATGGCGAAGGATGCCACGATCATTCTGAACCGTCGCGCGGGCTCGTACCGTCCGAGTACGTTCATCGATACGCGGGCTGATCCATGTGATCTGCCCGGGGATCTCCAACTCGGGTAGAGCCCGGACGCTCGCGATGATCTCTCCGCCGCGCTCGATCTGAAACGCCTGCTCTTCCGGGACCGCGAGCTCGATCCACATCGTCGACAAATCAGCGATCTCGAAGAGCGAGCCCTCTGAATCCGCTGCCTCGCCAAGAACCGCGGTCCGCTCGACGACGCTGCCAGCGAAGGGTGCCCTGACGTAAAGGTCCGAGGATGACGACTGCTCCGCCGCGATATCCGCGACTTCTGAATCAGTGAAGCCGAGATTGATGAGCTGCTGATGCGTGCGACGCACTTCCAGCTCAGCGAGCTTGAGCGCTGCCTGGGCATCCTGGAAGTCCCGGCGTGCAGCAATGTTCTCGTTGACGAGCTTCTGCTCACGCTCGAACACGGTGGTCCTCGCTTCGACCTCTGCGATCTTGGACAGGTACGCGGACTTCGCTTGTGCCACCGCCACGGAGTTGATGACCGCGAGAATTTGCCCTTCTTCAACCTGGTCGCCAACATCGACACGGATATCAGTGATCACACCGGGGGCCAACGGTGTGAGCTTTGCCAATCTGTTCCCGTTGTAGCGGACCTCGCCCAACAAGCTGATCGACGCTGAAGCATCGCCACGATTCGGTTGCTCAAGCGTCAGCCCGGCAAGCTCTGCCGATCTCGCGGAGGGCATGCGGACGAGCAGCGACTCGCCAGCCTCAAGCGTCCCAGCGAGCTGAGGCTGGCAGATTCCGCACTCGATCTCATCGACCCCGTGCTCATGACAGAAGAGAGAGGGGGCACCATCGCGGGAGGGCGTCGCCGAGGCGTCTCCCAGCAGAGCGGGATTGCACAGGTGGCACTCGTCTTCGTAAAGGAAGTGCTCCTCGCAATACGCCCGGTCCGCCTCTTCCAACTGTGGCTGGCAGATCCAGCACCGGTCTTCATAGCGATCGTGCTCGCTGCACCACAAGCGGCCCTCATCACGCTTGGCCGGATCACAGATGAAGCAGGCCTCGTCAGCGCTGTGTCCATGGAGCCCACCAGACGACTCGTCGGCTGCGTTCTCCGAGGCATCGAGTGCCGGGTTGCAGAGATGGCATTCGTCCTCATACAGATAGTGCTCGTCGCAATACGGCCGGGACGAATCCTCAAGCTGCGGCTGACAGATCCAACACCGGTCCTCGTACCGGGCATGCTCGGTACACCACAAGCGACCGGCGTCGCGTTTCGTAGCGTCACACGCAAAGCAAGTCTCGCCGTTCTCGTGCGAGTGCGCGACTTGAGTCACATCAGATGCTCGTGATCCGTTGGACGCCGATGATGCTTCCTGTTCGCGATCGCACCCGCCAAGCAGGAGCGCCGTTGTGAACAGGCAAACGAGTGAAATGACGCCGTGTGATGGTTTCACGGTGTGTCTCCTTGATTGGGGTGATCAGAATGTTCGCGGAGCGAATGGGTGTTCAGCGGCTCTGAGATGAGCCCCTCGACCTGCACCTTCGCGGCGTGGTATTCGGCGAGAGCTTCGAGCCTTTGGGTTTCAGTATCGAAAAGGGTGCGCTGCGCATCGAGGACATCGAGGTACGGGAGCTTGCCTTCGTCGTAGGCCCGACGCGTCGCGTCGTATGCGTCCTTCGCCGCGGGGAGTAGGGCGGCATCAATCGCCTGGGCCTCGTGATACGCGGCGGTCAATCGGGCGTGTGCCCGAACAAGTCGGGTGGCCAAATCGCGTCGGGAAGCCCGCCCCTCGTCGATCGCTTGTGCTGCTCGGAGCCGGGCGGCCAGTATTCCTCCCTGATTGCGATCGAAGATTGCCAATGGCACGGACACGGCCACGACGAGACCGACATCTTCGCTCTCTTCGGCATACCGAATGCCAGCTCCAGCCGTCACGTCGGAGACGGCTTGAGCCCGTTCGAGAGCGACCACCGATGATCGTCGCTCGGTCTCTGCAATCCAACGCTGAACTTCCGGATGGTGCTCAACGAGATCCGTCAGGGCATCGAGCAACGGCACAGGCATCAGGTCATCCAGCGATCCGATGGCCGTGTCAAAGCCGGGGTCGGTTGCATCCCACATCGCACTGAGTTCACGCCTCGCGGCCTCAAGTTCCCGGCTGAGTCGATCTGCGGCGATGCGGGTGGATTCGCTTTCGAGCCGGGCCTTGATCTCGTCGATGGGTGAAACATCTCCGGCCTGCACCCGCCGATCGATGACGCGCCGGTTCTCCTCTGCGAGTGCTTGCGCGCGAACGGCGAACTCAACACGCTGCTGGAGCTCCAGCACCCGCACGAAGCGGGACGCGGTGTCGGTGAGCACGGCCAGCCGCTGTGCTTCGTAGTCGAGAGCAGCAACAATCCACTGCCCCTCGGCGACCCGCACGCGGCGGTCTCGCTTCCCGCCAAGCTCAAGAAGCTGGCTAAAGGCTATGGTGGTCTCGGCAGAATCAAAGCCACTCAAGCTTCCAGAGCCCGCGAAGTCTTCGACCTCGATTCCGACGCTTGGATTGGGGGAGAGCCCGGCTTGCAGACGACGCGCTTCCGCAATCCTCGGCTCCCAGGCAAGCGATCGAAGTCGCGGGTTGCGTACGAGCGCAGCCGCGAGAGCTTGGCGGAGGGTCAACTGCTCACCGATGGTGACTACATCCGATCCTGGTCCGACTCGATCAGGGTCCTCCGGTGCTTGGTAACGAGGGATGTCGCGCAAGAGAGGCCTTGCGGCGGGGGGCTCGAAGTCGAATGGTGACGGCGCGCAGCCGCCCAAAAGGATGGAGACGCCCAGGCAGCAAAACAGCTTTGGTTCAGTAAATCTCATGTGTTCCACTCGAATAGAGACATTGCCCGGCGCACGCCGAGCCTCTGGGAAAGACGAACGCAGTACACGTACTGCGCAGAATCCCAAATCGTCCTAAACGAGCAGAATCACGCTGCGAAGATGCCAAACACATAACCCGATGCCCAATAGCACCGGAGGTCGCGGGGTGGAAGTCGTACTTGCCGATCTATTAGCGAAGGACTCCAACCAAGGCAAGGGCTGATCATCAGGCCCATCAAGAGTCCAATCTTCGTCCGTGTCTTTCTCAAGGCGATCAACGGCGACGATCGACTCAGATTCCACCGATGTGGACTGACATCCGCCGTCCGCGCACACGACGCAGAAATCCAAGAAATCGCTGCATTCTGCGGAGGCTGGGCACGGGGTTTCGCCTGGCCCGTCGCAGCAGAACTGCTCGCCGAACTGAGTGGTCGTTGTCCCATCAGCACAGATGCAGAGGAAACGGGGGCCGAGCCCGGCTCCCAAGGCAAACCAAAGGGCGAGCAAGATCGAGATGGCTGGGTGAGGTTTCATAGGCGTTGGTCAATCAGCTCAGCGATGTCTTGACTATTACACCATATCGTGTAATAGTCAAGTGCGGACCAGCGCTGCTCAGAATTTGAAGGGGTCCCAGATGGAGTCTTGCCGCCCGAAACCGCCTCTTGCCGCCCGCCCGCTGATTGGGGCGGTCGAAGCCGAGCGGGTCGGCACCCTCTTCAAGAGCTTGGCCCATCCAACCCGACTGCGTCTGCTCCACGCCCTGATCCGGGTCGATGAGCTCAGCGTGGGTGACCTCGCAGACGAAACGGGGATGACGGTGCAGGCCATCTCGAATCAGTTGCAACGCCTAGCCGAGGTCGGCGTAGTTGGCAGGCGCCGCGATGGGCTTCAGGCCCTGTACCGCGTGATCGACCCTTGCGTACCGGTGCTGCTCGAACGAGGCTGGTGCCACATCGATGAGTATGCCCTCGATCTTCCCGCGGTAAACAGTCCACAACCCATGTAGGTGTTCCGCTGTCGGTACGTCTCGGGTGGCCCGCCCTGTTTTTCGCTCCGCGCGGCCCACGGGAGATGGTGTCGAAAAACGGTCGGAGCCGCGAAGACCCCAATGGCGTATTCTGCGGGGCAGGTGTTAAACACTCCCCGCGGGCCCAACCGGCCCGCAACACCGGATCTACCCGTTTGAAACGGTTCCGATCGGGGAGTTTCACGCGTCGTACACGCCTGCATTGCTCTCGCCCGTGTTCGATTTGCCCCCCTTCGATCTTGAATGAACGCAGGCGGCGACCGCTCTTCGACGGCCGCCGAGGCTTTGCAGTGGTCACAGGAAGCGTGCGGATCACTCTGCAGGGACGACCGTTGGTTTCTGCGACGGAACCATGACCCGCGTTCGACCGAAACGCAACCGAGATGGCGCGGCGAACGAGAAGTCTTGCTTTGCAGGTCGCTGGCTGGATCCTCCTCGGATTTATCGCACAGACTCTCGTCGCTTGGTCGATCGGCCTCAATCCGCAGGGCTGGCGGGTATCTTGGCCGAGTAAGTTCGTCGATGATGCCAACCGCGTCAGTGCGATGTTTGCCGATGGGCGGTATTCCGTGGTTGTCTCACACGGGCTTGCTCCGCTCCGAAACGAGTTTCGCATCCGCTACCAGGATCTTGGATCGGCCGAGGGTGCGGAAGCCTACATCGAGCGGTGGCGCGTGGCCGGTGACGAAGTCGCCGAGGCCGACCCGAAGTATGCGGGGAAGCGGACCGTCCGCGATGCGCCGCCGGGCATGCAGGTGTACACGCCGATCGACAAGGTCGCAGGTATAGGGATCGAATCGGCCTTGCCGGGCGGATCTCGCGAGATCGGCCGTCGTGAAGAGCTGAAGATCATGACGACCGGGTGGCCGTTTCAGTCGTGCCGGATGACCTGGGTCGAGCAGAGCGACGAAACCCTCGGTTCCTTTCAAGGCGTGCTCGTCGATCCTGCCGTTGTTCCGCGATCGTGGCGGACCGGTTCTTCGATGTATTACCCCGGCGATGAGACGATCGGCGCCATACCCGCGTTCCCGATGCTGGCAGGGACGATCGGCAACGCTTTATTCTTCGGTGGGTCGGGCTTTCTCGCCATCAACCTTTTGGGGGTGCTTCGGCGTAGGCGACGAGTGAAGCTCGGCATGTGCGTCGGCTGCGGCTATGACTTGCGCAGCGCGCCCTCAGCGGAAGCGGGGTGTCCCGAGTGCGGGCACAGATCGCAGAAAGCCTGAACAGACGGGTGCTCTCGCTTTCGCCGCTGCACGGGGGGTGCGTCGCGCGGGTGTTCCGCGTTGGGCTCGGCAGCGGGCCCGGCGATGGGCCCAGGGATGGGCCCAGGGATGAGCAAGATCTCGTCGTCAAGCTTGACAGCGGCACCGACCCGAAGCTGGATCGCGAAGCGTTCATGCTCGGGGTGCTGCGCGACGCGGGCGTTCGTGTGCCCGAGGTCGTGCACGCCGAGCCCGGGGTGCTCGCGATGGAGCACATCGAGAACGATGGTCGGCATTCGCACGCGGGCGAGGCGGAGCTTGGGAGGATCGTTGCAGCGCTGCACGGGCACTCGTCGGACCGATACGGGCTCGATCGCGACACGCTGATCGGGCCTCTGGACCAGCCCAACGCATGGAGCAACGACTGGGCGTCGTTCTACGCCGATCGGCGGCTCGCGCCGATGGCGGACCGGGCCGAGGAGCGACGCGCGCTGCCACCTGGCTGCAGGGGCAGGCTCGCCGAGATCGGCTCGGCGATGCACGAGCTCATCCCTCATCCGAACCCCCCGGCGCTGATCCACGGCGATCTCTGGTCGGGCAACGTGCTCTGGGCGAGCGGCACGCCCGCGGCCCTGATCGACCCGGCGGTGTACTACGCCGACGCCGAGATCGAGCTGGCCTTCATCGATCTCATGGGCGGCATGGGCCCACCATTCTGGAAGAGCTACAACGAGCGGCGGGCGATCGATGACGGGTTCTGGCGGTCACGCTGCGGCCTGTATCAGCTCTATCCCCTGCTGGTGCACGCGGCGCTCTTCGGCGGCGGGTACGGCGGATCCGTGGACCGGATCGCCCGGCGGCTGCTCGCGGGCTGAGGATCGACCGGTCTGTCGGCCGAATCGCGATCAGATCGGCTTGGGAGCGTGCCGATGGGAATGTAGAATGCTGGACGGAGGAACCCATGACCGCTGGACACACGACGCACGCCGACCCGATCGAGATGCAGAACCGGCTTTTCTCGGAGCTGAGCCTGATGTTCGGCCGCGAGGTGCCGCTCTACGACAAGTCGCTGGCGGTGAACGACGCGTGCAACCGCGCCGTGTGCGACCTGCTCGCCGAGATGCACGAAGGCTTCTCGATCAGCGACGAGCAGATCGTCAAGACCAGCGGCGAGCGGCACGGCGCGATCCGGATCGGTCGGCCCGACGAGTACCGATGGATCGGCCGGTTCTTCGCCTGCTTCGGCATGCACCCCCACAACTTTTACGACATGACGAGCGTGGGCGCGAAAAGCCAGCCGGTGATCGCCACGGCCTTTCGCAGCATGGTCCACCCCGAGCACCGGGTCTTCAGTTCGCTGCTGCAGACGAGCTACTTCGACCCCGAAACCCAGGCCCGCGTCGACACGCTGCTTCAGACGAGGCAGGTGTTTTCTGACGACGCCATGCGGCTGATCGAGAAGGCCGAGGCCGAGGGCGGGCTCTCGTGGGACGATGCGGACGCGCTGATCGCCGAGGGCACGGAGCGGATCTTCAAGTGGACGGGCGAGGCGCACGACCACGACCTGTACACGCACCTGTGCGACGCGGGCTTCAAGATCGCGGCCGACATCGCCTGCTTCCGTGCGCATCACCTCAATCATCTCACGCCCAACACGTTCTGCATGGACCTGTACACGTCTGCCATGAAGCTCAAGCTCGGCGAATTGGATCGCGAGACGTTTGTCGGCCGCGCCCGGCGGGCCCTCGGGCACGTGCGGGCGACCGGGGACCGCGACTTTCTGAGGCTCTGCTTCAAGCACCTGACGCGTGAGGAAGTCGAGGCGTTCGATCCCGCATCGCCGGCCGAGGGCACAATCGATCGGCTTGTAGACGAGCTTTTGGCACGGCTCGACGCGCCCGAGCTCGACCTGGCACCGATGCCGCACAACGGCTTCAAGGATCACACCGAGGGCCCCGACACCGCGACGCCCCTGCTGCTGAGGCAGGACGCGTACAAGGCGTTGACCGAGGCCGTGCGGTTCACCGATAGCGGGCTCGACACCGAGCACACCGCGCGCTTCGGCGAGATCGAGCAGCGGTTCTACGCGACGACACCCAAGGGCAGGACGCTCTACGACGGCTGTCTCGCCAAGGTCGAGGCCGCCAAGGCCGAGAACCCGGGGCTCGTAAAGGAAGACTTCGAGGCGTACGCGGCGATGCAGGCACGCTGCTTCGAGGCGTTCCCCAAGACGCTCCGCGGGCTGCTCGACCAGGGGCTGGTCTTCGGCCGCTACGAGCCGACCGATCGGGGCCTTGCGTCGGCCGGCTCGATCGGGACGACCGACCTCGGCGAGTTGATCGATCTCGGCCTCATCGCGTACGAAGGGCTGCGGTACGAGGACTTCCTGCCCGTGAGCGCGGCGGGGATCTTTGCGTCCAACCTAAGCCAGTACGGCACGCGGTCGACCGCGGCCGAGAAGCCGGAGTACACGCAAGCGATGCTCGAGGACATCCTGGGCCGACCGATCGTGGATTCGAACGAGGTCTGCCTCGGGCTGCAGGCGGATTCGCTGCTCGATACGTACGAGCGGCTTGGGCTGACCGACGCGCTCGATCCGGCGACCCGCGATCGCCTGGCCGCCGAGGCGGAGGGATGCCCGGCCGAGGCGCGGCAGCGGTTCGGCGAGCGGAGCGTGCTCGCGGCACGGGCCTGAGATCGTCACAAATGGATCTGAGCGGTGTCAGCCGCCCTCGGCGGGCGTGATGCTCAGGCGGACCACGGGCCGCTCGCCCTCGAATCGCAAGGGCGAGGGCAGGTCGCCGAATGTGACCGCTTTCTGATCGATCCGCGCGTCGAGGTCGTCGGGCGTGAGGCTCACGGTTGCGGCGATGCGCAGCTCGTTGCTCCGGATCTTGGCGATCAGGTCGCTCGGCCCGGCGACGACCACGCCGGAGATCAGCTGGTCCTCGGCTTCCACGCGGACGACCCAGCGGTCGGCCTGGAACGCGGGCCGCTGGATGCGCACCGGGACGGCATCGAGGGTCACGGTGTCTTCGCGGGCCTCAAGCGTCGCGATGATGCTGACGGTGAGCGGCTGAACGGACGCGAACCGGCTACCTGAGAGCGATTCGGGGAGCCGGAGCGGCACGTCCCGCAGCACCGATCTCGCGCCAACGCTCAGGCCCGAGACCTGATCTTGGGCGACCTCGGCGATGACCTCGACGCCCCGGTCGACGTCGGCGGACGCTGCGCTCGGGTACGTCAGCCTGACGCGCCTGGGCTCGGCAACGACGGATGAGACGTCGATGCCGTCGGGAAGGCGGACGGTGACATCGAGCTCGCGTGTGAGCAGGCGTTCGACCTCGACCTCGACCCGTTCGGGCCTGACCTGGCCGAGCGAGAGGCCCGAGCCCGCGACCTCCGGCAGCCCGCGGATGACCTCGGCGAGATCGATCGTGTGCACGCCCGGCTCGGTGGGCACGCCCGGCATGCCGGGTGTCAGCGAGACGCCCGATCGGAGCGCCTCGACGATGCGGCTCGTCGATGCCGAGGCCCCTTCGACTTCGAGCGTCACTCGCCCCGACCACCGCTCGGTCGCCCTCGGCACGACCACGAGCCCCTGCGCATCCGCGGGCTCGCCCGCGAGGTCCAGCCGCAGCTCGAGCCGCTCGGTCGCGAGGCTCTCCCCTTCGGCGACGACCCAGACGATCACGGCGAGCAGCGTGACCGTGAGCGTGGTCCTCGCGATGCCGAACCACCGCCCGGTCATGGCCTGACCTCCCCGGCGTGGTCGTCGGCTGCGGCGCCCTGGGGATCGTCGGCCGCTGCCGGATCACCGATCGTGCCTTCGAGCGTGACCTGATCTTCGGCCTCGGCTCCGGCGGAGGCGTCTTCGGCGAGGTCCGGGTTTCGGTCGAGCCTTGAGCGGAGCTGAGCGCGGAAGACGCCGGGCGTGAATCCAGCGGTGAGCCTGCCCCGCTCGGCGAGCCTGAGCAGGCCGGTCTCTTCGCTGACGATGACGACCAGCGCGTCGCACTCTTTGGTGATGCCGACCGCGGCGCGGTGCCGCGAGCCGAGCGTCGGATCGGGCATCTCCTGCGGCTCGGCGAGCGGCAGCTGCACGCCGGCGGCATGGACGACCCGCCCGCGGACGATCACGGCGAGGTCGTGCAGCGCCGTGCCGGGGTAGAACAGCGTCTGCAGGAGCGCGGTCGTCAGCTCGGCGCGGAGCGGGGTGCCGCCCTCGGTCAGGCCCTGCAGGCCGACCTGCCGCTCGATGACGATGATCGCGCCGAACTTCGCTTTGGCGAGGTAGGTGCACGCGTCGGCGATCTGATCGACGACGTATTCGATGTCCTTGGGCGTTTGCCGGAAGAAGGGCGTCTCGCCGAGGCGGATGACCGCCCGCCTGAGCTCGGGCTGAAAGATCACGATCAGCGCGATCGCTGCGACACCGAGAAACTTGTCGTAGAGCAGCGCGAGCCGGGCGAAGCTCTCGCCCGAAACAAGCCTGGCAACGAGGGCGAACAGCAGAAAGACGACCAGGATGCCCTTGAGCGCCCCGGCCGCCCGCGTGCCCTGCACGAAGCGGAACACGAGAAACACCACAAGCCACAGGACCACAAGCTCGGCGAGCACCTCCCACCACGGGTAGGTGCCGAGCCGATCGATCAGGTCGCTGATACCGGAGAGCTGATTCACGCGGATCGGAGTCTACGGCCCCCGCGGGCGATACGCTGCTCGCATGCCCCGCGTGCTCCGCTACGAGACGACCCCCAACCCCGATGCGCTCAAGCTGATCCTCGATGCCCCGGTGTCGGACAGGCCCCGATCGTTTCTGAACGAGGCCGACGCGGGCGACGACCCGATCGCCGGCCCGATCTTCGCCGCGGGCGGCTTGCGGGCCGTGCTGATCAACGGCGACTGGGTGACCGTCAATAAGCAGCCGGGCGCCGACTGGAAGGCGATCAAGCCCGTGTGCGAGCGTGTGCTCCGTGAGCTCGGCTGACCGAGACCGGCGGATCGTGCGGTCGCTCTGCGAGTGGTTCGCCCGCGAGCGGCGTGACCTGCCCTGGCGCTCGGTCGGCGCGTCGGGCCGGCGGGACCCGTACCGCTCGCTCGTCTCCGAGCTGATGCTGCAGCAGACGCAGGTCGCGCGGGTGGTCGAGAAGTTCGGGCCGTTCATCGAGCGGTTCCCGACGGTGCACGATCTGGCATCGGCGCCGATCGATGACGTGCTCGCGATGTGGTCCGGGCTCGGCTATTACCGCCGGGCGCGGAGTTTGCACCGGTGTGCGCAGGAGATTGTCGACCGCTTCGGGAGCGTGCCGGAGGACCCGGAGGATCTGGTCACGCTGCCGGGTATCGGCAGGTACACCGCGGGTGCGATCGCGTCGATCGTGTTCGACCGGGCGGCGGCGATCGTGGACGGGAACGTGCAGCGCGTGCTGCTGCGGATCGAGGGCGACGACCTGCAAGCCGGGTCGCGTGAGGCGGACGCGGTCTGCTGGGACCGCGCCGAGCGGCTCGTGGGGGTGGCGTCGCGTTCGCGGGCCGCTGGTGTGTCGGCCGGGGTGTTCAACGAGGCGATGATGGAGCTCGGCGCGCTGGTGTGCACGCCGGGAGCGCCGAGCTGCGAGCGGTGCCCCCTCAGCGGGGTGTGCCGGGCGAGACGCGAGGGCTCACAGCACCGGATTCCGCGGCCCAAGGCGACGGGCTCGAAGAAGACGCTGCACATGGCGTCGCTCGTTGTTCGCGACGAGCGCGGGCGGCTGCTGGTTGAGCGTCGTCCGGACGCGGGTCTGTGGCCCCGCATCTGGCAGCCGCCGACGCTCGAAAGCGAGGAACAGATCCGCAAGTCCGCCGTTGCAAAGCACTTCGGGGTTGCGTCGTCATCCCTGATCCGGCAAGATGCTCTGCCGTGGGAGACGACGCACCGGAGCGTTCGCATCGTGGTGTACGCGTCGGATTGCGCCCCGCCGGAGGCACCGGGAAGGGAATGGGTTTCGCCCGCCGCTCTCTCGCGTCGGGCCCTCGGGACGCCGCAGCGTCGCATGCTGCTCGGCGAAACGGATGGAGACGGACGATGATTCGGACGCGCCGCGCGGGCTTCACGCTGATCGAGCTTCTTGTGGTCATCTCGATCATCGCGCTCTTGATCGGGATTTTGCTGCCGACGCTCGCGAAGGCGCGGCGGAGCTCGCAGCGCGTGGCCGACGCGAGCAACCAGAGGCAGATCGGCTTGGCAGCGAACTTCTACGCTGAGGACAACGACCAGTATGTGCCGCGGGAGGGAGTCTCGGGAGATCCTCCCCCACCGAACAATCGCGTCGAGCTGCTTTCTCCCGACCGACCGCCCTGGGCTGTGGTGCTTCGGCCGTACCTGGATGACACGCGAGCCGCGAGGTACTGGGAAACGCGGGAGTTCAACGACCTGTTCGAGTCGGTGCAGGTCTACAAGGACCCGGGTCGGCCCAAGGACGAGCATCCTTTGAACTATGTCGTCAATGCGCTGAGCTTCCGCGAACGGGACGTCGTCGACAGGTTCGGCCCGATTGCCGGGCAGCGTCGCAAGCCGGCGTGGCCTCGGACCTTCGTGCCGTTCCCGGCCGAGGCGTACTACATCACCAACCTGGCTGAGGACGAAGACGGCCGATTCCTGCGTGATGTCTTGGATGGGATCGACGAAGGGAATCCCCGCGACGAGAACGCTGCGCAGCTCTACGACGCGTGGCGTTTCACGCACGTCGAGTCGGAGAACACGTCGGTCCGCCGCATCGCGCCGGCGTGGTACGACGGCGGGTCGAACGTGTTGTTTTTCGACGGCCATGTTGAGATCGTGCGCGAAGACGTCATCCGCGATGTGAACTCGTGGAACGACGGCGACTACAGCTACTACAAGTTCATCACGCGTTAAGATCCGCGTCCTGCGGGGCGAGCGAGATGTCGGTGCTCAGGGGCGTGCCCGGGGGGAGCGCAAACTCGATCCGCCGCAGGATCGTCCGGCTCTTGCTCCTGTCGCTCGCGCCGACTCGGACCTTGAGGTTGGTCGAGACGCGGCCGTTGCCCTCGGCTTCGATCCGGACGATCTGCCCGTCCGACCGCTTGGCGGCGAGGCTCGCCTCGAGCCCGTCGAACTCGTCACTGATGACCTCGAGCTCGAGCTCGTCGACGGCCTGGCGGACGGCTGTCCAGACGGTGGTGATGTCGGTTTCGAAGCGCCGCTCGAGGTCGCCCTTGAAGAAGGCGTAGGCCCCGCCGCCAGCACCGGCGACGGCGACGGCCGCGACGCAGCCCGGCAGCGCGAGCGCGGCTGAGACCGCGAAGATCGTCGGAAAGAGGATGCGGCCGCGGGGGCGGTGGGTCCGTTTCATGGTCGGATTCTACGGCTGCCCCGCTCGGGACGCGGCGCGCCGCCCCAACGGCCGATGACGAGCCTCGCGTCGTCGAGCACTCGCTCGATCTCGGGCTCCGAAACGCCGACCGCGAGCCGATCGATGGGGAACGCCGAGACCTCGGCGAGCTTGGCGTACGACTCGGCGAGGTCGGTGGCGAGGCGGTCCCAGTCGGCGTCGGACCGCTTGAATCGGCCGACGTTGCCGCCGAGATGGTCGAGCTGATATTTGACGGCGCTGATCCGGCCCAGCGTGCGGACGGCGGCGACGGCTTCCGATTCAGGCTCGTAGTCGGGCGCTTCGAGGATGCGCTGGTAGCCCGCCTCGGCGGTCGCCAGCGACTTCGGGTACCAACCCTCGACTTGCCTGACCTGGCACCCCGACAGCGCGCATACACACACGCACGCGAGCAGAGCAGCACGCGAGAACGGCGACGACCGGTGCGTGGGCGGCGAAGCGATCGGGGTACAGGTAGGCCTCAACGCAAGAGCCTCTCAAGTGCGCCGAGCATGTCTCGGGCTTCGGGTGTGAGCTCGGCGCCGTCGAGCGCAAGGGCCATCGGATTCCTCGATGCGAGGCCCTCGATCGTGCGGTAGAGCAGGGCGAGGCTCGCCTCGATCTCGGCGGCCTCGGCGGGGCTCAGGCTCTGGCCCGCCGACCGCGCCGCGAGCACGTCGAGCCTGGTCCGAGCGTCGCTCAGCTCGACGAGCCACCGGCGGGCCTCGACCCGCAGGTCTTCGGGCATGTCGGCGCCGAGAACGGATTCGAAGCCCGAATTGATCGCCAGGATCGCGCGGCGGGAATCGACCTCGATCGACTGCTGATCGACGCTGCCAACAGGAGCCGCGCAGCCGACCGCGAGCGAGAGGCAGGCGATAGGTGCGAAGGCGATGACTCGATGCACGCGGTGCCCCTCCGGTCGAGAGCCTTGAGATCATTCGTCGTCGGACTGCAGCTTGGCGACCACGCTGAAGTCTTCGAGCGTGGTCGTATCTTGCTTCACTTCGGTCTCGCCCGCGGCGACCGACCGGAGAAGCCTCCGCATGATCTTACCGGAGCGGGTCTTTGGCAGCGCGTCGGTGAATCGGATCTGGTCGGGCTTGGCGATCGTGCCGATCTCACCGGCGACGTGGGCCCGCAGGCTCTTGCGGAGATCGTCTCCGGCCTCGAACCCGCCGCCGAGCGTGACGAACGCGGCGATGCCGGTGCCCTTGATCTCGTGGGGCATGCCCACGACCGCGGCCTCGACGACGGACTCGTGCGACACGAGCGCGCTCTCAACCTCCATGGTGCCCAGGCGGTGACCGGACACGTTGATGACATCGTCGATGCGGCCGGTGATCCAGAAGCAGCCGTCGTCATCTTTCTTCGCGCCGTCGCCCGCGGTGTAGAAGCCGGGGACGGTGGACCAGTAGGTGTCGATAAAGCGCTGCCGGTCGCCGAAGACGCCCCGGAGCATGCTGGGCCAGGGCTTGCGGACGACCATGAGGCCGTCTTCACCGGGAGGGACCTCGTTGCCATCGGTATCAACGACCGCGGCGTCGATGCCGAAGAAGGGGCGCGTGCACGAGCCGGGCTTGGTGGGCGTGCTGCCAATCGTCGACACCTACTGGCAGACCGAGACCGGCGGCCACATGATCACCCCGCTCCCGGGCGTCACGCCCACCAAGCCCGGCTCGTGCACGCGCCCCTTCTTCGGCATCGACGCCGCGGTCGTTGATACCGATGGCAACGAGGTCCCTCCCGGTGAAGACGG
>JBCBNT010000037.1:0-29000 GCA_039821685.1 Planctomycetota bacterium | reverse complement strand
GATGATCCCGATCATCACTCGGATCATGATCAGCCTTCCGTTCCTGATCGTCGGCTCGATCCTGATCCGAGTGATGATCGGGATCATCGCGTTTTTCAGCATGTGCACGAACATGATCTTCGTGTCCGTCGCCCCCTTTGCCCGCGCTGTCGTGATGTAATCCCGGCCCGTTTCCTCGACCATCACGGCTCGGTAGAAGCGGGTGTCGTACCCCATCGCGACGATGACGCTGATCAGCACGGGCAGGCCGCAGAACTTCATCCATGTCGACGCGGCTTCGATCGGCGAGCCGAACCAGAAGCCCACCTGCGAGAGCCGCACGTCGTAGCCCTCGATATCGAACGGCAGGATCCCGCCGTCACCGCCGAGCTGATAACCAAAGAAGTACTGCCCGACGATGATGTACACCAGGAAGCTCACGCTCATGCCGAGCACAGCGGAAAACATGAGCACGCGGTCGAGGAGGCGCCCCCGGAAGAACGAACACACAAGCCCGATGAAGATCGAGATACCCGCGGTGATGACCAGCGCAGGAACGGTGATCATCGCCGTCGCGGGCACGGCGGTCGAAATGATCTCGCCAACGGGCCGCTTCTGCTCCCACGACTGCGCGGAAAAGTCGAACGTGATCACGTTCCACACGCGGTCCGCGTACTGGATCAGGAAAGGCCGATCAAGGCCGAAATCCTGCTTGATCGCCTGGTACTGCTCCTCGCTCGCGTTCTTGCCGAGGAAGGCAGTGACCGGATCGTTCACCCGGAGCGCCGCCATGACAAAGAGAATGATGCCTAGGTACACGGGCAGGTTGTAAAGCAGTCGTCTTGCAACGTAGGACCACATGAGGCGAACCCTTTCTTCCGGCTCAGCAGGGCCCGCCCCGCCTCGCCGCCGCCTCAGCGTTCCGAATCGTCGACATCAAGGAACTTGAACCACGCGTAGTACCGCTCGGTGGGCTTCGCGTTGAGCAGTCACGGGTTGATGAGGTAGTACCGCGTCCTCGCCATCGAGCCGATGTAGGGCACATCCTCGATCAGCATGTCGCGCATCTCCTCGTAGATCGCCGTGCGCTCCGGGCTCGGCTCCATCGTGAGGATCTGCTCGTACATCGCGTCGTACTCCGGACGCTTGTAGTTGTAGTGGTTCGAGCCGGGGGACTCGTTGGGCGAGTAGAACAGCGCGAGGTTGTTCTCGGCGTCCGGGTAGTCGCTCGACCATGCGAAGCCGAACATGGGCGCCTTCTTGTTGTTCGTAAACTCGATCAGCGTCGAGAAGTCGACGAGCTCGGGCTCGAGCTGGATGTTGGCCTTCGCCAGCTGCCGCTTCAGCATCTCGACCTGCTCGGCGTTGTTGCCCCCGCGGCTCGTGTAGAACTTAATAGGCGGGAGATCGTCGCCATTCGGGTAACCGGCTTCGGCGAGCTTGGCCATCGCCTTATCGAGGTCGGGCCCGCGATAGCTGATCGGGGCGTTGCCGCCCTCGGGGTACCCGTCGAGCACCGGCGGGATCGGCCCGTCGTACTGGATCGTGTTGCCCTGGTAGAACGCCTCGCTGAACTCGTCGAGGTCGATCGCGAGCGAGATCGCCTGGCGGAGCGCCCGCTTCTCGGGTGTGTAGCCGCCGAGCAGCTCATCCTCCATGTTGAAGCCGCGGAAGATGAAGTCGAGCAGCGGAACGATCGCGTGACGCACGCCGCGCTCCCGGGTCTCGGGCAGCAGCCGCTTCGTCCGGCCGTCAAACGCAGACTCGAAATACTCCGCGGGGACCTGCGTCAGGCCGATGTCGCCCGACTGGAACCGGAGCCACATGGGCTGGTCCTCGACGAACATGGTGAACTCGACGCGGTCAACAAAGGGCACGGCCTGGCCCGCGGGCCGATGCAGGCGGTTCCTCCGATCGTCGCGCGACCACTCTTCCGCAGCCGGGTACAGCACCTCGTGGTACTCCGGGTTCCGGTCCGCGGTCAGGCTCTTCTTGGGTTCCCACTCGTCGAGTATGAACGGTCCGGTGCCGACCGGGTTGAAAGCGAAGCGGTCGCCATAAAACTCGACCGCCTCGCGCGGCACGATCGACGTCTGGAACATCGCCAGGATGTACAAGAACCTGTACACAGGCTGCTGCAAGACGATCTCAAACTCGTAGTCGTCGATCTTGCGAAACCCGGAAACCGGAGCGTCGTAATCGAACGAGCCGCCGGCATCGGCCGCGGCGTTCTGCGCGTCCTTGTACTCGTCGAAGCCCTCGATCGTCCCGCTCAGCAGCCACCAGTTCTTGAGCTGGTTCTCCGCGTCGGCGAGCCGCTTCAGCGAGTAGAACACGTCGTCCGTAACGACCTGCCTGCCCTCGCCGCCAGGGAAGCACTCGTCATCATGAAACGTGACGCCCTGCTTGAGCTTGAAGCGCCAGGTCTTCCCGTTGTCTTCCGTCGTGGGCATTTCTTCGAGCAGCAGCGGCTCAAGGACGTACGGGTCGCTGTACTTGTAGATAAGCAGCGTCTCGTACATCTGGGCGCACGCCATGTTGTCGTACGTCGTCGATCCCTCCGCCGGGTCGAGGCTTTTGGGCCCATCGGTCCGGATCGGGAGCTGCAGCACCTTCTGCTGAGCCTGGGCGGGCAGCGCCGCAAGCGAGATCACGGCTGCGCCGATCATGACCGACACCCGAGAGAAAGACTGCTTCATGCACGTGCTCCTACACGGAGGATGAACACCCCTGTGGTGAGTTTAGCGATCCTGCGCCGCCGCCTCAACGAGAATCAACGGCCGATTCGACCAGGCCCCGAACGACCGCGGCGTCAAGCGACTCGGGCCTGATGCCTTCGATAATCGCCGACTCGAGCCGCGCGGTCTCGCCCTCGCTCAGCCGGAGCGAACGCACGGCGGCAATCACATCGCCGACAAGCAGGAGCCCGCGTGTCGCGTCGGACTGCGAACGCCGGATCGATGTGAAGAGGGCAAACGAATCCGTATCGGAAAGAACGGCTCCCGCCGCCCGCTCGTATTCGGCCGCCGCCACACCCAGCGTCGCGCGGACACGAGACAGCACCGCTTCAGAATCGCTCGGAGACTCGTTGAGGGCGCTCGCGAGCCTTGCCCACGCCCCGCCGAGCGCCTCCGCATCCCCGGGCCGCAGTCTTGCCGATGACACGGCCGTTCCGCCGCTCTCGCCGAGCCGCGTCGGCACGTCGACGTACAACGCCACACCGCGCGCGGCCGAAACAGACTCTTGATCGCTCGGCCCGCGGATGCTGAAGCCGCCGGCGCCCTCGGTGGGCGACGCCTGAGCGACCCGCGGCATCGCGAGCCCGCGGTTCGTCGCCGATGCCCGGGCCCGATCGGTCGATTCGGGCGTCAGACCCTCGGCGAGCGGCACCGTGACCGCACCCTGCGCTACAGCGTCCAGCACCGTCGTGCGGTCCGACGCCGGCCCCGCGCCAGTGCGACGATTGAACGCGAGGTCCGACACCTCGACCGCGGTTTGCGGCGCTCTTGTAAGCACATTCACAATCCGCGCCTGCCCCGCGGGCTCGGCGATCGAGGGCTGGGGCAGCGAGGCGTCCGACAGGCGAACCGGACCATCGAAGATCGCCGAGCCGCCAACAACAAAGTCAACGCCGAAGTCGCTCGTCGCGAATGCCGGGCGGAGAGCCGGGGGATCGATCTCGTCGTTGATCGTGACGAGATCGCCCGGTGCACGCGTGTTGATGAGGATATCCGGCGATTCGATCCGGAGCGTGCCGGGCGTGTTCATATCGCCGATCCGCGCGGTGCCGCCGGACCTGACGGTCAGGTCGCCGAGCGCGGTCATTTTTTCGAGCGGGTTCATCGTAAAGCCGCCGGTTGTCTCAAAGGTGAAGCTGAGATCACCGATCGGGTTGCCGTCGGCGTCGAACCTCGCAGCGACGACCGTGGCGACCTCCGGTGCCGCCGACCGGACGCCGCCGAAGAAGGCCGCGTCGGGCGCCCCGAGCTCGAGCGAACCGATCGCGGTCTCTGTGCCAACATCGCCTTCGAACCAGATCACCGGCGTGTTGTTTCCCGTCGCCGTCGGATCGACCGCCGCAGCAAGCGCCCCGCCGCCCTGGATGTCGGAGCGGAAGACCACATCAGCCGTCCTGCTCCGAACGAGGCTCGTGCCGCTCGCAAGGGTGACGCGATCGCGGGCGACATCGTCGCCCAGCCGGACAGTCTCCTCTAGCGAAAGCGCTGCGCCGCGGAGCTCGGTACTGCCGAGCGTGGTCAGCGTCGACCCCGTGACTTCACCCGCGAACACCACTGCCCCGAGCCCCGTGTCGGTCGTGAGCCCGGCATCGAACCCAGTGACGCCCCCAAGAAACTCGATGTTGTCGGCCGCCGCGCCCGCGGTCGTGATCGTGCGATCACCGTTAAACACCGCGCGCCCGTTGAAGACAATCGATCCGCCCGACGTGCTTTCGATGTCTTGCGTGAGGTTGACGAACCGGTCGGCCGTGTAGGTCTGGCCGCCCGTCGTGCGGACGCTCGGCAGTGCGATCGTCCCGCCGGTGATAGACAGCGATGACAGGGCCTCGACCGAGCCGATATCCGCCCCGAAACCGAGCGCACCGAAACCCGCGGGCCCGGTCAGATCGATCCCGAGCGATGCGGGGCCGTCGATCGCGCGACCCGCGAAGGTCAGCGTCGCGCCGCCCGTGGAGATCGTGGAGTCTTCTTCGATGCGGACAGAGTCAACGCCCGCAAAGCTGAGAGTGCTCGCGACGGCCAGGTCGCCCCGCAGCTCCGCCGTGCCCCCCGTGAGCTCAAGGTCGTCGACGTCGATCATGCCGAGCGACACAACGCCGCGTTCCGCTGCGCTGTCACCGCCGGCATCGATCGTCAGCACGGCCCCGCCGCCCGTGACAGACGCGCCGTTCAGCAGCACGTCACCCGCCACGATCGAACCGTCGGCCGTGGTCGAGAGCATGGTGTCGCCGAGCAGCACCACGCTCGAGGCTTCACGCAGATCGATCCGCCCGCCGAGCCCATCGGAGCGGTTATCAAGGGCGATATCGCCGGCGAGCGTCAACGTATCGGTCGCCGTCACCTCAAGCTCAGAAAGCCCGCTGACCGCTGGGAGCGTGACCGTGCTGCCGACGAACCGGAGCCCGCCGGCGCCAGAGAGCGTCACAGCCGGGTCGAGCGTAATCCCGAACGTATCCGCGCCCGAAATCGCGCCGAGGGTCGCACCGGTGGAGGCATCATTCACAGCGATCGTCGACACGCCAGTCAGGTCGAGCACACCTTGTGCGATCAGGTTGCCCGTCAGGTCGATCGTGTCGACATCGAAGAGGAGCGTTGCCGCCTCGGTGTTACCGATCGAGACGGTCCGAGAGCCGCCGGTGACCGTGTACGAAATCGTTCCGCCGTCGCTCACGATCCGTGCCGGGGCATCGATGCTCATCCCCGCGGTCACGTCAACGGTGCCACCCCTGGCATCGATGCCGGCAAGGGAGACCGTGTCGCCGCCGAAGATCGTCAGCCCACCGCCCTGCGTTGTGATCGAAATGCCGTCATCAACAACGAACGCTTCGCCGGCGTTGAACGTGATGGTCTGCCCGCTCGTCGCTTCGAAGTCGAGCAAGCCGTCGGGGATGCTGGTCAGCCTGATCTCTTCAGCCGCTTCGAGCAGAACGCTCACGTCGCCGATGCTTTCGAGCGTATCGACGCTGACGACGACATCGAGACCGGGGGCCTCTGCCACCGGGATCTGGTTGTCGTCGAGCAGCGTGTCCCCCACCGCGGCCGGGGTATCGGTGATCGTGATGTTGTCCGGGTCGATCAGCAAAGAGCCCCGCTTGCCGGTCGGTGCCGAAGCATCGACGCGCCCGAGGAACGATACGAACCTGGGGCTGGATACCTCGGCGCGGCCGCCGTCACCGGCGATGGCTCCGCCGCGGATCGACATGCTCCCCTCGAACACCATCGCGTCGTCGGCCCAGGCCACTACCGTGCCGCCGTCACCGGCAGTGGTCGCATCGGCGCGGAGTTCCGTATCGGGCGACACGTACACGCGCGACGCGGTATCGATCACGCTCGAATCGCCCCGGTACCCGCCGCCGACCAGGACCTCGCCGCCCCCCAAAGCCCCGCTCGCATCGACTTTCGCGCCGACGACCGCGACGCCCTCGCCCGTGATCGCCACACGCCCGCCGACGCCGTCGGATGACGAGGCATCGATCCCGCCGCGGACATGCACCGTGCCCCGACCCTCGCTCTCGATCCGCACTTCTTCCGCGCCGCGGATCCGCGAGCTCGCGCCGAGCGCGACCGAGAAGAGATCGCCCGAGCCGATCCGCACCCGACCCGCGTCGATGCTGCCCGATTGCTCAACGCCGCCGGCCGCGGCGTCGGACGCCGACGGAGACGACGCACGCACGAACACGTGCCCATCCCGCGGGCCGATCAGCACCTCGTCGCCGGCGGTCATCGTCACGAACCCATCGCCCGCCGAGAGCGACCCGAGGTTCGTCACCCGACGACCCGCCAGGTGGATCTCCGCCGCCGCGATCGCGCCCTCGTTCCGCACTTCGCCGTCGAGCCCGCCGAAGCGGTCGACGCCTCCGAGGAAGTCGCGGTTTGTCATCGTCCCCGCGGCCGCGTAGATCGCGCCGGCGTTCACCACCGCATCCTGCCCAAAGAACACGCCCGCCTCGTTGACGATGTACACGCGACCGTTCGCGCTCAGCGCGCCATCGATCCGCGTGGGCGAGACACCGAGCACCCGGTTGAGCACCCTCGCATCGGCCGAGGGCTGGACAAACCGCACGCTCTCGTTCGCGCCGATGTCGAACGACCCGTACTCGATGATCGCGTTATTGCCTGCAGTGATCGTTGTCGCGGACCCGACCCGGTCAAAGGCCGCCTGCCCCGCGACGACGCGCTCGCCCTCCGGGCCGCCCATCGCGCTGCCGGCGAGCACCGCGAGAAGAGCCGGGCTCATCAGTCGGGCACGGTCGGGGATCGATCGCATCGGAGTCTCCAGTCTGCCCGCCGGATCGCGGGGTCGTCAGTACGCGAGTGTCGCGACGAAGTGCACCTCGCTGTCGCCCGAGCTCGCCCGACCGCTGTCGAGGTCTTCGAGCGCGAAGCCCCAGTCGGCGCGCACGCTCAGGTTTCGGCGGATGTCGATCCCCGCCCCGAACCCCGCGCCGATGAGCGTCTCGTCAAACTCGCCCGCTTCCGGGTCGGTGTTGATCGTCTGGCCGTAGTCCACGAAGCCCGCGAGCACGAGATCCCAGTCCACGGAGCCGTAGGGCCGGTCAGGGCGCCAGCGGAAGCCGCCGGAGGGGGTGCCGCTGGTCCGACCGAGCAGCGCCGGCACATGCACGCGGTACTCCGCCGTCGCGATAAACACCGTGTCGCCCGCGGTTGCGCTCTCCGGATAGCCTCGGACGCTGTACGCCCCGCCCACAACCGCCTGCTCCTGCGGGATCAGCCTCGAGTCGAACGCCGCCTGACCGCGGAACGCGACCAGCACCTCGTGCCCGAGCGTCGCGAGCGAGCTGTTCGGGTCCGCCCATGAGTCCGGCGCGAGCAGCGGCTCCAGAAACGCCGAGGCGGACGTGTTCCAACGCAGACGCACCCATTCGTCGTCCACGCCGAGACGCCCCAGCCCGGGCAGGTCGTTGACCTCGCCGCCGTCAAACGTCCAATCGATCGCCGCTTCGGCGAAGAGCGAACGGGTGGGCCTGCGGTCTTCGACCCGGACACCCACCGTGCCGATCACCAGGCTCACGTCGCTCTCGGTCGCTGCAAGGTCGTTGATCACTTCGTACTGCTTGCCGGTGACGCCGATGAACGGGTCAACGAAAAGCGATCTGTTCTGGTACGCCGTGACAACGAGCTCCCCGCCGTATGTCGAGGTCGTGCCCTCGAGGTCCTGGCCCGGCAGACCGATGTCGCTCGCGACGTACTCGTTGAACGTGCCGAAGCCCTTGATCCTCGCGAGCGTCGTGCCGGGCAGCGGCGCGTCGTACGACACGAGCCCGCCGAACGTGCGGTTGAAGCTTGCCGTGACGGCATCAAACGTAAAGACGTCGTCCCGCCCGGTGAGCTGCCGATGGACGAACCCGACGCGTTGACGCCACTCGTCTGTCTGCTCGGTGCCCGTGTTCGAGACCTGGGCGTACGCCGTCCAAGGGCGGGACTCGCGGACCAGGTAATCCAGCGCGACCGCGTCGGGCGGCGAGCCGGGCTCGGTCACCGCCGCGACGGCAACGTCGACACGCCGGCCCGTCTGCCGGTTGAGCCGGTACACGTAGTTCTCGATCACCTCGCGCCGCAGCAGGTCCCTCCGCGGCCCGGGCCGGCCGTCCCAAGGGCGGGCCGGGGACAGGCTGATGATCCGCCGGTGCTTCGGGTGATTCACGGTCTCCGCGTCGTCGTCGAGCCGATCGCCGCTCGCGACCGTCCGGAGCTCCGAGACCAGCCCGACCCACACGCGAAGGACGAGGTCCTCGCCGGGCTCCCGGCGGTCCTCGCCCGTGACCGGATCGATCGATTCCGTATCCGGGGCGACCAGCACGCCGACGATCCCCCGGCTGTTGAGCTCGCGAACGATCACGTCCGCTACCGCGTTGATGCCCGCCGCGGAAATGCTCGACCCGCGGATCGCAAGGAGCTCGCCGAGCGTCATCGAGGGCGAACCGGACGCAACAAAGGTTTCGACCTCAAGCCTCACCGGCACACGGAGATCAAGAAACGATCCGACCAGAGGCAGCTCGGGGTGCCGAGTCGCGTACTCGACCCGGAGCGTGTCGTAGGCATAGGCCGCGCCTTCCACATTCGTCGCGGCGGATTCGAGCTCAGGAGGCGGCGGAGCATCGGCTGGGTCGGGGAGGCCGGCCGGCGCCTCCTCGGGCTCGTCGTCGAGCAGATCGATCGGCGGGGCCTCCGGCTGCGCGAGCACGGCAGACGCAGCCAACCCGAACGCCAGCCCGCACACCGACGCGATCGCACCGCGCCGGCCGCGAGCCCACCTTGCAGAGTTCCAAACGAGTGTGTCGCGTGCGTCCTGCATCCGATCCCTCACCTGGCGGCCCGTCGCCTCCGCCCCGGGCCCTTTCCATCGGGCCGATGGACCCGCGGAGTCGAACATCCCCCCGCGATTCCTGCCCGCACGCCGGGCGGCATCGGCAAGGCGGGCCGAGCGGCACGCGGCCGAACGAGCCCGCATCAACGGCGAGGACGCAAAAGAAGTGGCGAGGGGGGGACTCGAACCCCCGACCTCCGGGTTATGAATCCAGCGCTCTAAACCAGCTGAGCTACCTCGCCAGGGATCGGGGCCATACTAGCCGACAGGTCACTCCGAGACCGCCGTCCGCGGCCAATCGGGCCGAGCAAACGCGGTTCACCCCGCCGGACGCTCGGAGCCCTCGCCGACCCGCGCCTGCTGCGGCAGCGTCCCGGGGGCTCCCGTCGACGGGCCGCCCGAATCGAGCTGGCCCTGCGATGCCGGCTCAGAGCCGACATCAGACTTGACCTCGCTCTGGACCTGGTCGATCTCGTCGGTCGCGTCTTTCAGGCCCCGCTTGAACTCGACGATGCTCTTCCCGAGGCCCCGGCCGACCTCCGGCAGGCGACGACCGAAGATAAGCAGCCCGAGCACGAGCAGCACGCCGATCTCGACGGGCCCAAGATTCGGGAGAAGTCCAAGGCTTGCCATCGTTCGTCTCCGTTCATCTCGGCGATCCAGCGATCCGACGCCTCATTGAAGCGGGCGGCCCGGAGCCGGTCAAATCGATGCCAATCCCAGCTTTACCCGCGACCGGCACTCTCGGCGGCATCGACCGCATTGGACAGCAACGTGGCGACTGTCACAGGTCCGACACCCCCCGGGACGGGCGATAACCAGCCCGCGACCCCGCTCACGCCAGGCTCGTCGACGTCGCCGCAGGTCACCGTCTCGCCGTCCGCGTTCGTGACACGGTTGACGCCGACATCGATCACCGCGGCTCCCGGCATGACCATGTCGGCGGTGACCAATCCCGGCACCCCGGCAGCGGCGATCAGCACGTCCGCCGACCGGGTGAGGCCCGCAAGGTCAGGCGTGTACTCGTTGCAGCTGATCACCGTCGCCTCGGCCCGCATCAGCAGCACCGCGAGCGGCTTACCGACAACATTGCCCGCCCCAACCACGACCGCGCGCTTCCCGCGGAGATCGATGCCGGTCGATTCGAGCATCCGCATCGCCGCCAGAGCGGTGCACGGCACCAGGCTCGACCGGCCGTACACCACGTTGCCGATGTTCGCGGGGTTGACGCCCTCGACGTCTTTCTCCGGGTGGATCAGCCGCTGCACGCGGTACGCATCGACCCCATCGGGCAGCGGAAGGTTCACCATCAGACCCGAGACCGCGTCGTCCTCGTTCATCAGCAGCACCCGGCCGGCGATGTCCTCGTATCCGGCAGACGCCGGAAGCTCGTGGAGCCGGAACGCCAACCCGAGCGATTCGCACTGCTTCCGCTGGTTCTCGGCGTAGAGCCTCGCGGGGTTGTCCTCGCTCCCCACGAGCACGGCATCAAGCGAAGGCTGACGCCCCCGCCCTCGCATCTCATCCACTCGGGCGCGAAGCGATGCCCGGATCGATTCCGCGATTGCCCGGCCGTCGATACGCTTGGCTGCCATCGGGCCATACTACCGATGCACAGACGCGGAGACGGCGCGCCACAATACATGAGCGACAAACCAAGCACATCCGACACAGGACGCGTCGCAGACTTGCGGCAGCAGCTTGAGCGGGCGAACCGGGCGTACTACGTCGACGCTGAACCGATCATGCCTGACACCGAGTTTGACGCTCTGCTGCAAGAGCTCGCCGATCTCGAGGCGCGGTTCCCATCGCTCGACGACCCGAACAGCCCAACAAGGCGCGTCGGGGGCGAGCCGATCGACGGCTTCGAGACCCGCGAGCACGCGGTGCCGATGCTCTCGATCGAGAACTCGTACAGCCGCGACGATATCGAAACATGGGTCGCCCGGGCCCAGCGCTCGCTCGGCGACGATGTCCCGCTCATCTGCGACCCGAAGATCGACGGCGTCGCGTTGAGCTTGCGGTACGAGGGCGGCCGGCTCACCCATGCCCTAACCCGCGGCGACGGCCGGCGCGGCGACGACGTCTCCCATGCCGTGCGCACGATCCGAGAAATCCCCCTGACACTCGAGAGCGCACCCGACGTCCTCGAGGTCCGCGGCGAGGTCTTCATCCCCACCCGCGAGTTCCGACGCATCAACGAACAACGCGAAAACGCCGGTGATGACCCGTTTATGAACCCCCGCAACGCCTGCGCGGGAACGCTCAAGAATCAGGATCCCCGAGTCGCCGCGTCGCGCAACCTCGGCTTCCGGGCACACGGCCGGGGCGAAGTCTCCGACGACGCCTTCGCCGGCTCGTTCACCGATTTCACCGAGCGACTCTCACGACTCGGCCTTCCGACGCCGGATCACAGCTGGCCTTGCACGACCGTCGAAGAAGTGATGCAGGCGATCGACGAGCTGGCCGAGCACCGCGGCGATCTTCCGTACGACATCGACGGCATGGTCGTCCGCGTGGATCGATTCGACCAGCAGTCGTCGCTCGGCACGACGAGCAAAAGCCCTCGCTGGCTCGTGGCGTACAAGTACCCCGCCGAACGCACCACGACGACACTCGTCAGCGTCGACTATCAGGTCGGCAAGACCGGCAAAATCACGCCAAGGGCGGTTATGGAGCCCGTGCTTCTCGCGGGAACGACCGTCCGGCACGCGTCGCTGCACAACTTCGGACTGATCCGGCAGAAGGACATCCGGATCGGCGACACCGTCGAGGTCGAGAAGGCGGGCGAGATCATCCCGTATGTCGTCGGGCCGGTGGCCGATGACAGGCCCTCGTCGGCGAAAGCGATCGTCCCGCCGGAGCGATGCCCGACGTGCGAGGGGCCCGTGGAGGTTGAGCCGAGCGACGCAAGCGAGTCGCCGGAGACCGAGACCGCCCGCCGATGCGTCAACCCGCAGTGCCCGGCGCAGCTGCGGGAGAAGCTGATCTGGTTCGCCGGCCGCAAGCAGATGGACATCGACGGGCTGGGCGAATCCACTATCGATCAGATCCTCGCCTCCGACATCCCGCTGGCGTCGTTCGCCGACATCTATTCGCTGCACGAGCACGCCGAGGAGCTCGTGCAGCTCGACAGGATGGGTGAGAAAAAGCTGAAGAACCTGCTCGCGGGCATCGAGGCGTCGAAATCCAGGGGGCTCGCGCGGGTGCTCGCCGGGCTGGGCATCCGCCATGTCGGCGACGCCACAGCCCGGTCGCTTGCCTCGCTCGCGCCGGACCTCGAAGGCCTGCTCGAGATCGACGAGCCGCTGCTCAGGCCCAAGACACTCAACAAGACCGAAGCCGTCGCGCTCGGGCTCCCGGCCGATCCCAAAGACCGCGCCGAAACCGGGCTGGGCCGAGACACCGCGCCCGTCGTGCATGCCTTCCTGCATTCACCCGCGGGCGAACAGATCCTTTCGGGTCTCGGCGAGGCGGGCGTCGATCTCACGAGCCGGGAATACTCGGCGGCGCAATCGTCGACGAACACCGGTTCACCCGTCGCGGGCAAGACCATCGTGCTGACCGGATCGCTCGAGGCGATGGACCGGGCGGAGGCCAAAGATCGGCTCGTTGCGCTTGGCGCCAAGGTCACCGGCTCGGTCAGCAAGAACACCGACCTCGTCGTGGCCGGGCCCGGCGCCGGCTCCAAGCTCGACAAGGCCCGCGAGCTCGGGATCGACGTCTGGGACGAGGCAGAACTTCTCGAGGTCATCGGCTCGCCGCCGAGCGTGTAGACTCGGGCGATGCACAACGTCGAGTTTAAGGCGGAGCTTCGGGATCTCTCGCTCGCGCGGGCCATCAGCCTGAAGCTCGGCGCGACGCACGCCGGGGACATGCGGCAGGTCGACACCTACTACAAGGTCGCAACGGGCCGTCTGAAACGGCGTGAGATCACCTTTCTCGATGAGGCCGGAAAGGGTGAGCCGCCGGAGGTCGAGTACATCTTCTACGACCGCCCCGACCTGACAACACCCCGGCTCAGCCACTACGTTGTCTACGACGAGCCGACCGCACGAGAGCGTTTCGGCACGCGTGATCTGCCGGTCGAACTCGTCGTCGCGAAGACCCGCCGCCTGTTCCTGACCGGCCCGGTGCGGATCCACCTCGACGAGGTCGAGGGGCTGGGGACCTTTATCGAGTTTGAAGCGGTCGTCAGCAGGGCCCACACCGTGAGGTCATGCCACGAGATGCTCGCCAAGCTGAGGACCGACTTCCAGCCGGCGCTCGGCGAAGCGATCGCCGTCAGCTACAGCGACTTGCAGCGAATCGAGCAGCAGACGCAGGCCGAGGCGGTCGGCGACCCGTTCGGCCTCGGAGAGGCATCGGCCCGCGACGACTAGCCCGCATGTCTCGGCGCTAGACTCAGTGTGCCGCCACCTTAGCTCAGCTGGTAGAGCAGCGGTTTTGTAAACCGCAGGTCGCCGGTTCGATCCCGGCAGGTGGCTTTCAACCGGTGCTTCACCAGTGGTGCTCGGCCAGAAGTTCTCAGCCAGGAGTGCTCGGCCAGCAGAGCCGTTGTTCCACGACTGGTCGGGAGCGTTGCCCTAGTGGTGACCGTCGGTTTCAGCACCGTGGTGGCCGTTCGCGTGGGACGCGGCGAAGCCGTTGGATCCGGCGGCGTGTGTTGCCATGCCGTCTGAACCTGCGCCCGTCAACGAGGCGCCCTTCGAGGATGCCCCGTTCGACAACGCCCCGTTGGATGACATGCCATTCGTTGACATGCGGTTGACCGCGGCGCCATTCGCCACCATCCCTGCTGCAGCCATTCGGTTCGGCTCGGATCTGGAAGCATCGGATGCCGAGTTTTGCTTCATCAGGCTGCTCAGAGAAGTCGCTCGGAGCTTGTTGATCGCCACCGATGCGAGGTCGTCGAGTTGGTCGTAGAGCGGGCCGAGCAACTCGTGATGGCTCTCCTGGCCCGTGGGCAGGCTCGCAGCGCGTTCGATCGGGCTGATCGCTTCCACGATGTCGAGCAGCGAGAGCTCATCCGGGTTTCTGGTGAGCCAGAAGCCCCCGGTCGGGCCCCGCTGCGATTCGATCAGGCCTGCCTCGGTCAGGGTCTGAAGGACCTTGGACATGTAACGGACGGGCACGTGGGTCGTCTCGGCGATCTCTTGCGCTGGGACGCGTCGGCCCCTCGCCTCACAGAGAAAGACCGCAGCACGGAAGCCGTATTCGGTCGTCTTGCTGAACATGTGCCGCTCTCCTTTGTGCCGCCGCGTGACGCTGGCCACCGGTCTCGGACCGGGGATCGACCGACTCTGCGGGGCTCAATCGGATATTAGCATACGGATCTCTGGCAGATTCAAAGCCTGAGGAGATCTTCACTGCAGCGTCATATTTGGATGCGATTATCGGCGATTTTCCGGGTCCTGAGCGCCTCAGGCCTCTTTCGGATACCGACAATTTTCTTATGAGCTTTGCGACAGATCTCAGCCCGGGCCCACCGGGCTGACGCTCGACTGCCCCGGCTCAGACCTGCCTCGGACGGCTCCGACTCACCTCGGCCCGGGTGCGGCGGGGGTGCAGCCGGAGTGCGGGCTCGCTGCAGGAAGAGCTGGCGCTTTGGCGGGCAGCCGATCCGTTCGTGCTATGCTCTGAGTGTTCCGCGGGCGTAGCTCAATGGTAGAGCGTCAGCCTTCCAAGCTGAATGTTGACGGTTCGAGTCCGTTCGCCCGCTTTCCCGGCTCCTGTTCAGTGGAAGTTTCTCGACGCGACCGCGATGCTCGGCAGGCGGTCGTCCATGCTCTGCATCGACCGCACGTGCATGTGCACGACCTCGCCCTGGCGTTCGACGGTCCCTCGTGCCAAGAGCAGCGTGCTGAGCCGGCCGACGCGGCGGTGCCGCTCGAACACGTCCCGCCAGATGATCAGGTTGGCGATGCCCGTTTCGTCCTCGATGGTAATGAAGGTGACGCCGCTCGCCGTGCCCGGACGCTGCCGGCAGAGCACGAGGCCCGCGACCGCGACCTGCCGTCCCTGCGGGCACCGCCGGCCGCTTCGCAGCTCACCCGCGGGTACGGCACCCATGCCCTGCAGCTCCTCACGGACAAACGCGACCGGGTGCGTCTTGAGCGACAGGCCCGTTGCCAGGTAATCGTCGATGGTCTGCGCATCAGCGGGCCGCTCGGGCAGGCGGTCGAGGCCGGCGTCGCTGGTTGTATCCGCCTGCTCGAAGAGCGGCATCGGCGCGTCGCGCAGCGGGCCGATCTGCCAGATCGCGCGCTGCCGGTCGAGCCCCATGGAGCCGAACGCGTCGGCCCGCGCCAGGCTCCGCAGGCTGCGCACGCTCACGCCGCTGGTCTTCCAGAGCTTCTCGATCGTTTCGAAAGCCCCATGGTCGTCCACGGCATCGGCGATCGCTTCCGCGTCCGCGATCGGCAGCCCCTTGACGAGCCGCGTGCCGAGCCTGATGGCCCGGCCCGATGCATCGATGGTGCAGTCCCATCGGCTGCGGTTGACGTCGATGGGTAGCGCCTCGATGCCGTGATCCTGCGCGTCGCGGATGATCTGGGCGGGCGCGTAGAAGCCCATGGGCTGGCTGTTGATCAGCGCGGCGGCAAAGGCCGCGGGGTGGTGCTTCTTGAGCCAGCAGGAGACGTAGACCAGGATCGCGAAGCTGGCCGCGTGCGACTCGGGGAAGCCGTACTCGCTGAAGCCCTTGATCTGCTCGAAGCACCGCTCGGCGAAATCGCGGTCGTAGCCCCGCTCGAGCATGCCGTCGATCAGCTGCTGGCCGTAGCGGTAGATCGCGTTGCCCTTGCGTTTCCAGGCGGCCATGGATCGGCGCAGGCCGTCGGCCTCGTCGGGCGAGAAGCCCGCGGCCGTGATCGCGAGCTGCATCGCCTGTTCTTGAAACAGAGGAACGCCCAGCGTCCGCTCCAGCACATCCCGCACGGCGTCGTCGGGGTACTCCACCGGCTCCGTGCCCTCGCGGCGGCGGAGGTACGGGTGCACCATGCCGCCCTGGATCGGCCCGGGCCTGACGATCGCCACCTCGATCACCAGGTCGTAGAAGCACCGGGGCTTGAGCCGGGGCAGCATCGACATCTGGGCGCGGCTCTCGATCTGGAAGACCCCCACCGTGTCCGCGCGGCTGATCATCTCGTAGACCTCGTCGTCGTCGCGTTCGAGAGCCATGACGTCGGCGATGGTCATCGGCTGGCCGTGCGGGCCGTGGACGCCCAGCTCGTCGAGCAGGCCGAACGCCTTGCGGATGCAGGTGAGCATGCCGAGCCCGAGGCAATCGATCTTGAGCATGCCCATCGCGTCGATGTCGTCCTTGTCCCACTCGATGACGGTGCGGTCGTCCATCGCGGCGTTCTCGATGGGCACCAGGTCGCAGAGCCGGCCGCGTGTGACGACCATGCCGCCCACGTGCTGGGAGAGATGCCTGGGAAAGCCGACCAGCTCGCCGCTCAGATCGATGATCCGGCGGATCGTGGGGTCGCGCGGGTCGAGGCCCGCTTCGAGCACGCGCTCGTCGGTCGCGCTCTCCCCCCACCGGTCGAGCGACTTGGCGAGCGTGTCGATCGCGTCCTGCGACAGCCCCATCGCCTTGGCGACCTCACGCACGGCGCTCCGGCCCCGGTAGCTGATGACCTCGGCGGTCATCGCGGCCCGCTCGCGGCCGTACTTGTCGTAGATGTACTGCAGCACCTCCTCGCGCCGCTCGTGCTCGAAATCGATATCGATGTCGGGCGGCTCATTCCGCTCGCGGCTGATGAACCGCTCGAACAGCAGGCTGTGCGTGGCCGGATCGACCTCCGTGATGCCGAGGCAGTAGCACACGGCGGAGTTCGCCGCGCCGCCCCGGCCCTGGCAGAGGATGCCGCGCGACCGGGCGAAGCTCACGATGTCGTAGCAGGTCAGGAAGTACGCCTCGTACTCGAGCTCGTTGATGAGCGCGAGCTCGTGCTCGAACGAACGCCGCACGGAAGCGGGGATCTCCCCGTCGTACCGGTCGCGTGCGCCGCGCAGCGCCTCTCGCTCGAGGTAGTCCCGCGGGCTGAGGCCCGGCGGGCAGGGCTCGGTGGGATACTCGTACCGCAGCTGGTCGAGCCCGAAGCCCGAGGCCCGCTCGGCGATCTCGACCGAGCGGCGCACCGCGTCGGGCGAGGCGGCGAACAGCCGGGCCATCTCGTCCGGGGGCTTGAGGTGCCGCTCGGCGTTCGGGCGAAGCCGCAGGCCCGCCTCGTCGATCGTGCAGCCGAGCCTGATGCAGGTCAGGATGTCCTGCAGCGGCCGACGCCCGGCCGCGTGGTACAGCACCGCGTTGGTCGCGACCATCGGCACGCCCGCGTGCTCAGCAAGGTCGCCGATCCGCCTGATCGCGTCTCGATCATCCTGCCCGTAGGCGAATGCCGCGGCGACAGACAGGCGATCCTCATCGAACACGGACCGCAGCCCCCCGAGCGTCTGCACGAACCCGTCATCGATCACCGCCGGCGGCTCGACGACACCCAGCAGACCGTCGGCGTGCTCGATCACGTCGTGCAGCGACAGGTCGCACTCGCCCTTGGGCGCGCGGCGTTTGCCCAGCGTCAGCACGCGGCAGAGCCGGCTGTACGACGCGCGGTCCGTCGGGTACACCAGCAGGCCCAGGCCACCCCGCAGCGCGAGCCGGCACCCGACAATCAGCCGCATGCCTACCTGCTCGGCCGCGACGTGCGCGCGGACCACGCCCGCGAGCGTGTTGGTGTCCGTGATCCCCACCGCCCGGTAGCCCAGCGCCGCGGCTCGCTCGACCAGCTCCTCGGGATGGCTCGCGCCGGTGAGGAACGTGAAATTGCTCGTGACCGAAAGCTCGGCGTACGGCGCCTCGGCCGGTGCGCCGCGGGCACCACGGGCCGACGCCTCGGCGAGCGCCGGCAGCTTGGCGGGGTGCGGCCTGGGCTTGGGCGGGGGCTCGTCGGGCATCAGGCCCACACCCCGTGCACACGCCAGCCGCCGGGCTCGATCGAACGCGCGAGCCAGAGCCACACGCCCGACTCGGTCTGCACCCGGAAGTAATCGCGCGTCGATCCACGGCCGCGCCACCACTCGCTGCCGATGCGCTCCGGGCCAATGCACGCGATCACCGCGTGGTCCTCGCCCCGGAACCGGACCGCGTGGACGGGGCCATCGGGCGTGAGCGCGACCACGTCCGCGGGCTCGGGCCGATCAAAGAGCACGGTCGGCCGATCGCTCGGCGTGGCCTGCACGCCGCCGGTTGATGGCGATGCGGATGATGCCGGCGGCGGCGATTCGGCGGCATCGTGCAGTGCCACGGATCGCTCCGGCCGGTGCGACGGGACCATGACCGGTCGCAGCACGCGGCCCGGGCCCAGGCGGTTGGCCAGCGTATCGATGCACTCCGACGCTGCGCGGTCGGCATCGAGATCGGTAGCCGCGTCCGCCGACCCGCTCGGCAGGTGCACACACTGCTCGTGAGCAAGCCTTACCGCGGCGGTGACCTCGGTGGTGACCGCCTCGACACCGAAGCCCAGGTGGGCCCGCTCGAGCTTGGGCGCGAGCAGCCGCCAGAGATGCCGGGCATCGCGGGTGGGCCTGCCCACAGTGACCGTGAGCGTCTCGGGCGGCAGATCCGAACGCGCCAGGTCGACACGCAGCGACCGCACGCCCGACTCTCGCTCAGCGAGCCGAGACGCTATCGATGCGAGCTGCTCGCGCACAATGCCCTCCACCGCCTCGACTCGGTCGGTCGGGCCCTCAAGCGTGCGATGCGCACGCACCGGCTCGGGGTCCTCGATGGGCAGGATCGATTCCATCGCGTGGCCCAGCGCGCGATCGAGCGCGAGCAGCACGCCGGCCCCGAAGCGGGCGGGCAGGGCGGCCCGCGGCAGGTCGAGCAGCTGCCCGATCCGCTCGATCCCCAGCGACGCGAGCGGAGCCAGGTCGGCATCGGCAAGCCCGAGCGCACCGAGCGGCAGCGGCTCCAAGGCCGGCCCGAGCTCGGACGGACCGATGATCGAGAGGCGGGCCCCGCTGCCGCGAGCGAGAGCGCCCGCAGCGGTGAACGTCGGAGCTACGGCGACGCGCGCGCCGATGCCCAGCGACCCGATCCCGTCAACAGCACGCTCGGCAAGGGCCCGCTCGCCCCCGAACGCCCGGGCGCAGCCCGTTACATCGAGCAGCAGCCCATCGGGCTCTTGCGGCTCGACCAGAGGCGAGAGCCGCAGGGCCCAGACCGCGAGCCGGCGGAGCGCTCGCCGATCGCCCGGCGCGTCGGCTGGCGCGAGGCGTACAGCCCCGGGCGGGAAGAGCGCGCGGGCCTCGGCGGCGGGCATGCCGGGGGCAGCGCCCGCGCGGGCGGCACGGCTGCAGCAGGCCGCGACGGTCCGTCGCTGGCCCTGCCGATCGATCAGCAGGGTGGGCCGATCGTCAGGCGAGCCTCGCTGCCGCTCGCGTCGGCGGAAACGGTCGATCGGCCAGCCGGTGAGCCGGATCGCCATCGCGCGCCTGGGCCTGGACGTGCCGGTGTTCGTCGGGCTGCGATCGATCTGGTGCGGGCTGTGCGAGTTGGACATCGCGGGTGTATCCGGTTGCATGGTCTCGTTGCACGGCTCGGTGCCGGGCGCCTTGTGATGGGTGCGTGGGGGTGGCCTTGTTGCGGAGCATCTCGATGCGCCATCGCTGGGCCGATGAGCCGGTGGCTTCCGGCACAACGAGCCACCGGGTGCGCGCGGCAGAAAGCACGGCCCGCTCGGAGTCGGGCCTGGCGAGCAGGACAGGCGTGTCAACAGCGGCGAGTTGGAGCCGACGCGAGGCGGCCATGTCCAGGCTCCGGCCGTCGGCGATGACCATCGCGATCCCCGGCGAACGCGCAGCCAGGTCGGCCGCCCAGAGGCGTTCGGCGGCCTTGCGGGCGTCGACAAAGATCGATCGGTTCAGCAGGGCACGATCGGGCTCCGATGCACGCGACGGATCGCGTCCCAGCAGCGCATGGGCGAACGGCCAGCACGATCGGCCGATCCAGCACACACGACCAGCAGCAGACCGAGGACCGGTCGCTGAACAACCGTTCGACGGCTGACAAGGCTGCTCGATCGCTTGCCACGCCAGACCGATCAAAGCCGCGAGCGGCGGCAGCCAGAGCCCTCGCGGCCCCGGGGCAGTCAGCCACTCATGCACACCCGGCGCGGTCACGAGCTCTGCCTGACCGGCCAGCGCCCGGGCCGCCGCTTCAGGAGCCGTCGCCAGAGCCGGGGCCTGTGCCGTGGCCTGTGCCGTGGCAAAGCCGCGCGACAGCTGCTCGTCTCGCTCGGCGAGCAGCGCACGCGCCCGGGCGAGCCGACCAGCAGGCTGATCACCGATCTGCACGAATGATCGCATTCTGATAGGTTACCAAACAAGAATCGTACACACAAGCACTTCATGCAAAATTTCGGTTGCAGTCGCACCGCATGAAAGAGAACACGCCGCGCGTCGCTCTTCCCTCACCTCATCCCGGATCTCAACGGGATGACATCGCACGAAGCGGACCTATAGTCACCGCTGACAATCCGACGATGCGGGCGTAGCTCAATTGGATAGAGCACCTGACTACGGATCAGGAGGTTGAGGGTTCGAATCCTTCCGCCCGTGCTTTGAATCGCCTCTGGGGACCTCTCCGAGGCGTTTTTTCTTGCCTTGTCGTACAACGTTCAGCTTCGCCGGATCACGGTTCAGTGGCTGCTGGTGTCGTAGCGACGGCAGCGACCGGGCCGACGCTCATTCTCATACCATCCGGGAGGTGCGCCGACGAACGCGGTCCGCCGCGAAGTGTGCGGGTCGGCCGTGCCTTTCGCTTTGGAACCGCCCACGCCGTGACGGCGTGGTGTTGTGGCGCGAGTTTGCAAGGCGAGGCTGCGGGGGGAACAACGCCATGGGTACCTACCACGAAACGACCTTCCGGCTCCTGCTGGACAGCCTCGAACGAGTGGTCGATCGCGCGGGCCTCGGTGATGTGTGGGCAAAGGCGGACCGGGCAGCCGCCGGCTGCGCGGAGCCAACGGATGCGGCGCTGGCGCACGTGCAGGCAGAGATCGCATCGCTGTCCGACGCCGAGATCGGGAAGCTGCTGGCCGCGCTCACGCTGCGGTTTCACCTCGCGAACAAGGCCGAGCAGCTGACCATCGTGAACATCAACCGGCAGCGGGAGCGGGACGCGACCCCGGCCGCACCCAAGCCGGAGAGCATCGCCGATGCGATCCGCAGGCTCAAAGATGCGGGCCGATCGCTCGAAGACGTGCTGACGCTGCTCGACCAGATCGATATCCAGCCGACGCTCACGGCCCATCCGACCGAGGCCCGGCGCCGGACCGTGCTCCGCAAGCAGCAGGCGATCGCGGGCATCGTCAAACGAGTGACGGAGACCCCGCTCACCCCGGCCGAGATGCGACGGGAACAGGCGCATCTCGACCAGATCGTCCAGACGCTGCTCGGGACCGACGACGTGCGGACCGAACGCCTGCGGGTCCTTGAAGAGGTCCGCAACGGGCTGTACTTCCTGACGGGCACGCTCTGGAACGCGATCCCGAGCGTGCACGATGACATCCGAGACGCGCTCGAGCAGGCCTACGGCTACACGGGCGACCTGCCCGTCATCTTGCGGTACAGGTCGTGGATCGGCGGCGACCGTGACGGGAACCCGCGTGTCACGCCCGAGGTCACCCGCGACACGCTCGCGCTCATGAGGCGCGAAGCCATCAAGCTGCACAGCGATGCGCTCTGGAAGGTGCGGGACCATCTGAGCTTTTCTGACCGGCGGGTCGCGGTCTCTGACGAGCTCCGAGAGTCGATCGAAGCAGATCTCGCGGCGTTTCCCGATCTGCTCGAAGGCGACGATCATCGGCACCTCGCGCACGAGCCCTACCGCGTCAAGATCCACGCGATGCAAGCGCGTCTCGAGACACTCGGCACCGGTGAGCCGCGGTACAGCACGGCAGCGATGATCGCGGACCTCGAGTTGCTCGCCCGCTCGCTCAAGGCCGCCGGCGTATCCGACGCCATGACCAGGGGACCTCTGGCCGACCAGCTGATCCGGACGCGCACCTTCGGCCTGCACATGGCCGCGCTCGACGTCCGCCAGCACAGCGAGCGGCACGGAGCGGCCGTGGCGCAGCTCCTTCGGCTCGCGAGGGTGTCCGACGGATACGAGACACTCAGCGAAAGCGAGCGGATCGCGCTGCTGTCGGACGAGCTCCGATCTCCGAGGCCGCTCGCCGGGCCTGGTGTGGAGCTTCCGGATGAGGCCGCGGACGCGCTCGCGACCTTCCGCGCAGTACGTGAGGCGTGCTCGATCGACCCCGAGAGCATCGGCTCGGTGATCGTTTCGATGACGCACGAGGTCTCCGACCTGCTCGAAACGCTGGTGCTGCTCAAAGAGGCCGGTCTCGTGCGGATGGACGAATCGGGCAAGATTCAGAGCGATGTCGATGTCGTCCCTCTCTTCGAGACCGTCGACGACCTGCAGCGCTCCTCGTCTCTGATGGAGTCGCTCTACACCAACGACATCTACCGCCTGCAGCTCGAGGCGCGAAGTGGGCTCCAAGAGATCATGCTTGGCTACTCCGACAGCAACAAGGACGGCGGCTACGTGATGGCAAACTGGTCGCTGCACAAGGCGCAGGCGCAGCTGTGCGCCTCGGCGGCGCAGCACGGCGTGACACTGAGGCTCTTCCACGGGCGGGGCGGCACGGTCGGCCGCGGCGGCGGACGGACAAATAAGGCCATCCTCGCCGCGCCCGAAAACGCCCGGCTTCCGAGGCTCCGCTTCACCGAGCAGGGCGAGGTAATCAGCTTCCGCTACGCGCTCCCCGACATCGCAAGGCGGCTGCTCGAGCAGGTCGTCAACGCCGTGCTCCTCGGATCGCCCAGCGGCGACGCGGGCTCACCGGTCGCGCACGCGAGCGCGACGGATCCATCCCGCACGACACTCATGGACCGCGTGGCAAAGCAGTCGATGGCCGCCTACCGAGGGCTCGTGGATCGCGACGGCTTCTGGGACTGGTTCGCACGCGTCACGCCCATCGATCAGATCAGCGGGCTCCCGATCGCGTCGAGGCCGGTATCACGCGCCGGCGGCGTCGTCGGGCTCGACAACCTCCGCGCCATCCCTTGGGTCTTCGCGTGGACACAGATCCGCGCGAATGTGCCAGGATGGCTCGGGCTCGGGACCGCGCTCGAGCCCGAGATCCAGCCCGACGGCGGTGCGTCGCTCCGCACCTTGTACGAGGAATGGCCGTTCTTCACCACGCTCATTGATAATGCCGAGCTGGAGCTGGTCCGGACACGCTCGCACCTGGTGAGCCGCTACGCGTCGCTCGACCCGGAGCACTCGGCGATCGGCACGATGATCGAGGCGGAGCGGGCCAAGGCCGAGCGGGCGGTGACAACGATCACGGGAACGGGCCTCCTCGAATCGCGTCCCGCGGTGCGCCGTTCCATCGATGCCCGGAACCCGTACGCCGATGTGCTCAATCTGCTGCAGATCGAACTGCTCTCCCGGGTGGCGTCCGAGAGCGATGTCGATCGACGCAGGCTGCTCTTTCTGAGCATCAACGGGGTCGCGGCGGCGCTCCAGAGCACCGGCTGAGAGCGCACGATTCCCGCCGCCAAACCCGTCCAGATGGGTGGATCGCGGCGTATCCTGCGGAGAACGTCAACCCCGGCGGAGAAAACACACATGCGTCACGTTGCCCGAACCTGCCTGTCCATGCTCGTCACCGCGAGCCTCTCCGCATCACTCACGCTCCAAGCCGCCGCCCAGGCGCCGGGCAGGCCCGATCTCACGCAGGCCGAGTGGGACCGCGTCGACCAGCTGCTCAATCAGATGACCGTCGAGGAGAAGGCGGGCCAGATGACCCAGCTCACGCTCGGCGTGCTCTGCGAGCAGACCGCCGACGGAACGAACAAGATCAAGCTCGACCCCGCCAAGGCCCGCGAAGCGATCCTTGAGAAGCACATCGGCTCCGTGCTGAATGCGGGCGATGTCACCATGACGCCGGACGAGTGGGTGTCGATCGTGACGACGCTGCAGGGCATCGCCACCGACGAGTCGCGGCTCGGTGTCCCGCTGATCTACGGCATCGACTCGGTGCACGGCGCGAACTATGTCACCGGCGCGACGATCTTTCCGCACAACCTGAATCTCGGCGCGAGCTGGAACCCCGAGCTGGCTCGGGCATCGGGCGCGATCGCCGCGCGTGACAGCCGCGCCGTGGGTTTGAACTGGAACTTCGCCCCCGTGTGCGATGTGGCCCGGATCCAGTCGTGGTCGCGCGTGTTCGAGACGTTCAGCGAGGACCCCTACCTCGCCTCTGTGATGTCTGCCGCCGCGGTCGAAGGCATGCAGGGCGACGACCTTTCTGATCCGACCGCGCTCGCGGCGACCGCCAAGCACTTCCTTGGATATTCCGAGCCGCGGACCGGCCGCGACCGCACCCCCGCGATCGTCAGCACCGCCGACCTGCACGACACGTTCCTGCCTCCGTTCAAAGCGGCGTTCGACGCCGGCGTCCGCACGATCATGATCAACTCGGGCGAGGTCAACGGCACGCCCGTCCACGCCGACCAGCGCATCCTGACCGATCTGCTCCGGGGCGAGCTCGGCTTCGAGGGCGTCGCCGTCACCGACTGGGCCGACGTGAACAAGCTCGTGGATTTCCACTACGTCGCGGAAGACCAGAAAGAAGCGGCATTCCTCGCAGTCAACGCCGGGATCGACATGGCGATGACGCCGCTCGATACCGCCTTTACCGACCACGTGATCGAGCTCGTCGAAGAGGGCCGGCTCACCGAGGACCGGCTCGACGAATCGGTCCGCCGGATCCTCGCCCTCAAGATGGAGCTGGGGCTTTTCGAGTCGGTCATGCCGGCCGACGCGGCCCGTGACGCCATCGGCTCCCCGGAGGCGGAGGCCCTGAGCCTCGAGTCAGCCCGGCAGGGCATCACGCTCCTGCGCAACTTCGGAGGCGTGCTGCCGTTCGCCGATGAGACGCGCATCCTTGTCACCGGCCCGACCGCGGATGACCTCGTATCGCTGCACGGCTCGTGGACCTACGCGTGGCAGGGCACCAACGCGGACCTGTACCCAGACACTCCGACGATCTTCGACGCGATGACCGCCCGCTTCGGTGCGGCGAACGTCACGCACTTTGAAGGTGCGACCTACGACGAGACGACGGATCTCGACGCCGCCGTCGAAGCGGCGGAAGACGCCGATGTCGTTCTTCTGTGCCTCGGAGAGCTGCCCTCCACGGAGATGCCTGGCAACCTCAGTGATCTCACGATCTCGGCTCCGCAGATCGAGCTTGCAACGGCGCTCGCTGAAACGGGCAAGCCCGTCGTGCTCGTCATGGTGACGAACCGTCCCCGCGTGCTCGCCCCGATCGAAGCGGGCATCCCGGCGATCCTCTGGGCGGGTCACCCCGGCCCCCACGGATCGACCGCGCTCGCCGAGATCCTTGCGGGCGACGTGAGCCCGAGCGGGCGGCTGCCCTTTACCTACCCGAGGCACACCAACGCCCTGCTGACCTACGACCACAAGCACACCGAGCGGTTCGCCCCCGACAACACCCCCACCGGCGGCTTCGACCCGCTTTTCCCCTTCGGTGCGGGGCTGAGCTACACGTCGTTCCAGTACGACGGACTCACCGTCGACGTGCCAGCGGTCGGTGACACCGGCCCCGAGGGCGATGTCACAGTCTCGTTCAGCCTCACCAACACCGGCGATCGTGCCGGCGTTGATGTGCTGCAGGTCTACGTTGCCGACAACGTGGCGAGCGTGACACCCCGGGTCGAACGCCTGAAGGCGTTCCGCCGCGTCGGCGTGGCCGCAGGCGAGTCGGTGCCCGTGACCTTCTCGCTCCCGCCGGAAACTTTCACGATGGTCGATCGCGACGGCACACGCTTCTTCGAGCCCGGCGCGTTCACGATCCGCGTCGGTGATGACCGGGAGACGATCGAGCTCCGTCCTTGATCTGAACACACCGGATCGCCGAGGCCGACGCGTCGGCCAAGGGCGTGTTTCCAGATCGGCTGCGTTTCGTGCACGCCTGGCGTATCGCCTGATCATGCCCGCACGCGTTACCGGAGCAGGTCAACGCCCGAATGCCGACCTGAGCGATGATTCGGATTCGGGAGCGCCCGCGAGCACCATCTCCTGCCCGACCTGAAGGACGGTCGATGCGGGCGGGTTCACGGCGAGATCGCCGGTGCCCTGACGCAGAGCGATCACCGAGCATCCCGCCCGCTCGCGGATGCTGCTTTCGGCGAGCGTGATGCCGTCGAGCGACTTGGGAACGTCGACGCGGAACACGTCGAGACCCTCGGCGACGGGCGCGACGCGGTCCCCGCTGAGCGTATTCATGATGCTCGCTGCGCCCATGGACGCGTAGGAGTGCACGAAATCTGCGCCCGCCTTGTGCAGCGTCTCGATGTTCTGCTTGAGCGTCGCCCGGCTGATGATCTGGATGTCCGGCCGAACGGACCTGCAATAGATCGTGAGATAGATGTTGAGACTGTCGTCGTTCGTGGTGATTAGGACGGCCGGCGCGTCGAGCAGGCCGGCCTGTTCGAGGACGCTCGGGTCCGTCGCATCGCCGACGATGACCGCGTCGTCCTCGTGGTCCACGGCCCGTGCCCGACGCGACGAGTGCTCGACCGCGCGCCACCCGACGCCACGCTGCCCGAGCGCGTTCGCAGCGGCCGCGCCGACGCTCCCGAGACCGATCACCAGCACCGGGCGCACGGACACGTTGTAAATCACGAAGGCCTCGTCGTACCGCGTGAGCTGCTCTCGCGACCCGGCGAGAAGCAGGATCGACCGCTCGTCGATCGTTGTATCGGGCGTCGCGGGCTTGAACTCGCCCCGGTCCCAGAGGCCGATGACACTCACTCCGAGGTCCGCGAGTCGGTTCTCGCGGATGGTCTTGCCGACCAGCGGCGTCCGGTGCGCATTGGCTTCAGCGATGAGGAGCTCGTCGATCCGCGCGACGATGTGGGTGACGGCGTCGCCGCCCACCATGCAACGCGCGAGTGTCCTTCCCATCATGTCGCCGAGATTGAGCACCCCGGTCGCACCCGCATGGACGAGGATGGTCGCCGCCGTGCCCGTTGAAGCGGTGGCGACGATGGTGACCTCCGGCGCGGTCTGCCGGACCATGAACACCACGTTGGTATTCAGCACATCGTCGCTGGTCGCGGCAACCAGGGCAGCGCGTTCGGCCCCCGCCGCCGTGTAGGTCGATGCCTGATCGAGCTCGCCGTGCACGACCCTGACGCCCATGTCGTGCAGCCTCGACGCTTCTTCGAAGTCTGGCTCAAGCAGCACATATCCGCGGCCGGCCCGATCGAGCCTCCCGATCAGATCTTTCGTGACTGCGTCGTGCCGCGTCAGGATGACGTGATCCGACACGTCGTCCGCGACCCGGCGGGGCGTGCGGGCGGCGGCCATCGCATCGACCCACGGCGCGTAGAAAAACTGGATCACCGTGAACGGCAGCAGCACGAGCAAGAACACGATGCCCGACGCTAGCACGAGCATCGAAAACGCCCGGCCGATGTCGCTCTCGAATGTGATGTCGCCGAACCCCAGCGTCGACATCACCGTCAGCGTCCAATACAGCCCCGTGAGCAGGCTGTGTTTCTGGCCCTCGTGCTCCATAATGACGTGGAAGATCACGCTGTACGCGATGACAAGGGAAGCCAAGACGCCCACGAAGACCAGCAGCGACCGCATGTTCCGCTGCGTCCGTCGTTCTTGGAGAAACACAAGCAGCTGCGAGGTGCTGAACTTCATCGAGCCCCAGCCTATCCGGTGTGTGCATCCCCGGCCAGAAACCCGCTGACCCGAAGATCTTGCGACGTTCGAGCTATCCGCCCTTTGACCGAGCCGATACGATCTCTTCCTTATCGACGTCGAGGGGATGTATTCGGAGGACGAGGCCGTGCGACAAGGGATCTATCGACTGGGGGCCGTGGCACTCGTGACGTTGCACGCGGCCTTTGCCGCGGCGCAAGCAGTCCATGAATCGATCGGCGAAGGCGTTGTCCGGTCCTTCGCGTCGCCCGCGGCACGGTCGCAGGCCGAGGCGTCTGTTGCGCTCGTCTCAGATCCGGCCTCGCTGGGTAACGCGCCCGCCGGATTCGGACCGCTCCCGTCCTTCAGCGTCCAAACCGGCCTGCAAACGGTCTCGGTCGGAATCGACCCGGGCACAAACCTCTACGGCACCGGCTCGCAGTCGGGGCCGTTTGAGCGGCGGGGTCGCCGTGTCGAGTACTACAACCTCGACAACTTCGGATGGGGCGACTCATCCAACCGTAACTACCAGACCCATCCCTGGGTCCTCGGAGTGCGCAAAGACGGCACCGCCTTCGGCGTGCTGTTCGACTCGACCTGGGCCAGCTCGCTCGACCTCGGAGAAACCCAGACCCGCGGCATCGTCTTTCAGACCGAGGGGCCCTCGCCGCGAGTGATCACGATCGATGCCTCGTCGCCGCAGGCGGTCGTGAGCACGCTGGCCGAGTTGACCGGGCAACCGTTCATGCCGCCGATGTGGTCGGTCGGCTACCACCAGAGCAAGTACTCGTACTTCCCGCAACAGAACGTGCTCGATGTTGCGAACGAGTTCCGCAGCCGCCAGATCCCGGCCGAGGTGATCTGGATGGACATCGACTACATGGACGGGTTCCGGAACTTCACGTTCAACGGCGGTGCGTTCCCGAACCCGGCGCAGCTCAACAGCGATCTGGACGCCATTGGCTTCCAGGCCGTGTGGATGGCGAACTGCGGGATCAAGGTCGACGGCGCGTACGACGCGTTCCAGCAGATCAACGCGCAGGGTCTCGCCGTTCAGCGTGCTGATCGGTCGCAGTATCGCGCTGACGTCTGGCCCGGGCTCTCGGTCTGGCCCGACTTCACGATGCAG
>JBCBNT010000036.1:0-29252 GCA_039821685.1 Planctomycetota bacterium | reverse complement strand
GCGAGCAGCGTGCCTACGTTTGCGACCGCGGCCACGTTCCCGGAATCGAAGAGTCGTTTCATGCCCTTGAGGGAAGGGTGGAGCGCAAACCGTCGGCCGCGGGTATTTACTGGTGCGATCGTTGTCGCTGCGAGCTGGCTTCGTGGGATCGCGAGCCCGGCGCGTTCTATCGCGTAATCGGCGTAGTTCTGTTGACCGCCATCTAGGGGAATCAGGGTGTTCCCCGAGTCGTTACCTCCGAACAGGAAGACGCAAACAAGCGCCCGGTAGTCGTTGAACGCGACCCCCTCCAAGGCCGCGGCCATCGCTCTGGACGTGAAGAGTTGCGAACTGAGCCCCGCAAGGCCGAGCGCAGCGCAGGATCCACGTCTGAGGAACGAACGTCTGGAAAAGAGCCGCTCAAGGTTGTCGTTCATGGTGGGGTGCTCCTTGTTCTCAGCGTCGAATCAGCGAAGCACTCGAAACGCGGGGTGTCCGAGCGTGAGCAGCAACGCGGCGTACAGGCGTTCCTCGTCTTCTGGCACTCGGCCGATCGCCCGCCCGAGCAGCGCGATGTTTCGGTCAGATGCCCAGCCGTGGTCGAGTTTCGAAGCGAGCACGAGAGCAAGCGTGCGTGGGCGTCCCGCTCGGCGCTCGAGCGATTCGACGAAGTCTGGCCTGGCGTCATGCAGAGCATGGGCGAGCTGATCAGTCATGCCTCGCAGGCCCGCGACCGACCTGAAGTCGTCAAAGATCTGGAGTTCGGGAGCCGTCATGCCGCCGGTCGCAATCGCGGAGCCGACCGGTGCGTAGCTTGGGTCGTAGTAATTGAACACGGAAGGCGTGAGGTAGAAGCCTTGGCCCGTCGTTTCCTGCATGCTCCACCCTGCTTCGAGCCAAACCATCCGCCCCGCGGGTTCGCTCTCAGCGATCGCCCCAAACGAACGAGCCGTGCCGAGAAGGACTTGCATCGGTTCCAACACCCGGCCATACATCGGGTTCGACCGGTACGCAGGGTTGCGAGCTTCATCGTCGAGCAGGATCGCGCGGACCATCGCGCCAACATCTCCCCGCTCACCACGACCATACGGCCCCCGGCCCTCGTATGCCTCTGCGACACGCCCGACATACGCGGGCGTCGGGTTACTTGTCGTGAACCGTTTGATCATGCGCGTGGCCAGGAACGGGCCATGATTTGGGTGTTCGAAGAGGTTGGTCAGCGCGGCCTCGATCCCCACCGCAACCCCAGAGCGCCGCGCTTGTTGAGCAACCGGGATGTTGACCACGCTGGCACCCGGGTAGTCCAGCAAGGTCTTCGCACCCGCCTCGTGTCGGCCAGGATCGATCCTCATCGGGAATGGCGTCGGCTCGGGTTCTTCAATCGCCTCGAACGCGTAGGGATTCTGATCGACAAGACCAGTGAACACGCGCGCGAGTTGAGCCACGTCATGGTTATTAAACGTCGAGATGGGCTCGCGTTCGTCCGACAAACGTTCTGTGCCGTCAGGATTGAGTTCAACCAGACCGACGGTGAAGAGCTGCATGACCTCCCGGGCGTAGTTTTCATCGGGTGACACGCCCGTCGCCGCGTCTTCCCTCGCGTTGCCCTTATACGTCAGCCAGTCGCCCATCGCGCCGCTGTACGTCATCTCCAGAAGGAAGTCGTAATAGTTCCCGCTCGCGTTTTCCTCGCGTTCATCGTGCATCGCTGCACGCAGGTAGCTGTTGTAGATGTCGGCGTACTCCCTGACGAATCCTGATTCAAAATTCGGGCGGAGGGGGACGATTTGGAGCAGCGCCCACGCCGTTCTCTGACGCAATTGATCCGGGCTTGCGACGCAAAGATCATCGAACATCTCGAAAATCAGCGGCTCGCCCTCAACCTCGAACTCTTCTAGGAACTCTGGCTCAAGGAACTCGGCGAGGTCACCAAGGTCCTCCCCGTTCGCGCGCCGTTCAGCGATCTCCTCGCTGACCTCCTCGATCGTCTCGTCGCGCAATAAGTCGGCAAGTTCATCCATGGAAGCGTCGTCGTAGTACGTCGCTGGTGTTTGCTCCTGAGATTCGATCCAGGCCTCATACCCGTGCTCCATAACGAACTCGACATCGTCCGGATGGGCCCCCCAAGCCGCCTGCCAGAGGAACCGTCGCGCTTTGGGCTCCGTAACCTCAGAACGTGGCGTCCAAGGCCCGCCCGCGACCGTGACCACCGCCTCGGCCGATGCTGCTTGGCCCGATTCATCACGAACGGTCAGCACCACGTCGTACTCGCCAAGTTCCTCGAATCGCCAGCGGACAGATGCGCCGTCCAACCGGCGGCCGTCCACACGCCACTCGTACGAAACGATCGCCCCCTCGGCATCACTGCTTGCCGAGCCGTCCAGTACGACGGCAAGGGGAGCGACCCCGAGGTATTGAGGCACTCGGATGATGGCTGTCGGAGCCTGATCGGCCGGCGGGAAGCCAATCCCCGCGGCCTGGACACCGGGCCCGAGAACAGCCCCGGTGACGCCGACCACGGTTGCGACCGAGAACTTCATTCGACGATTCATTGAGATCCTCCATGGCCAGCTTCCCAGTGATCGCGAGAAATGGCCCGGCGAGCGGACACGACGACTTGGAAAATCACGGAAGAGCGGGGAGGGCGTGATACGAACGTTGTGGGTCCCCAAGGCATCAGGTCCGCGAACCCGTGATTCTGTTAAGGTGCGATGAGGCGTACCGCGAGCGACAGGGTGGAGGTGCGCTGGTGCCGATCAGGAGCGGTCGCTAGCAATCGCTCAGGCAACAGCCGAAACTCTGAGAGGAGGCACCATCAAGAGGAACTGGTCCCACGACGCTCGACCCGATGCGATGAGCCCTTGCACGTCGCACTCGTCAGATATTGGTCGAGACCACCTGTATTGGGGATCAACAAATTCGCTGGCCCACCACGGTGGGGCTTCTGGGGGCGAAACGAGCCGCATTGAGCGGCGGCATCCGAACTGAGGCCGTGATGAACGGTGGGGCGAGATGCCCGGCGGTTCCTGCTGCTACCAGCTTCGCTCGCCCGCTACTGGTGGAAGGAGGGCGTTGCCTTCCCGAGCCGAGAACAGTTTTGCAGAAAGGAGGTGAAACACCCCGCATCGCGCTGCACCGGCGGCACATCCGTGGCGATCGAAGGCTGGCGTATCCAGTCATTCGAGTCTCGGAATGCTGTCCAGACGCCGCCTAGTGGAGCGCACAAACTCCTGGCCCACCTGCATGGCGAGATCTGGGAGCGGATTGAGCCGTGCTTGGCTGCGACATTGGGTTTGATGCCGTTGTCAATGACGGAGCGAGATGCTTCGCGGTGATTGCTGCTACCTATCTCGCTCGCCCGCTACTCACAACACACAATGCTGGCATGACAAAGAAGAATGCCGCTTGGTTCCACCGCAGGCCATACATGAAGCATGCTAAGCGCCAGAGGAGGTACACCGGACGACGATCACGGTGTGCAAATCGGCCCGTTTGCTCCAGCATTGAAGGCCAGAATCCAGCCGTTGAAGTCGGCCGGGGTTACAGCCCCATCCTGGTTGGTGTCAGCGAGCAGACTGCCCTGATTGAAGTTGAGGATCCAGCCGTTGAAATCGGCGGGGGTCACGAGACCGTCGTTATTCTGATCCGCGCAGAGACGCCCGCCCCCGATCGTCAGCGTGAGTGAAACGGTTGACAATGATTCCTGGTTTACGCCGGGGGTCGTGGAATAGGTGACCAGGCGATCGTCCTGCGAGAGCACGACAGCCCCTTCGTAGTCAATGGTCACGCTGTCACCGGGAGAGGCACCCGCCTCGATATCGACATTGAAACTCGCAACGACCTGGCTCGAACCGGGCAGACCGCCCTGGGACAGGAGCCGCCCTGCCGTGCAGCGGGCAATGCCGCTCCCCCCCGGGTTGTCCAGCGCAAATGGGCCGAGCGGGAGGAATGCCGCTGTTGTCGTTCCCGATCCAGAAATGCTGCCCGCTGCCGGGCCCGATGTGATCATTTCGCCGCCGAAGCCGTACAGACCGGCCGGACCGAAGACACCAGCCCCGGCAGTGCCGGTGCTGTAGTCGACGACGAGATCAATAGCAACGCTCGCCCCGGGAGCGACCATCACTGATGGCGCTACAAGACTGACGGTTGCGGATTGGGCACTGACTGTCGTGTGCGCGAGCGCGATGTACGCGGGAACAACAAACTTACTAGTCTTCATCACATGTCCTCGTGCGCGGTCGTCAAGGTATCGTTCTGATTGATTTGCGGCCTGCCACCCTACGAGCCCGCCGTTCTGGGTACGCCCCTCTGAATCGAGCCCGCTCCAGATATGAGCTCAATAGCATTCGTTGGAGCCAGCGTCGTGGTCTCCTCGATCTCGAACGTCGTGTCGTGTGTCAAACGAAGCGGGGGACCGGAGCTGTCGCGTACCTGCTGAATGAGCCACATTGCTCCTTCTCTCGCGAGGCCCGCGGCATCCTGTCTCACCGCCGAGAAGTTGGGGTAGGTGCTCCGCCTGATGTCCGAATCGTCGAATCCCACGATCGAAAGCTCGTGAGGTACGCGGATCGAAAGCTGTGCGCAGCGCATCAGCGCCCCAACGGTTGTCAGGGGGTTCGTGAAGTAGATTGCGGTCGGCGGTTTGCTCAGCTGGAGGAAATGATCGAGCATCATCACGCCCGCGGGCTGATCGTGCGCCGGGAGCTGCAGGATGAGATCCCGGCTCATCGGAACGCCGCTTGTTTCGTGCGCCTCCTGATAGCCGGCGAGGCGATCGGCATGATCGGGTGTCAACACGGAGTGTGTCGCGATGCCGATCCGACGGTGCCCGAGCGAGATGAGGTGCTCGACAACCGCGCGGGTTGTTGGCCTTGATGATGCGTTGATATACGCCACATCGGGATCGTCCGATCGGTTCCCGATGATGATCGCCGGGAAACACTCAGACGCGAGTTCGCCCGCGATCTGTGGCGAGTCTTTGCCGAGTAGCATGACGCCGCTGACGCCGCGGCGCCTCAAGAAGCTTGCATAGCCTTCGCCCGGGTGCTTCTCACTGAGCGAGTTGAGGAGCATGACATCGAAGCTCTCATCGAGCGCGGCCCGCATCGCCCCTGCGACCACGACGGATAGAAACCCTCCCAGCAGGTTCGGGATCTCGGCGCGCGAAAACAGAGCGATCGTGCTGCTCGTGCGTTTGCCCACCGAACTCGCATACCCGAGATCGCGAGCAGCCTCGAACACACGCTCGCGAGTCTCCGAACTGATCGCTTGGCTGTTGTTGAGCGCGCGCGACACCGTCGACGCCGAGACGTTCACAACCTTCGCGATTTCACGGATACTGCTCATCGAGTGTGTACATCACATTCCGTGGACCAACCCTGAATCAGCGGCCCGCATCGATATCGCTCAGCTCCTTCAGCACATCAAAGAAATTCACCGCGCCACTGTTGTTGGCATCAAGACGAGCGTTCACGACATCCTGCCCAGTCGCGTCGGCATACTCCTGCGCGACATCGCTTGGTGTGGGCTGGCTTTGTGACACACGGAACGGGCCCACGAGCCCGTTGAACGGTGTGACACTTCCGGTCGTGATCCCGGAGGGGAGAGGGGCGGTCCCCCCGATCCAACCGATCGCCGAAGGGTTGCCGTTGATGAAGTTGTTGGTCCCGCCGTTTCCTGCGTTGAACAGATCGATGTCATCGCCTGTGCCGAAGACCGTGTCCGGTCCGGGCAGATCGTTCACCGCGGCCGCGAGTTGGCCATCGATGTACAACTCGAATCCCTCCCCAACACCATCCGCGGTGAGGCCTCGGACGATCACTTCGAAGAGGTGCCAGCCGGTCGTCAGGCTACCCGGTCCGCCGGAGAGGTCTACACGGTCCAGACCATCGTCGGACGAAGTGTTGACCGACGCGATGACCTCATCCCCATCTGAGTAAACGGCGATGCCCTGACCGCCGCCTGTCGTGTTGTCAGTTCCACCCAGCTCGAAGAAGCAGTGCGTCCCGGCAAGATCATCAATTCGCAACCAGAGCTGCACCCGCGCGGACGCATCGGCACCGTCATCGATGAACTCGAAATTTGGGCCGTTCAGACCCTCGGTTCCATCGAGCACGAAACCCTGGCGTACTGAAGCAGCGGATAGGTCGATATTCTTCCTTGGCGTCAGGAAGAGGAATGCGGGGAAGATGAAGTTCGGGTTGGTACCCGTTCCAAGACCGCCCGAGTCCTTGTGCCACACGTAGCTGGTGGTGAACGCCTCGGCCAGCACGGGATCCGCAGTCATCGAGGATGCGAGTGGTGCTGCGGGGAACGGGAATCGAACACTACCGAAAGGCGCGGTCGTCGACATCTCCATCGCCTGGACCATCGCGAGTTGATCGGCGTCGTCGGCGGTGCCGTCATCGTTGTAATCGCCCCGTCGAGCTGCGGCCGCTGCATCCGTGATCGCGTTGTAGTTGGCGAGCACCTCCGCATCGCTCAGCACCGCGGTGTAGTATCGATGAATGGCGATCATGCCGTCGTACGACTCGAACTGGCCCGCGGGCACTGGCTCGGCAGCGATCGACGGGGCCTGCGCCGGATCACCGCCGAGCGTGCCAAGCCCAGCCTGATTCGCGTTGGCCCAGACGTAGCCCGCCGCCGGGCTGATCGGAGCCACGTTGACTTCGACGCCGTCGAGGTACAACCTCACCTCGAACTCGACATAATCGAGCACGATCACGGCCTGGTGCCAATCGGTATCGGTCAGTGTTTCGCGATGGACCGTCGCATACGAGCTCGCGCCCCCCGCGTTCGTACCGGCGGCGGCGTAAATCAACTCGTCATCCTCGAGAGCGAAGGCAACGCCGCGGACGACTGCGCCGATCTCCCAAAGGACATGAGTCCCCATCAGGTCGGCTGGGCGAAACCAGATCTCGAACGTCGCCTCTCGCCCCGGGTTGTTCAGGCTCTGATTCTGCCAGTTGTCTCCCCACGAGTCTGTCAGGTTCGGTGTGTTGGTCGCCGCCCGAGACTGCGGAAACTGAAACGCCCCGGCGATGCCCGGCACCATGTCGTCGCAAACGGTGATAACCTCCGGGGGCACAACGTTCCCCATGCCGTCCGTCCGCTGCCAGGCCCAGCGGAGCCCCTCCGGGAAGGACCTGTTCTGCGGGCGCTCGGCAATCCAGAGTTCGGTAAACGGCGACGCGGTCGCGGCATTCCAAGTAAACAAAGCCGACCCGGCCGGGTGCGAGATCGGGATCTGACCGACAGCGAGCCCCGACAAACTCAGGCACGCACCCAAGGCGGCCCAGATCGCAGCGACGGAACTGTTGCTCGCCATCTTCACAAACCTCTCGTTTCTTGGGTGATCACGGGGCTCAAGGCCGATATTTTCGCGGATTCGCCAATGCAACTGATGCATAGTTAGAGTACAATCGATCTTCAGAACGGTCAAGAAGAAGATCAGATGTTTGCGGTTTGCAAGGAAGCCGCCTGTTCCGCCATAACAGCGTGCGCTCGGCGCTCGAGACAGCCGCGCTCTATTACGCACCCGTTGACAGGCAGCTTGGGAGACCCGAATGGCACTTGAAGCACATCGCCAAAGCCGTGTGAAGAAGTCACCGGGGTTCACACTCATCGAGCTGCTGGTGGTCATCGCGATCATCGCCTTGCTGATCGGCATCCTGCTGCCTGCGCTTGGCAAAGCCAGAGAATCCGGGCGCAAGCTCGCATCGTCGAGCAATCAACGCCAGATCGTCGCCGCGATGACGACGTTCGCGGGGGACAACCGTGGTTTCTTCCCGGGCGTCGATCGCGTATCCAAGAAAGGCAACGATGCCTTTACCGATGCGAGCCAGATCAACGACTGGGCGACGGGCGGCGGACAGGCGGGGCACAACATCCCGGCTCGTTACCTTCTAATGCTCCAAGGTGAGTACCTCGCGGGCGACGTTCTGGAATCACCGGCCGAGCCGATGGAGATCATGCCAGATTTCGACCTGACGAACGAGCTCCGCCCGCCGCTCAATCTGCCGGCGTGGACGGGCTACACGCCGGGTGGCTGGAAGTACAACGGGCTGCAGTACGACTACAACGCGAACTCCGCCTTCTATTCGTACGGCATGCTCGACCTCCACAACACGCCGATCGGCGGTGCTCTGCGACACGTGTTCACCCCGCTGGTCCGCTCGTGGTCGATCGAGCACATGAGCAGCGATTCCCCCGTGGTCGCCGATCGCCTCGTTTTCTGGTCCGAATCGAACGAAATCGAGCACAGATCCGCGGCAAGCTCGGAAGACAACGATGCGATGCAGGCGGCGCGTCAGAGCCTGTGGACACCGGTCAAGAATGATGGCTGGCAGGGGCACATTGCTTACAACGACGGGCACGTGGAGTGGTCCCAGACCTCGATTCTCAAACGGACGTTCTACGCCGGGATCTACAACGAAGGTGACAACCTGGCCACGGGTTCGGCGTCGGGCAACGTTGATCGTTCGGGCGACGACATCTTCCGTCTCGATTCCGGGAACAGCTCCGAAACGAGTGACTGTGGCATCGTCGTGCGGTCCGGCAGTCAAACGTACCGATTCGGTGGTGGCGGCCGACGCTGAGCGGTCGTGAGGGGATGAGAGTGAACCGTGACGCTGCGTTGCTGATTCGGCGCCTCGTCCTCATCATTTTGATGACTTACCAAACCGGCTGTGCCCAACCGATCGCCGTGCGCATCGTCGATCAAGATGGCAATGTCGCGTTTTGCCGCGCCGGGAACACGTTCCGTGCGAGAGGAGCCGCGGGCCCGGGCTCGATCGAGTTGCTTGCCGAATCAGGTGCGAACGCCACACGCACATGGAGCAGTTCCGAGAGCACCGGCGAAATGCTTGATGCCGCCAGTGCTCTGGGTCTATCCGTCTGTCTCGGCATCAAGTTCACGAAGGTGAACGATGGGTTTGACTATGAGGATGCCGAGCAGTGTGCTGAGCATCTCGAGTCTGTCCGCACCACGGTGATGAGGTACCGTGATCACCCCGCCGTCCTTGTCTGGGGACTCGGCAACGAGATGGAACTCGGGGCACCCGACCGAGATGAGGTTTGGGATCATGTCGAGAGGGCCGCTGCACTTGTCAAGTCACTTGACGCGGACCATCCGACCATGACGGTCATCGCAGAGATCGGCGGAACGAAAGTTGCCGAGATCCACGAGCGTTGTCCGAGCATCGACATCATCGGCATCAATTCTTACAGGGGTGCCGCTTCGCTGCCTTTGCGATATCGAGATGCCGGCGGCACCAAGCCGTTTCTCGTGACCGAGTTCGGCACAAACGCGCCCTACGAGGCGCAGCAGACCGAATGGGGAATGCCGATCGAGTCATCAAGCACGGAGAAGGCGGCACAGTACCGCCGCGCATACGACTCGCTCAGGACAGCACCGAATTGCCTCGGCGCCTTCGCGTTTGTGTGGGGGCACAAGGAGCAAGGGTCTCGGACGTGGCACGGGATGTTCCTCGAAGACGGCAGCACGCTGCAGGCAGTTGATGAGATGACGCTGGCCTGGGGCGGCGTGCTCTGGAATCGGAGCCCGAGGATTTCCTCGTTCTACACGACTGGCCCGACGCTTCTACGGCAAGGCGAGCACATCACCGCTACCGTCGTGGCCTCAGACCCGGACGGCGACAAGCTCAGCTTCGAGTACATCCTGGTCGGTGAGCTGCCGAATGCTCTTGGAGGGAACACTACCGGCGATCCTCCCGGCGAGTATTCGTCTCAGAACCTGCAGCCAGAAGGCTCATCCGTCACGCTCACGGCACCTAGAATCGAGGGGCCGCTTCGGTTGTACGTGATCGTGCGCGATCGTGAGGGCTCCGCAGCCACCGCGAGCATTCCATTGTGCATCGAACCGTGACGCCTACTCCAGGTGCAAGAGAATTTGCCTGCAGGAGTGACATGATCTACCGACGGCAGCAACCCTTGATTCACATTTTCCGAGCCCTCGTGCTTGTGCTTCTTGCGCTCCCGGCAAGCACGGTTGCCCAGCGAGGCGCGCCCAACCTGACCGAAGAGCAGGCCGCGTTCGTCGAGCAGCTCCTCGCCGAGATGACGCTCGAGGAGAAAGTCGGGCAGATGATGCAGCTCACGCTCGAATCGATAAGCTCGCAGACAGCCGACGCGACTCAAGGGCATGTGCTCAACGAACGACGCGCCCGCAAGGTCATCGTCGAGTACAAGGCCGGCTCGATCCTGAACACCGCAAGTGTCGCCTTCGAGCCACTTTACTGGCGAGAACTGGTCGGGCGTCTCCAGGCGATGGCGATGAAAGAGACCCGCCTGGGCATCCCGATTCTGTACGGCATCGATTCCGTCCACGGCGCGAACTACGTGCGTGGAGCAACGATTTTCCCGCACAACCTCACGCTAGCGGCGACGTTCGAGCCCGAGCTGGCACGTCGCGCGGCAGAGATTACAGCGACGGAGACCAGGTCCTGCGGCATGACGTGGAACTTCGCGCCGGTCTGCGATGTGATGCGTGCCCCCGCGTGGTCGCGCGTCTTCGAGACATACGGAGAAGACCCGCACCTCTGCGCTGTCATGGCCCGTGCCTCGGTTCTTGGAATGCAAGGTGACAGCCAATCGTCTCCGACAGCGGTCGCGGCAACCGCGAAGCACTTCGTGGGGTATTCAGATCCCGACACCGGACGTGATCGAACCCCGGCTTCGATCAGCCCGGCAGAGCTCTCGGATACATTCATCCCCCCGTTCGAAGCGGTCTTCGACGCCGGAGTTCGTTCTGTGATGGTGAACTCGGGTGAGATCAACGGCGTCCCGGTCCATGCGGACCCGCGGATTCTCACTCAATTGCTTCGCGAGCAGATGGGGTACGAAGGGATCGTCGTGACGGACTGGCGAGATATTCTCAAGCTCGTCGACGCACACCGTGTCGCCGAGAATGAGAAAGAAGCGACGTATCTCGCGGTGCAAGCTGGAATCGACGTGGCGATGACTCCCTACTCGGTCAGCTTTGCTGATTCGTTGCTCGAGCTTGTCAACGAAGGACGGGTCGCAGAGGAACGCCTTGATGAGTCGGTACGTCGAATGCTCGCTCTCAAAGTTGAGCAAGAGCTCTTCGATGAGCCTATCCCGGTGCAAGACGATACGGGCATCGTCGGCAGCTCGGATGCAAACTCCATGAGTCTCGAGGCCGCTCGGCGCGGCATCACGCTGCTCCGAAACAGCAATGATCTCTTGCCGCTCGCGGCTGGTTCGAAGATTCTGGTCACCGGTCCCGCGTCTGAGAGCGTTGTCCCGCTTCACGGCGCGTGGACGTACAGCTGGCAGGGCGCAGACGAACGCTTGTATCCTGAGGCTCCGACGATCTATGACACCCTGCGTGAGCGATTCGGTGCCGAGAACGTGACATATGTACCGGGCGCTGGGTTCGAACAGGACATTGACGTGCCCGAGGCCGTCCAAGCCGCCAAGCTGGCAGACGTTGTCGTGCTGTGCCTGGGCGAGACCCCATCGGCGGAAAAACCGGGCGATATCAGCAGCCTGATTCTCTCCGACCCGCAGGTAACGCTCGCGCAGCGCCTGCTCGAGACGGACACGCCGGTTGTTCTCGTCCTGGTCACGAACAGGCCCCGTCTCATCACGGCGTTCGAGAGCCAACTGCCCGCGATACTCTGGGCAGGGCACCCCGGTCCACACGGGAGCACCGCACTTGCGGAGATCATTGCCGGCGATATCAACCCCAGCGGGCGCTTACCGTTCACCTATCCTCGCTATGCGAACGCGCTCATTCCGTATGACCACAAGTTCACCGATGCACTCGGGAAGAATCCGAGAAGCACGCCCGGGTACGACCCGCTGTTTCACTTCGGGGCCGGATTGGGGTACACAACTTTCGAGTATGAGCAACTCTCGGTGTCATCATCCGGCTCGTTTCCGGGGAACGGAAGGATTGATATCAGTGTTCAAGTTGCCAATACCGGCGCACGCCCCGGTGCAGAGGTTGTCCAGCTCTACGTGACGGATGAGTACGCGGCCGTTACCCCACGGGTCCGCCGGCTAAAGGCGTTCGACAAAATCGAACTCGCGCCCGGCGAATCTCGCACAGCTACATTTGTACTTGAGAGTTCAGATCTGTTGGCTGTTGACCGTGACGGGCATCGATTCTTCGAGCCCGGAGACTTTACGTTCTCGATCGGCAGACAATCCGAGACGGCCCGGATCGGTCGGTGACGCCATGCTCTTAAACTGGATGGCGGGCGTTCTGGTTCTCGTCTTCGGTCGTGCGCCCGACATGCACGATGAACCCGGTGATTCGCAGCGTCCTAACGTGTTGTTTATTGTTGTCGATGACCTGCGGCCGGCACTGGGCTGTTACGGCGATGAGATCGCGGTCACGCCCAGCATTGATCGAATGGCTGAGCGCGGCACAATGTTCACGCGTGCGTACGCGCAGCAAGCCGTGTGCAGCCCTTCGCGCGTCAGTGTGCTGACCGGCCTCCGCCCGGATTCCACCTGGGTCTGGGAGTTGCATCAGCAGTTCCGGCGACGAATGCCCGAGGTCGTGACGCTCCCGCAGCACTTCAAGAACAACGGCTACATCACGGTTGGAGTTGGCAAGGTCTTCGACCATCGGAGCACGGGCGACGACAAAGCAATGGACGCGAGGAGTTGGTCCCGGCCGTATCCCCGAATCACGAGCCCTGCGGACGATACAGGAGGATTCCGACATCCGGCTCAGGTCGAGCGTGAGCGCACCCTTGGGGCCGAAGCCGAACGTCTGGGCATGACAGATCGAAAGGAACGGATCGCGTTCGTCGGACGCCCATCAACCGACCAAGCTGACGTTGCGGACGACCAGTATCGAGACGGGGCCCTGGCGCGCGAGGGTGTTCGCTTGCTCGCAGAGCTTGCCGCGCGCGAACAACCGTTCTTTCTCGCTGTTGGTTTTCATCGCCCGCACCTGCCGTTCGCTGCACCCGCTCGCTACTGGGGCCTCTATGAACGTGACGAGTTCCCAAGCCCGGTGCCTGATCGGTTGCCCGCTGGCGCGTGGCCCATTCACTACCAGGACTCATGGGAGCTCCGCGGCAACTACACGGATATCCCGCCGAGGGGCACTGAGATTTCTTCCAAAGATCAAGCACGGCTCGCACACGGCTACTACGCAAGCGTGTCGTTCATCGATGCGCAAGTCGGAAAGCTGCTCGATGAACTCGAACGGACCACTGCGGCAGAACGCACGATCGTCGTCTTGTGGAGTGACCACGGATTCACGCTCGGCGAGCACGGCATGTATTGCAAGCACACCAACTACGAACTTGTCACCCGGGTACCGTTGATCATCGATGTGCCTGGCAAACCCGGCAACCAGGTTCACGATGGACTCGTCGAACTGGTGGACCTGTTCCCGACACTCAGCGAGCTCTGCGGGCTTGATCTGCCGAATCCAACCGCTGGGCAAAGCCTCGTCCCGCTGCTGAACGATCCTCACCAATCACACAAGCCCGCCGCTATCAGCCAGTTCCCGCGACGGCATGACGGGCAGGGCGTCATGGGCTACGCGCTCCGGACACACCGGTATCGCTACATCGAGTGGCGTCGGATGACAGGCACACACGGCCAGGTCGGGGATGGCGAAGTTGTTGCACGCGAGTTCTACGACCTCAGCGATTCACCGATTGAGCTGGTCAATGTGGTCGATCATCCGGATCACGCCGTGCCCCTTGCGGAAGTCGTCGCTCTCGCTCGCGCCCTCGGGATCGGGCATGGCCCCGTTGAAACACTGAACCCATGAATACTGCTCTCAGACCGCTGGTCGCCGTAGCCCTGAGTGTGCTCGTGCATCACGCACAAGCACAACCACAGGAGCGTGCTTCCCCCAATTTCATTTTCATTGTCGCAGATGATCTTGGGTGGACGAGCCTGTCGTTCTCGATGGATGATCGCTTCCCAGACGCGAAGAGTCGGTACCATACGACGCCGCATCTTGCCGAACTAGCAGAGCAAAGCACACGGTTCTCGAACGCATACGCCGCGTCGCCCGTGTGTTCGCCGACGCGCTACAGCATCCTGCTCGGGCAGACCCCGGCTCGGCTCGGAAAGACAATCGTCCGCGGCCCGAGCAGAATAGATCTTGAACAGCCCGGCCTGCCGGACGTGCTGAAGAGCATCGACGATCGCTACATGTGCGCTCATCTCGGGAAATGGCACATTGATGCCGACCCGGAATCATTCGGATATGACATTAGCGATGGACGGACCACGAACCGCGAGGGCGGGTTCACGAGTTCCGGACCGGACCGCCGAACTCGCGAGTGGGGCGGCTACCCGGCCGAGGACCCGAAGCTCTCTGCATCCCTCACGACTCGCGCCATCGAGTTTCTCGATGACCGCGCTACGCGGAGCGAGCCGTTCTTTCTTCAGCTGTCCTACTACGCCGTGCATTCTGACATCGTCTACACCGAGCGTTCCTTCCAGAACGCCCTGGAAAGACCCGAAGAACCGAATCACTCCAACGCGGGGTTTTCGGCGATGCTCACAGATTTTGACAACGAGATCGGTCGGCTGCTCTCTGCATTGCATCGGCACGGACTTCACGAGAACACGTATATCTTCTTCTTCTCCGACAACGGTGGTGTTCCGTCGATCCCACCCGAGGTCATGCGAGGCAGACCCCATCAGAACGGGTTCAACGCCCCTCTCAGGCGTGGCAAATGGGATCTGACCGAAGGCGGCATCCGTATCCCGTTTCTCGTGACTGGTCCGGCAGTTGTCGCGGGCGCACAATGCGACGTGCCTGTCAGCACGATCGACCTGCTGCCAACGCTCGCGGATCTCGCGGGGAATCCAGCTGCGATCCCTGCTTCCACCGACGGTGGAAGCCTTGCACCGTTGCTCAGTGATTCATCGATGCGTGGCGTAACCCGTCCACACGGCGACACACTGGTCTTCCATTTTCCGCATTGGAACATGATGGGTCTGGGCGAACCACATTCTGCTGTGCGCAGCGGGCGATACAAGCTGATCCGCTTCCCAGTCTTGAATCGATCACTGCTCTTCGATCTCCACACAGACATCGGCGAGCAAAACGACCTGTCAAGCGAACTGCCCGATGTGGCCAGTGAACTCGAGCATCTGCTCGAACAGTACCTGCTGCATGTTGCTGCTGAAAAGCCCCTCGACAGCTTCACGCGGGACATCGCGGACGACGGGCAGGCCCGAACCAGATTCCTCGATGAGTTCGATTGACGGTTCCACGGCCGAGGCTGGGTCCTAATCCTTGCGCCCATCCGCTGGAGGCCTGTAGTGCTCGCCCGGCGGAACCGCGTACTGCTGCTTGAGCCGTTCGAGTTCGAGCTTTAGCGCGGTGATTGTGTCGACGTACCTGAGATCATCGATCGCGTTCGACATCTCGTCGGGATCCCGTTCGAGATCGTACAACTCCCACTCGTTCTGGCGATAGAAGTGGATCAGCTTGTACCGATCTGTCCGCACGCCCTCGTGCCTCCTGACGTTGTGGTACCCCGGATATTCGTAGTAGCGGTAGTACACACTCGATCGCCAGTCGTCGGGTGTTGCGCCTGCCAAAACGGGAAGCATGCTCACGCCGTGCATATCGCTCGGGATGTCTTCGCCGGCCGCGTCGAGCATCGTCGGCGCAATATCGATGTTCTGCGTGAGCGCTCCGACGACGGTTCCAGGTTCGATCACGCCCGGCCAGCGTATCAGAAAGGGTGTTCGGAAGGACTCTTCGTACATCCAGCGTTTGTCATACCAGCCATGTTCGCCGAGGTACCAGCCCTGATCGGATGTATAAATAACGATTGTGTTCTCGTCGAGATCAAGGTGCGCAAGCGTGTCGAGAATGCGCCCGGTGCTCTCATCGACGCTCGCGATGCAGCGCAGATAGTCCTTCGCGTACCTCTGATATTTCCACCGCGTGAGCGCATCGCCTTCGAGTCCGAGACGCTCGAGCTCAGCATTTCGAGGGGCGTACGCCTCATCCCAAGCGCGCGCCTGGCCTGGTGTCATACGACGTGGCGGGCTCAGCTTCAGATCACCATCATGCAAATGCTCTGCGATGGTCATCTCTTGCGCTCTGGCAGCATTGCCCTTGCCGGACCAGTCATCGAGCAGCGTGTCCGGCTCGGGGAGTGGACCGTCGGTGTACAGATCCAGATGCCGAAGTGCCGGCTTCCAATCCCGATGGGGCGCCTTGTGATGCACGCACAACAGGAACGGCTTCTTAGAATCACGTTCGGTTTCCAGCCACGCGATGGCATCATCGGTGATGATGTCGGTGACATACCCGGTCTTGCGCCGCTGGATGTACCCCTCACTGCTTGATTCGTCCTGAAGCCTCATCACAGGGTTGTAGTAGAAGCCCTGCTTGACAAGCCGGTCGTAGTAGTCAAAGCCTGTCGGCTCGCACTCAAGGTGCCACTTGCCGACGAGCGCGGTCTGATAGCCGGAATCTTGAAGCATCTTCGCGATGTGACGTTGCGATGCGTCGAACGGCCGCCGGTTGTCGGTGAGCCCGTTCGCGTGACTGTGAAGCCCGGTCAGCATCGTCGCCCGAGACGGTGCGCAGATCGAATTCCCAACGAAGAAATTGTCGAGCCGGGCGCCTTCACGTGCGATGCGATCGATGTTGGGCGTCTCGTTGCGATCAGAGCCGTATGTGCCGATCGCCTGCCATCCGTGATCGTCCGACATGATGAAGATGATGTTCGGTCGGTCATCCTGGCAGCAGGCAATGCCGGATGTTGCCAAGACGAACACAACGATTGCCCAGAGCGACACGCCTACCCGTTTCATGATCGCGTGACTCCGAATCCTGTTATCGCGACGACTTGAGTGAACTAAAGGACTCGCGGAGTGTAGCGACGCATCACCGCACTCCGCGAGTCTGGCTCGAGATGCGACACCGCATTCGGTATCGGAAAGGGGAGGGTTGCGGGGCCAATCAGCGGGCCCGGCGGCGTCGGTTTGTGGCCAGGCCAGCGATTGCGAGAAGCGACACGGAAGCCGGCGCGGGAATGAACGCAACCGGGTCAATCGGAGCAAACCCGTCGTTCTGGTTTAGGAATGTACCGGAGATCGCGAGGTTGTCGATCTGCGACTGGGCGAAATCGGTCACCGAGTTCGTCCAGCGGAACCGGAACGATGCGGTTTCACCCGGCCCGAGTCGGACTGAGGTTGAGTTGGTGAACGAAGCCGCCGCGCTCGCCGAGATGTTCTGGGCCGACGGGGCACTCGCGAAGTTGCTCGCGGAGAACACATGCAGATCCGGAACCTCGGTCCCAGTGCTCGAGCGGATCAGGTTGCTGTTACCGCTCGCGAGGTAGATCAGATCCAGATCCTGCGGTGAGTTTGCGCCACCCCTGCGTGCGTCGTAATGGAACCGTTCGAGACGGAACGAGAAGTCGCTGTGGTTCGTGATCGAGAAGTCGCCGAACTCTTGGTTGCCGTTGGTCTGAAATTTCCACGAGCTCGCGCCGGCCTGGCCTTGGGCACCGACACGTGTTCCGGGTGACCCATCGGCCATCGGGACATCAACAATGTTCATGCCAAACGGTGCCGAGCCGACAGTATTGCTGCCGAATGTCGGCCCATTCAGGAACGTGTTGTTCGTGGCCTGGCCGAAGCCGCTCCGCCCGAGACTTGAGGCTCCTGCACCGATCCGTCCGGTCAGGTACTGCCCGTTCAGGTTCGAGCCAAAGGGCGTCGCATCGAACGTTGAGTTGTTGTCAGGCGTTGCATCGGCGATCCCGGAGTTGTTATTCCCAGGAGTGGCGTTATCGAATGTCTGCCATCCGATCGCGTGCAGGAACGGATTCCCTCCGTTGCTGGGAGCTTCGACCTGGGCATTTGCAGCAGCGCCGACCGAAAGCGGGAACGCGAGCACAGCGGCCGTCCGCACGATCGATTGCTTGGTGAACATCTTGTCCTCTCTCTGTTTAGAGTCTCTCAATCGTGCGCTAACACGATTCTGGGGCCCTGAATGACTCAGAGCAACAGTTGCATTCCGCATGTATACCCGTTGGCTCACCCCGCTGCAAGCAATATTTTTCCGCATGCTTCGGATTGCGACCGATCCGCCCTGGCAAGACCCAGCCTTGAGCAGGCTCTGATTGGCGTAGCACATTCGGATTCTATCAGGCATACACGATGCGCCGTTGAGGTCCGGTCATCTCGCCCTTCCCGCCGCCTCCCATTATAGTCAGAAAATGATGATATCGTGATGTGAAATTCTTTTGTTCCAACGGACAGTGCGTGACCCGGGCCCAACGAGTCCTCTGGGCGTTGGCCCACGAAGCGATGATTTTGTTAAGGTGCGATGAGACGTACCGCGAGCGACCGGCTGGAGGTGCGCTGGTGCCGATCAGGAGCGGTCGCTGGTGATCGCTCAGGCAACAGCCGAAACTCTGAGAGGAGGCACCATCGAGAGGAACTGCCCCCACGACGCTCGATCCGACGCGATGGGCCCTTGCACATCGCCTCCGTCGGAGACCAGTGGAATCCACCTGTTTCGGGGATGTACAAACTCGCTGGTCCACCACGGTGGGGCTTCTGGGAGCGGAACGAGCCGCATCGAGCGGCGACATTCAGACTGAGGCCGTGATGAATGGTGGGGCGAGATGCCTGGCGGTTCCTATTGCTACCAGCTTCGCTCGCCCGCTACTCAGAGCGCACAAACTCCTGGCCCACCTCAAACGTGGCATTGGGAGTGTATCGAGCTGCGAAGTTCGACGACATTCGATTTCATGCCGTGGTGAACGGTGAGGGTTCGTACCTCGCGGTGCTTGCTGATACCTATTGAGCTCGCCCTCTACTCGGGGCGTGGGAGTGGCGTGAGCTGTACTGGGCGGCGACATCTGATTCGGTGCCGTTGTGAACGGAGAGGCGGCGTGCTTCGCGGTGTTTGCTGGTACCCGTCGAGCTCGCCCGCTACTCCCGCCACTCCTGCCTATTTGGCAACGAGTCGGTCGAAAGCTTGCTGGAGCATCTGCTGGCGGGTCCCCGTGGGATTGAAGCCGGAGAGCGCATCGATAGGTCCTCGGCGCGGTCCCCTTCCCGCGTCTCGTGCCGGTCCACGACGCAGCCCGCGACGAGCTTCGCCATCAGAGTCCGGACTTCCTCGTCCCAGTACGCCCTGCAAGCTCCGGCTGACCTCCGCGATTTCCGAGGAAGGATCGCCGGCACCCATGGTCGCGCCGAGCAGCTTCAGCCCGAGGTCCGTCGCGGCATGTTGCGCTTGCGTGACCTGCGATGCGCGCTCTGCCGGATCATCCGAGAGCGACGAACCTCCTCCCGGAACGAAAGCACTGAACCGCTCGTACAGCGCGTCCTCCGATTCGGGGGACGAGACATGCGTGGGCAGCCCGGTCTGTACTCCCGCCGCGTCGAGCAGGCCCATGACCATCGAGTACGTTTGGGCCGAGTGATGCGCTTTGTCCTGACTCGGAACGGCCGCGTAGGCGTTCACGATCCGCGTCAGCTCGGAATAGGCCTCGACGCTCGACGAAGAATCACTTTGATCGGCGTCCGGGTACTTTTCGTTCGCCTCCGTGATGGAGGACAGCATGCCTCTGTATGCCGAATTGAGGCTGCTCGACACACTTGCCGAGATTTTCTGCGCTTCGCTCTCCTCCGCCCAGCAGCTCGGGTGGTTGACCGGCGCATAGCGGTCGTCGTGCTCAAGGATAAACCACACGCCTTCGTGTCGGTTCGGCCACGCGTAGGTCGATCCCGGCACGGTCTCCGACGCGATCATGAGGTCGATCGTGTCCGTCTCGCCCACGCCGGTATAAATCCACTCGTAGACCCGCAACTCCGCCCGAATCATGCCTTCCGCGTCTGGGCGTCCGCGATGGTACAGGGTGCCGACCACGATCCGCTCCGACCGCGGAATCAACTCAGAATCGGTGAGGCTTTCCCACCCGGACTGGCTCTGAGCACTGAAGCACAGCAGGGCGGTGCTCGACACGATGAACGCCATGCCACTAGCTCTGATCAGGTTCATTGGTACGCTCCCTTTGCCTTGCGCAACGTACAGGAGTCTGGCCGATTGCGTTGAACCATAACTTGGCGGATTGGTTCATTTTCTGTGAATTTGCAGGGATGGCGCGATACGAACCCGCTGGGTCCTCAAGGCAATTGGTCCGCGAGCCCGTGATTCCGTCAAGCCGGGATCGGGACCTGCCGTGACCCGCCGGCCGGGGTTACGCTGCTGCGGATCAGCAGCGGTCACCGGTGATCGCTCAGGCAACCGTCGAAACTCTGAGAGGAGGTACCATTAGAAGGAACTACTCCCACGTTGCTCGACCCGATACGAGGGGCCCTTGCACGCCGCACCCGTCGGAGACCAGTCGAAGTTCCCTGTGTTGGGGATCTACAAATTCGTTGGTCCACCACGGTGGGGTTACTGGGAGCGGAACGAGCCGCATCGAGCGGCGACATTCGGTCTGAGGCAGTGATCGACGGCGGAGTGCAACGCTCTGCTGTCTCTGCTGCTACCAGCTTCGCTCGCCCGCTACTGTGCCAAAAGCAGCCTCGATCCAGAAGCGGCTGGATGCATACGCCTCTTGGCACAATCTCCATAGGCCGCATGAGGCTCTCGGTAGACTGACGCCAACCGAAGCGGCCTTGGGGCTTTCAATCCCCGCGCCAATGAGCTACACGGAAGGAGATGAACTCGAGCCCATCATAAGCAGCAGGCGACAGCATGTAGACCGTGATCCACGATTGCTGTTCCCGGTAATCACGGTCAAGCCCAAACACCACTCGGCGGCATTACGGATGCCGCCGACGATGCCATAACGAACTGCTGGCCCGTCGCTAGACAGCAAACCCCTCCCGGCACGCCGGGAGGGGTGGTCCTTTTGCCACGTGCTCGGGTTCAGCCTCATGGGCAGCCGGCGTTTAAGTTCAGGATCCAGGCGTTGAAGTCGGCGGGGGTGCAGGCTTCGTCACCGTTCTGGTCGCACTCGGGGGCCTGGTTGTTGAAGGCGAGGATCCAGGCGTTGAAGTCCGCTGGTGAGGCGATTCCATCGCCGTTGACGTCGGCGCGGCAGGACGCCAGTGAAGGAGCAGAACCGAAGCCAAAGAACGTGATCCCGGGATTGGTCCCAACGATCGCCCACTCCCCAGACGTCAGATTGAAGCGGGCGATGCCACCGAGTCGTGAGATGCCGTTTCCGTCGTCGAACTGGTTGACGGCTCCAAACAACTCGTCAAATTCACCGTCGAGATCAGTATCGACACCGGTAAGCGCCGAGAACGCGGAGTAGCCTCCGCCATTGGTGGTGCCCACGGCACCGATCACGCCAACGACGCTCACTGCTCCGGTCGCACTGTCGATCGCTACCAAGCTGTTGGTATCCCCATCGACGCCGTAGAGCATATTTCCGACGGATCCGAGACTAATGACGAAAGGCTCCGCTGTGCCGAGCGGGGTCCCGCGTGCCACGTCGATCGCATCGCCAATCGCTCCGGCCGAGCCGATCGGCATCGCCGATCCGGTGGCTACGTCGATGGCATGGACCCTTTGCGTGTTGTCTTCTGAATCGAACGGCAGGATGTAGCTTGAGCCGGCCGCTGTAACGTCGAATGCAGCAGAACGCAGACCGATGTCCGGACCGATGTTTGTGAGAGAGGCGCTGTCGGGATCCACTTGGACGGGCTGACCAAAGGGGATCCCAGCTGCGAATCCGGATGCGAACCCGAGCAGGTCTCCGGAAGGCGTTCCCGCCAAGCCTGATGGGAGATCTGTGACGATGGCGGGCGAGACTGCCGTGGCGATCCCCGTCTGAATATCAATCGCGTAGATGTAGTTCTCAAACCTGTCGTAGTGGTCAGGCTCCGTCGAAGGGAGACTCGGATCGCCGGGGATGAACAGTTGCCCGGTTGCATAGATGACGGGCAGGGCGGCGGCAAACGCGATCGAAGTGGCCGGGTTGACATCGCCGTTCGGATCGATGACGAGGCCACCAGGCAGGAACAGAGTGCCGGGGGTGATCGCTTGGTCGAAGTAGAGGAGATGATTGTTATCGTTGTCGTCGAGATCACTAATATCGATCGGTGCGAGCTCGACGGAGTTTCCGGAAGCGTCGGTGCCGCTGAGCACGTACTGAGACCAGACCTGCTCAGTCACTTCGTTCCCATCAGCCGCCACGATGCCACCCGTCCAGACGGCACGCACAACCAACTCGCTGCCGGGCACTGTATTGACGGTACCAGGATCAACCGTCTCGACGTACGCGAGCGTCGAGCCATCGGCGAGAGGAATGACGTCGATCGGCGACGCGGTGTCAGAGATATTGACACCTCCGGTTGTCAATAGATCTTCCACGAGAGAGACCGAGACGGGAGGGTCACCGTCGGCATCGCCGAACTCGCCGAACAATGCGACGGTCCGGCGCTCTCCCGCGTCGTGCGCTGGGTTCACTGTTGCCCCGACCGGGGTGTAGGCCGCTCCGCTTGCGGTCGTGATCCGGAAGTCCGATGGATCAACGGTCGTTGGGTCGAGCAACTCAGAGAAGACGACAGGTAAGCCGTCCAGCCCGTCGAGCTGCGCCGGTGTCAGCTGGTTCGGATTGGGCCGGAACGGGTCATCAATGTTCCACGGATTGGCTTGAGGAGAAAGGGCAATGGCGGCGGCTTGGCCATTGAGTTCGTTGTCCAGGCCGAAGAACGCTGAGATCATGAACGGGCCACTTTGTGCAGACGCGATCCCGGCAGTGCTCAAGCTGATCGCACCGACCAGGGCGTGTATGCCTACGCGCATACGAGGTCGGGCACCATCCTGGCACATAGAGTTCCGACCGCTTGGTACCGTATCGTGGCTTTGAGAAAAAGAACGCATCGATGTGCCTCCTGTCTGTGGGCCTGTGCTGAGCGAGACGAAGTCGACGCGTTTGTCGTATCACGCAACGATCTTCTCGCGAAGCCGGCTGCGACTTCTCGGGAAGTTGGTCGGCGGAAGCACCCTGGGGACAGGTCTCTTGAAGTTATCTTTCGATCAAGGCGAGCCACTGTGGTGAGTTGTGTGTTCATACCACTCCGGGGAGGGCGCCCCGGCATCGGGCTGCAGCCTGAAGACAATTGAGCGGATCGACATGCTGCCGACAAAAAACTTGTGATCGAGCATGAACCTGGCCTGCACGACCTCGCCGGAATCGCGTCGCGCGATCACATCAGCGGTCGAAAGGACGGGACGGTCACTGGTGCCGTCTGAGCCCGATCCGTCTTGCTTTCGGGTGGTGACAAATCGCATCAGGTCTGAATCGTCGATATCCGCGAACTCCATGTCATGTGATTCACCCAAGGCTGAGATCGCTCGCGGCAGACTTAGCAGGGGCGAACCAACGCCATCGCCATCGCGTGCGATGGGAAACAACGGACCAAACGGTTTGTCCGAAACGAGAACTGGCCCGAACGGTGGAATGAGCCAGTGGCGACTCCCATCAGAGCCGGCAATAATTGTGAACGAGTCGCCAGCCTCTCCGGTTGGACTGAAAAGGCTGACGAAGCGGTCGCCGGAAGCGATGTCGACCGTCCCGTGCAGGCGTCTGCCATCGGCTGTCGACACGATGACCTCATATCGACGGTGATCGACAGACCGTAGCGATGCCGAGACGCGCACGATGGCTGCTTGCGCTGTTTCGACTCCGTGGCGTGGCCATAGCGCCCACGTAGTCGTGACCAGAATGGCTGCAACCATGCCCGCAGGCACCAGTCTTGGTAGAAAACCGATACGCCCGACCACTTCTGGCTCGGGCAGCGGTTGCTGTTGCTCATCGAGGGCCACCAACACCCGTTCAATCCGCGTCTGCCGCGCCTGATCTGACTCACCTGTGGTGGACAGAAGCGCATCGAGCATGCGTTGGTCAGCGTCGCCCGGATACATGTCCCAAGGGTCGGGTGTGGTTGGGGGGGGCGTATTCACGATGGGCTGTCCTCCGACGGCGCAAGAACTCCCTTGCCGGTCATGCACGCCCGCAGCATCTCGCGTCCGCGCTGCAACCGCTTCTTACAGGATTCAAGGGTCAGGCCTGTCTTGTCGGCGGTGTCTTTGATCGATAGTCCTGTCCAGTAACAACACTCCAGGGGGGCTCGGTATAAGAAGTCGAGTCGCCCAAGGCAATCTCTCAGCTCGCGAACGACTTCGACGAACTCCAGTCCAGCCTGATCTTCGATGTAGTCAAAGTGCTGTTCCAGACGCTGGGATGCGACTTTCTCGAGGCGACGCCACCCGCGTGCATTCTCCCGTCGCTCGGAGTTAACTATGTTGCGTGCAATACCCCTCAGCCAGGGCCCCGCGGGACGGTGCGGATCGTACTTGTCAAAATGGGTCCATGCTTCAAGCATGGTCCTCTGAAACACGTCGTCAGCGATACTGGTTCGCCCTGCGTGCGCGCGGATATAGGCGATCAGCATGTCGTGATGCTCGTGAATCAAGGCTTCGAATTGGGCGCGCTGCAGATGCGTTGTGTCCTCCCGTCAGGGTTGGTCGCCAATTGAGCCGTGGGGACAAACGGCCTCCCAAATTCTGGAACTCCGTCGATGATTTGTCGCGGCGTTGGCACCAGTAGAGCGTAGTTGAACGGCTACAACCATTTTTGAATCGGTGAGCGGGAGATCCGAACCGTCACGGTCCCCGGGGCGTTGGTCCGCGAACCGTGATTCCGTTAAGGTGCGATGTGGACGTGCCGCGTGCCACCGACCGAAGGTGCGGTGGTGCTGATCAGGAGCGGTCGCCGGTGTTCGCCCAGCAGCACTCGGAACTCCGACAAGAGGTGCTATCGAGAGGAGCTGCCCCCACGACGCTCGACCCGACGCGAGGAGCCCTTGCAGGCCGCCCCCTTCGGAGACTAGTAGAGATCCCCTGTATTGGGGATCTACAAACTCGCTGGCCCATCACTCATTCCGCAATCGCGCACTCTCAGCGATGTCGAGCGAAGAACGTCGCGACGCCGCGTACGGTATCGATGCGGTTGCCGCTTGGCGAACGGAGGGGGACCGTGTGCTTGAGCCGTTGCTTGGCACGTTTGCCGAGTGGATCTCCACCTCGGACGCTATCAATGCGTCGGCCCTTGCAGATATCGTCAATTCGCTCATCAACGACGACCAAGAGCTCGCCGAGGAGCTGTGTGGGTTTGTTCCCGTCTCGGCCGTTGCGGACCGCATCGCTGACGCGCCAATCGCCGACTGGTATGTATGGGGAAAGCTCCTCGGTCGCCTAGCCATTGCGGCGTCCGGCGAATGGAAGAAGGAGTTCGCCTCCGAGCTGCCGCGTCTCAAGCTGCCTGATCGGATACGAGCGTGTGACGCCGACACATTGACGGATGCTTCCGAGATCGCTCATGCCGTGTGCTGTTTCGATCAGGACATGGCACTCGAAATGATCCGGGAAGCAACGCCCCAGATTGCTGAATCGATTGCGGTGTCACCCGGGTCGGTTTGGCGAAAGGCGGATGGAATCTTCTGGTGGTGTCTCGGCTTCCCGCCGAAGTTCCTGCGTAGTGCGGAGCCAACAGACCAACAACGCGCAGCCGCACTACACATCATCGAGAGCTTGAATCTGCCTGTGCTGGCTGACGGGATCAATGGGTGCTCGTACCGCGAATGGGAGTCGGTTGCCGAGTTGATGTTCTTCATCTTTGAGGTGTCGCCTGCATCGTCAGAGCGTCTTGTTCGAATGCTCTCGATCGACGCCTTGGACCGCAGTGTCGGCGATCGTTGGGCAAAGCCCACGCGTTCACTGTTGCTCATGCTGGCGGCCTTGTCGACGGGGGGTGCCGAGGAGCCGATCAGGTCATGGTTGGAAAGACACACCGACGAACTTGGTGAGGTGTCGAATGTACTTGTCCTGCTCCATCCACAGTGGGCAACAGACCGGCTCGAGGCTGGAGTAACGTTCAATCCAGACGCCCTCGGCGGCTTGCATTGGTCGCAGGTTGCCCGCGCGATTGCAACGGTGCGAAGCCTGACTACTTCCCAGGCGGATGCCATGGTCGAGGTTTGTGAAGGGAGGTTGGCTTCAGCGCTATCACGCTTAGCGCCGATCGATGACGATGAACTGCCGGCGATGCTCGCCGAGATGGCCGAGTTTCATCCGAGGCGGCTGCGAGCTGTGATCGAGAAGATCGATGTGTCCACCGCCCGTAAGGAGTGGCTCCGTCAAGGATCCACTAAGGGCTCGCACAAGAAATTGGTCGAGCAGTTGCGTGGTCTGATTCCAGTAGATCACGCTCTGGGTGATGTAGCTGAGGCTGTACTCGTTGCGTTGGAGAAACCGCACGAGACAGAGCATGCTCCTCATTGAACGTGAGCTGCGTTCGTACCCGAATAACGGCCCGTTCATTGAGTGAGAACATTTGAAGAATCCGACCTCTGCTAGCGGATTTGCTGGAGGAGGCGAGGTTAACCGAAGAGCGGATCGGGTTCGCACTCGGACAGGCCGACCGCAGGAGGCAGGTACAATGCCGAAGTACGGGTCCCATCAGGTAGGATGATCGATGGCTAGTGAATCGAATTCAAGGGCGATACCGGCAGCGGAGGCGCTCGGAGCACTTATCCGGGCCGCAGAGTTCATGGAAGAATGGCTCCAGCGAGTGGCAGATCGACTGGTTGTCGTAGTCAACGACGTTGTCACGAGCTTTACAAGGGGCTACCAGGCGGCCGACAGTGTGCTCCCCAGCTTGTCCTCGCCGTCACCGAGCAAGCCACTGACCCCGGACCAGCAAGCCGTGTGGGACCAGCTCGCCACCGGCATCAAGTCCGCAAAGGAGGTCGCGATCGACCTCGGGTTCGAGGCCTCGAACGAGGAGATGATCCGAAAGCGGGTCGCGAGGATGCGGTCCGCTGGCTGGAAGATCGAGCACGTCCCCGGACGCGGATACTGGCGACCGGACGCGGTAGATCTCGACGGCGCGTCCTGCTGACGGGACGGACAACTTGGGAGTGCTTTCCGATTCTCCTGTTGGGCACAACCGCCCGCAGGAGATGTCTCGATGCTCATCAAGTCGATCCCCGTAGACCTGATCAACCCCGCCCCGTACAACCCACGCAAGGACCTGAAGCCCGGCAACCCTGAGTACAAATCGATCGCTCGGAGCCTCGACGAATTCGGTATGGTCGAGCCGATCGTCTGGAACAAGCGCACCGGCAACTTGGTCGGAGGGCACCAGCGATTCAAGGTGCTGTTGGCCCGGGGTGACACGTCGATCCAGGTCAGCGTGGTTGATCTACCCCTCGACAAGGAGAAGGTACTAAACCTAGCCCTGAACAAGGTCGGAGGCACCTGGGACCAGCCCAAGCTCGCACGCCTGCTCGACGGCCTCCTGGACCTGCCAGAGTTCGACCTCGCATCGACTGGTTTCGAGTTGGGAGAGGCCGAGGATCTGATCGCGGATCTGCTGCCAGAGCCCCGCGAAGCCGCCGATTCGCCGGACCTTGAGCTACCGGATGACACCGATGCAGTTACTCAGTCGGGCGACCTGATCGAACTGGGTGATCACCGGCTCCTCTGCGGCGACGCGACCGATGCCGCGGCTGTCGGCCGACTGATGGACGGTGAACGAGCTGCCCTCTTCGCGACCGATCCGCCGTATCTGGTTGGGTATGACGGCAGCAACCGATCGCCCACCAGCCAAGGAAACGGAACGACCTGGGACGAGGCAACTGGCAACGAGTCGCTCTACGCAGACTTCATCCGTGTTGCGGTCGATCACGCGATCGCTGAGAATGCTGCCTGGTACCACTGGCACGCAAGCTCCATGCGCCACGTGCTCTACCAGGCTTGGCTCGCAGCTGATGTACTACCGCACGCCGAGATCATCCTCGACCGCGAGATCGGCCTGCCCTCACGGTCGTGGTTCCTCTGGCAGCACGAGCCGTGCATGATGGGATGGCTCAAGGGGCACCGCCCGCCCCGCGTCGAACGCCAACGGCTGACCACGGTCTGGCGGTACCCCACGCCGCGAGGTCGCCAGCGTCCCGATCACCCAACCCCGAAGCCGATGGAGGTGTTTGAGCTCCCGATGCGCCAGCACACGCGGCCGGGCACGTCCCGGCGAGCGGGCGACATCTGCTACGAGCCGTTCGCCGGCAGCGGCACGCAGTTGATCGCTGCCGAGCGGCTTGGGCGTCGGTGCTTCTCGTTGGAGCTCAGCCCTGCGTACTGCGACCTGATCGTGCGGCGGTTCATCGCTGCGTTCGGGGTATCGAGAGTCAGCAAGAGAGTCGCCGATCGGTACGCCGCGCCCGCCCAGAAGGGAGGTGCGGCGTGAGCGATACACCAACCGATTCCAACGTGCTCGATCTCCTTGGCAGCATCCGTGCCGGCCAGATCGCGGGCCGCTCACTGAGCCCCGAGACTCGCCGTCTGTGCGTTGATTACCTCGCCGCCGAGGGGGCCGCCAACGCCGAGATGGCGCAGCTGCTGGACGTGACCGACCGCACGATCCGCAGGGATCGTGAGGCAATCCGAGAGACCAATGCACTCAAGATCGATGACGGCTTCGCGGACCGTATCGCGGGCGAGCTCATCGAGGAAGGCCGAAGGGCCGTTGATCGAATCCGCCGGATCGCTCGCGACAAGCAAATCGCGCCGGCGGTGCGGATCGAGGGCGAGCGAGCCTCGTTCGAGATCCTCGATCGGGTTGCGCAACGGCTCCAGAGTCTCGGGTACCTGCCGATGGCTACCCGTCAGATCAAGGCCGACCTGACGCACTCGCTCGAACCCTTGGAATCACCCGAGGAGATCGTCGCCGAGCTCAAGCGGCTCGAGGGGTTCGCAGACGGAACCGAGCGCGGACTAATCGGGAGTCTACAGGAACAGGCCCGTGTCGCAGAGCCGGGCGATGAGGAGGTGAGTCCATGAGTCGTGCTCAATTGCTCGCGCAAGGCGTAACGCTCGCCAGGAAACAGATCGGGTCGACGTCTCCGATCGCGTTCGGCAGAGCGTACCTATCGCATCACTTCGAGACGCCGCCCTCGTCGATGCACCGCGAGATCGACGAGATGCTCCGCCGGTCGTCGACCCAGCGAGGCGCGCGGATTGCCATCGCCGCGCCCCGAGGACACGCCAAGAGCACCCTCGTGACGCTCGCCCATGTGCTGTGGTCCGTTCTCTACGGCAAGGACCGATTCGTGATGATCGTCTCGGCGACAAAGGAGCAGGCCAGCCAGCTGCTCAAGCACGCCAAGGACGAGATCGAAACGAATCGGTCCTTGCCGTAGAGAACGGACCACAGCACATGGGCGAGCGTCACGAGGGT
>JBCBNT010000035.1:0-30665 GCA_039821685.1 Planctomycetota bacterium | reverse complement strand
GTTTTGCCTTGGGCGCGGAGGTCACGCATGACGTCGACGATGGCGCGCTCCGTCGCCGCGTCGACCCCGGCGAAGGGCTCATCCATGAAGTAAAGATCTGCTTCTTGCGCGAGTGCTCGGGCGAGGAAGACGCGTTGCTGCTGGCCGCCCGAGAGTTGGCTGATCTGCCGGCGAGCGAATCCCTCCATACCGACACGCTTGAGGTATCCCATCGCGGCGTCTTTCTGCCGGCGTGAGACGGGTCGGCACCACCCGATGCTCCGGTATCGGCCCATGCACACGACATCGAGTGCTGAGATCGGGAAATCCCAGTCGACGCTTTCACGTTGAGGGACGTAGCCCACCCTCGGGCGTTGGTCGCGGTAGCGCTTCCCCCAGAACTCGACCTGGCCCGAGGCGGCCTTGACCAGGCCCAGGCACGCTTTGATGAGCGTGCTTTTGCCGGCGCCGTTCGGGCCGATGATCGCGATGAGCTTGCCGGGCGGGGCGTCGTAATCTACATCCCACAGCACGGGCTTGCGGCGGTACGCGACCGTCATAGCGTGGATCGAGAGCGGGCTCTCGGGAGAATGCTCCGGTCTCGATGCGAGGCCGTTTCGCGGCTGCGGACCGTCGGCTGGATGGCTCGGGTGGACGAGCGGCATCAGTCGTTTGCTTGGTTGCTGAGTGCGCCGCTCATGCCGGCTTCTGGGGCTTCGCCGCCGAGCGACCGGGCGATGGTCGTCACGTTGTGGTCGATCATGCCGATGTAGGTGCCCTCGTAGGTGCCCGCCTCTCCCATGGCGTCGGAGAAGAGCTCGCCCCCGAGCGAGACGTCATGGCCCTTGGCCCTTGCGCCGGCGATGACGGCCTGCACGCTCCTCGCTGACACCGTCGACTCAACGAACACCGCGGACACCTTGCGATCGACGAGCAGCTGCGCGATCCGCGCGATGTCTCGGACGCCCGCTTCAGACTCCGTCGATACGCCCTGAATACCAACGAGCTCGAAGCCGTAGCGGCTGCCGAAATAGTTGAATGCGTCGTGCGCGGTGACGAGCACCCGGCTCGCCTCGGGAACCGTCCCGAGCACGCGCTCGGCGTAGGCATCGAGCCGAAAGAGCTGATCTTTGTAGGCTTGGGCGTTCTCTGCGTAGGTTGATGCGTTGTCGGGGTCGGCGTCGCCGAGCTTCTCCTGCACGACGCTGACGGTCTCGGCCCACAGCGTGGGATCCATCCAGAGGTGCGGGTCGGCGAGTCCTTCGAATTCATCGGGCTCGAGCAGCCGATCGTCTTCGATCAGTTCGGTCACGGCGTGGACGGCTTTGCCCGCGGTCGCGGCGCGGATGAGGGCGTCGGTCATCTTGCCTTCGAGGAGGAGGCCGTTGTAGAAGATAATGTCGGCGTCCATGAGGCGTCGGATGTCTGATCGGGTTGGCTTGTAGAGGTGCGGATCGATGCCCGGCCGCATGAGCTGGACGACCTCGGCGCGATCTCCCGCGACGTTTGTTACGACGTCGGCGATCATCCCCGTCGTTGCGACGACCCTGAGCTGCTGGGCCGGCGCGGCGAACGCGACGAGTGCAAGGAAAGCTGCGGCGATCGCGATCGGGAAGCGGTGCATGCTCTTGTCTCCGACTGAATAGTGATGCTGCGCACGGCGTGGCGTGAGGTCTGTTCGTTGGATGTGTACTGGCGACCTTTGAGCCGCCGGCCGACTGTCTCCGGCAAATTGTAGCACGGGCTACATGTGCGGGCAATCTGACGTTGATCCCGGCCAAAGGTCGGCAGGACATGGCTCGTCCCGATCTGGCACTGTTTAGGATTCGGACTTGTCGGCGATCGCGCGAAGCCGTTCGAGTGTTGCCCGGCTGACATGGTGCTCGATGCCTTCCGCGTCGCGTTCGGCCGTGGCTTGATCGACACCGATCGCGAGCAGGAATCGGTAGACAACGTCGTGGCGATCGCGGCTCTCGTCGGCGATCCGCCGCCCCGCCGGTGTGAGCTCGACCGGCTTGTAAGGCTCGGTGCTGACGAGCCCTTCTCGTTCGAGGCGCTGGATCGTCCGGATGACGGTGACGTGCGTGACCCCGAAGTGCTCGGCGAGGTCGGTCACTCGGCATGCGCCGTCTGCGTCGGCGATGCTGGCGATGGCTTCGGCGTAGTCCTGCGCGATCTCGGATGCGTGGTCGCGGCGCGTCCGTTCGTGCGGGGATGCGCCTCTCTTGGCCGTCATGTGTCGTCGCCGATCGCGGCTGGTCCGGTGTATCGCACGCCCGAATTGGCATTCTCCCACAGCTCGAGCATGGTCAGCTCGGGGAGCGTGGGGTGGAGCCGGTCCCAGATCCACGCTGCGAGGTGCTCGGTGGTCGGCTGCTCGAGGCCTTGGATGTCGTTGAGGAGCCGGTGATCGAGCTGGTCGATCACGGCGTGGACCTTGGCCTTGAGCTCGGCGAAGTCGATCACCCAGCCGACCGGCGCGGCCACGGGCCCCTCGGCTCGAACGATGAGCCTGTAGGTATGCCCGTGGACCCGGCCGCACTTGTGGGCCTCGGGGAGATGATCGAGCCTGTGGGCGGCATCGAAGGTGAACTGACGGAAGACCTCCATACGATGATCTTTGTCACGAGGCGGCGATCGGGAAGCCGCCCGGTGGAAGAAGGAGCGGGGCAATGCCGGAGCGTGCGGTCGTTTTGCTGTCGGGCGGGCTCGATAGCGTCACGGTGCTCGCGCTCGCGGCTTCCAAGGGCCTTGTGTGTCACACGCTCGCGTTTGATTACGGGCAGCGGCACCGATTCGAGCTCGCTGCAGCGGCGCGTGCATCTGAGGCATTCGAGGCGGCGTCTCACACGGTCCTGCCGCTGGACCTGACGATCTTTGGGGGGTCGGCCTTGACCGACGACCGGATCGGCGTGCCCAAGGCGGCGCCGGGCGCGACGGCCGAGGCGCTCGGCACGGACATCCCGGTGACCTATGTGCCGGCACGGAATCTGATCTTTCTGTCGGTCGCGTCCGCCTATGCCGAGGTGCTCGGGGCTCGGTCGATCTGGCTCGGTGTCAATGCGATCGATTATTCGGGCTATCCCGATTGCCGGCCGGAGTTCATCGAGTCGTTCGCCGCGACGGTGGGTCTCGCGACCCGGGTCGGCACGGAGGGCGGGGGGCTGCGGATCGAAACGCCTCTTATCGAGCTCTCGAAGGCCGGCATCATCGGGCTGGGCCACGGCCTCGGCGTGGACTACGGCCAGACGCACTCGTGCTACGACCCATCAGAAGATGGGCTGGCCTGCGGCCGGTGCGATTCGTGTGTCTTGCGACGCGACGGCTTCAGGCAGGCCGGTGTTGCGGACCCGACTCGCTATATGCCGGCTCGCGGATAGGGTCGCCGCGGAGGTTGGGTGCAGGTCTTGCGAGCACTGCCCGAGCGGTTCCGTGATACCGCTTGCTGAGATGAGTGTTCGCGTGATCAATCAAGCTCCGCATCGTCGGTCAGAATGCGGGCCGCCGGGGTGTCGAGGTCGTCCAGCTGCCCGTTTCGAACGGACCAGATGAACGCCGCCACGGCGAAGGCTGCCATGGCGATGGCGATCGGGATGACGATCCAAAGCACGCTCATGGCCTGGGGTCGCTCCTCATGAAATGCCGACGCGAGAGCGAGAGCCATATGACTGTCAGCGAGCTGACGGGCATGAGGATCGCAGCGAAGAGCGGCGTGATTATGCCGCCGATCGCGAGCGTCGCTGCGATCACGTTGTAGGTGAGCGAGACCGCGAGACAGAGCCTGATGCTCCGGATCACGGCGCGTGAGCCAAGCAGCAGAGTGCTCACGTTCTGCAGGCGGTTTTCTGTCAGATAGACGTCTGCGGCGGTGAGCGATGCCTCTGCGCCGCCGTGGGTAGCGATGCCCACGGTCGCCCTGGCGAGCGCGCTCGCATCGTTGACGCCGTCGCCGATCATCATCACCGGCCCGTCGTCCAACGCAAGCTCCACGGCTTGGAGCTTTGACTCGGGTGTCATCGAGCCCGCTGCCTCGTGTGGGGGGATCTCGAGCTGAGCGGCGACAGCCTCGACTGCGGCGCACGAATCACCCGAGAGAATGCGCACCGCCCAGCCCTGCGATCTGAGGGTGCGAATGAGACCCGCCGCTTCGGTTCGGAGCGTATCTCCGAGCTGGACGACTCCGTGGTCGCCGGCCTCATCCGCGATGTACACGAGGGTGCCGTGCCAGTCGGTCGCTTCTGCAGGGAGGTGGACTCCGAGTGTGCTTTCAACGAACGAACGGCGTCCGATGGCAACAGCTCGTCCATCGACTGTGCCGTGCACGCCGAGCCCGGTGTGGTGCTGCACGCGGCTCGCGATCGCTCCCTGGTCAAACGGCTCGAAGGTCTTGGCGATCGGGTGCGACGAGTGCCTTTCGAGCGCGGCCGCCGCGGCGAGCAGCGCCGGCGAAACCGTGGCGTCAACGATCTTGAAAGCACCGTGGGTCAGCGTGCCGGTCTTGTCAAGAAAGGCGGTCCCCGGCGCGCCGAGGCGTTCGAAGACATCGGCGCCCTTGATAAGCAGGCCTGATCGCGCAGCTTGTCCGATCGCGGATGCGCAGACCAGAGGGGTCGCAAGGGCAAGAGCGCACGGGCAGACCACGATGAGCAGGGCCGTGGTGTGTTCGAAGGCCGGCGTGAGGCCCTGCGGCAGCCAGAGCGTGAGCGTGAGACCGGCGAGCAGCAGGACGGCAAAGAAAAAGGGGCCGGCGATCCGATCAGCGCGGCCGAGAAACGGGATGCGCTCCCGGCTGAGCCTGCCGATGGTTTCCATGATCTGCCCGACGCGCGTGTTGTAACCGATGGCCTCCGCTCGTATGTGCACGGTGGCGTTGGTATTGACCGCGCCCGCGTTGATCCGGTCGCCGAGCTGAGCGGCGACGGGCCGGGGCTCGCCGGTCAAGACCGACGTATCAAAGTGGGAGCTGCCGGAGGTGATGCACCCGTCGACCGGGCATGATTCACCGGGGCGAACCTCGACCGTATCGCCGACGCTTAACGCGTTCGAAGGGATATCGCGTACGCCTTCGGATTCGACGCGGTGCGCGGTGGGGGCCATGCAGGAGCTCAGCAGCTCGATCGAGTCTGCTGCAGATCGCACGCCGCGCTCTTGGAGCCAGCGGGCCGCGAGAAGCAGGAAAATCAGCATCGCGACCGAATCGAAGTAGATCTCTCCGGAGCCGCGGATCGCGTTGAGGACGCCGGTGAACGTCCCGACGCCGAGTGCGAGCGCGATCGGCATATCCAGGTGCCACACACGGGCCCGCACAGCTGTGAACGCTCCTCGGAAGAAGACCCGCCCGGGCCAGAGGACCGCGACGAGCCCGAAGCACGCGGACAGCAGCCGGAAGCCGTGCCGCGTTGTCTCGTCCATCCCGTCGAGCATGCCGGAGTAGAGCGCCGCCGCGAGCAGCATGATGTTGCCCATGCACGCGCCGGCGACCGCGAGTTGGATCATCGCTCGGCGGTCGGCGCTCCGCCGAGCCGAGCGCTGCGCTGCACCGGTCGCCGCGTGCGGCCGGTACCCGAGCCGATCAAGGATCCGAGCGATCGCCGAGAGTCGGGTGACGGAGTCGTTCCAGGTGATGCGAACCAGTGAACGGCCGAGGTCGAGGCGCGCCTCTCGGGTGCCGGGCACGATGCGGGGAAGCCGCTCAACAAGCCAGACGCACGCCGCACACCTGACGCCTTCGAGGTAGAGATCGCAGACAGCCTCTCCGTTTGGGGACCGTATCACGTGCTGCTCGACGAACGCCGCGTCATCGAACTCGGCGAACTCGGCTCCAACACCCGTGCTGGGCCCGCTTGCGTCGTCTGCCAGGTGCTCTCGGACGCGGTAATACCCCGAGAGCCCGGAGGCCGTGATCACCGAATGCGCGACCTTGCACGCGTTGCAGCAGAACTGGTCTTCTGCATCGTGCTCGATCAAACCGCCGGGCACGGGCAAGGAGCAGTGCGTACACGGGCACCGCGTCGTCGCGTGCGAGTCGATACCGGGTGCGGCCGCGAGGCTCATCGTGCGCTCCCTCGGTCGGGCTTGCTGTGGCAGCACGGAAGCGGTTCATCGTGGTTTGGGAGGCCGACCGGCAGGGTGTTTGCTGCCCCCTCGCCTCCAAAGCTCGAAAACGCGAGCTTTGAGCGCTGCATAGTGGTGGAGACTCCGAGCGCCACGATCACGAGCGCCATCGCAATCGGGGCGGCAGCGCCGAGCCTGCCGGTGACCTCGCGGATGCCGGCGCCGACTGCAACGAGCACCGGGAGTGTGCCGAGCCAGAACGCCGCCATCACCAACGCTCCCGCGACGGGGTGCGCTGTCCCGGCGGCGAGGAGCGCAAACGCCCAGAGCCAGCCACACGGGAGCAGACCGGTGAGCAAGCCGATGACGCCGGCGCGCACGGTCGGTGAAAGCCGGCGTGCTGCGGTGTGGAGCCGTATGTAGACCAGTTCGATCGCGCGGGGGCTGTGCACGCGGGGCAGGCGCACCCCTGCGACCCGCAGGAGGCTTACGACGCCGATGACGATCATGGTCGTCGCGGCGAGCCCGATCGCGGCCTGCTCGAGGCCGAGCAGATCGCCTCCGATGTTCAGCGCGCCTCCGAGGCTACCGCACACGATGCCGATGCCGGTGTATATGGCGAGCCGCCCAAGGTTGTACGCGGAGTGCAGCCTGACGCGTGGGACGCGGGTGTCAATGCCGACTGCCATCGCAACGAATGCGCCGCACATGCCGGCGCAGTGCAGGCTCCCGACCACGCTCGCCGCGACGACGCCGCCCATGATCGCAAGCAGTTCCGCGTTCATTGGCCCCGCTCCGGTGGGGATCCCGCGACGACATCGCTCTTGACGAGGAAGACCTCGGAGCCTTTCTCGAAGCGAAGGCGGAACTGCCAAATTCCGGGGCGGGTGAGCGGTGCGCCCGCGGAGAAGCGGCCGGGCCCGATCCGCGCGAATGTCGGGGCGAGCGTCTCGGTGCGGCGTGCATGATGAAAGGTCATCGCCTCGACAAGCGATGCGTCGACATTGTCCCCTTGCGAGTCGGTCAGAACGATCATCACGCCGCGGTTGCCCCGTTCGTCGAGCGAGTCGCTGATTGTGATCGCGGCCGACCAGCCGAGGCTGTTGCTCCGGGCGAGAATGCTCGATGTGTCGTCCCAGGCGACCGCCTTGGCGTAGTAGTCCTCCTCAAGACCAAACGAAGAATCCGTTATCGCGAGGACGAAGGTGATCGTCATGAGCGTCATGCTGATCGAGATGAGCCCGAAGATGATGCCCGGCCAGACCAGGACATCTCGGAACGAGCGACGAGTGACCGGTTTGTGATGCGCGGTGCGTGCGTTCATTGCTTCCTCTCATCTGCGGAGCGGCTCGAGGCGTTTGTCGGTCCTCTCATCGGGTAGCCGACGATCTTCTCGAACCCATCGGAGCCGGCGATGCGCACGTCCGCGACGAAGCGGCCGCCCTCGAACACATCGCGCGGCAGGCGAAGAGCGACCGGTTCGTCTGCCGTTTCACCCGGACCGACGGTGATCGCTTGATCGGTCGATTCGATGTCCCCGGCCGCGTTCGCGATGGAGAGCGTGTACAGCACGGTCGCGTCGCTCCGATTCTGGATTTTGACCCGGGCGGCACTCATGACGCTGCCATCGGCTTGCAGGATGAACGGTGCTCCCGGCCCGCGGAGCACGCTCACGTATGCCGACTGACGCGTGATGAGCAGGCCGATGAATACGGATGCGAGGACGACGATGATCGCCGGGTACAGCACCGTGTGAGGGCGGACGAAGCGCTGTTTGACCCCGTCGAGGATGGTCGCCTGAGACCCGTATCGGATCAGGCCGCGCGGGCGGCCGACCTTATCCATCACGGTATCGCAGGCATCGATGCACTGCGCGCAGTTGATGCATTCCAGTTGCAGCCCGTCGCGGATATCGATCCCCGTCGGGCATGTCGTGACGCACATGCCGCAATCGATGCAGTCACCCGTCTGTTGTGTGCCGGGGTCGGCCTGGTCCCCATCCGAGAGGATTTTCAGGCTGACATCGCTGGTGCTCCGAACCCGTGAGGACCGTTTCTTCTTTCCGCGAGGCTCGCCGCGCGAGGGGTCATAGCTGATAATCAGCGATTGCCTGTCGAGCATCACGCTCTGGAACCGGCCGTACGGGCACGCGATGATGCACAGTTGCTCGCGGAAGAAGCCGAAGTCGAACATCATCATCACCGAGACGGCGACCACGAGGAGGAACGGCCCCGGATGATCCAGGGGCGAACCGAGCACCCACCGCGAGAGCGCGTCTGTCCCGACGAAATAGGCGAGAAACGTATTCGCCAGCCCGAACGAGAGCAGCAGAAAGATCGCGAAACGCAGCGGTTTGCGCCATGCGCCTGCCTTGGCCTTCCTGCCGGGTGCGCCCTCGAGCAGGCGCTCGATAGGGCGGTACACGAGCTCTAAGTACACGGTTTGGGGGCACGCCCAGCCGCACCAGACGCGACCGAAGAGCGCCGTCAGGAAAAAGATCGACAGGAACACCGTGAGCAGCAGCAGGGCGAGCAGGAGCGTGTCGGTCGGGTAGAGCGTCGTTCCGAAGAACGTGAATTCGCGTGACGCGATATCAAGCAGAATCGGGGGCTTCCCGGCGATACGCACGTGCGGCAGCCCGACGAAGAACACGATGAGGCTGTACCCGACGACCTTGCGAGCGTTCAGATACCGCCCGGGCGATGGTCTCGGCCTGAGCCATCGGCGCGTTCCGTCCGCGTTGAGCGTCGAGAGCACCCGCTCTTTCCCGACCGGCACCGATGTCATCGGTCAGCCTCCTGCGTCTTCGGGTGTTCCGGGAAGCGGGCCGCCGACCTCGTCGAGCGTCGGCCAGGGCGCGATCTCCTCGCCCTCCGGCGGCTTGCCTGAGATGTTCCGGTCACGCATCCACGCGACGTAGCTCGACAGCAGAACGATCTCGTTCGGATGGAAGCGGTTGCTCCACGCGGGCATCGCGTTGTTGTTCGCACCGTCCGCGATGACGGAGTGGATATCCGTGATTGCCGCGATGTTCTTGAAGGCATTGTCGGTCAGGTTGGGCCCGATCCCGCCCTGGCCCTGCCCGCCGTGGCATGAGGCGCAGTTCGCTCGGAAGAGGCTCTCGGCGTAGGGCATCCACCGGCCGGCGAATTCTTCCCGCTCATCGGCGTAGTAGCGCACGATGGTCGCCTCATCGGCTTCGAGGTCGCCGAGCGATCCGAACAGTGCGCGTGTCCAGGTAAGCTTCTCCTTTTCATACGTCTGCTGCGGCGACGAATACAACGGGCTGCCGGTCGTGACCAGCATGTAGACCGCGCCGAACGCGATGAAGAGGAAGAACAGGGCGTGCCACCACCCGGGCGTGGGGTTGTCGAATTCCTGGATGCCGTCGTACTCGTGCTCCAGCACCTTGGGGTCATGCGCCATGTCCGCTCTCCTTGGTCCCGGGCTGTGCCGCGGCTCCGTCGTCATCGAGCGGCAACAGCGCCATGCTCCGGCTCTCCTGCTTCTCCGACCGCAGGACCTTCCAGATCACGGCGGCGAACGCTGCGAGGAAGAGAACCAGCCCGATCTGCGGGTAGATGCTCAGGTCCATGTGACTCATGATGTCCGTGAGTCTCACTGTGCTGCTCCTTCTCCATTAGTCGGATCACTCTCGGCGGGCGGTGGGAGGCTGATATCCGTGCCGAGCCGCTGGAGGTACGCGATCAGCGCAACGACCTGCTTCCGTTCGAGGCCCTCGACGATCGGGTAGTCGGGGAGCTGGTCGCGGATTTCTTTGGCGTAGACCTCGGCCTGCGTCCGGGCGAGTTCGGTCGCGTTTGTGACCGCGTCGCCGTAGGGCACGCCGAGCATCGCCATGGACTGCACCCGCGCCTGGATCTCGTTGAAATCGAGGTCGCGTTCGATGAGGTGCCTGTAGCCGGGCATGATCGAGCCCGAGCTGAATTCCTGCGGGTTCTCGAAGTGCACGTAGTGCCACGACGAGCTCTGCTTGCCTCCCTCGCGGTGCAGGTCCGGCCCGATGCGTCGGCTGCCCCATTGGAACGGGTGGTCGTAGACAAACTCGCCGGGCTTGCTGAACTCGCCGTAGCGTTGGGTCTCGGAGAAGATGGGCCTGATCATCTGCGAGTGGCAGTTGTAGCATCCCTCGGCGATGTAGATATCGCGTCCCGCGAGCTCAAGCGGGGTGTACGGCTTGACGGACGCGATCGACGGCACGTTCGAACGAATAAGGAACGTCGGGATGATCTCCATGAGGCTGGCGATCGCGACGGCAAGGGTGACCAGCACCGTGAACTTCACGGGCAACCGCTCCCACGTGCGGTGCCAGTGGCCCTGCATCATCCGGTCACCCCAGTGGCCGATGCCGATGTTGGCGTTGAGCCGGCTGGCGGGACGCTCAACGTCGTTGTAGTTCGGGCTCAGCGGGGCGGCGCGGACGACCGGCACCTCGTAGCTCGCCGGCCGCATCATCCAGGTGCGCACGCAGTTGTACACGCCGATGCCGGACGCGACGACGTAGAGCCCGCCGCCGATGACCCGGATCCAATAGAACGGCATGAGTCTCGTGACGGTCTCGATGAACTCTGGGTACGCGAGCTGGCCGGAGTCGTCGAACGCGCGCCACATCAGCCCCTGCGTGACGCCCGCTGAGTAGATGCTGATGACGTAGAGCAGGATGCCGATGGTCCCGATCCAGAAGTGCAGGCTCGCGAGCTTCTCGCTGAACATGCGGCCGGTCTGGAAGAGACGGGGGGCCAGCCAGTAGATCATGCCGAAGGTCATGAAGCCGTTCCAGCCGAGGGTCCCGGCGTGGACATGGGCGATCGTCCAGTCCGTGTAGTGGCTCAGGCTGTTGACGGTTTTGATCGAGAGCATCGGGCCTTCGAAGGTGCTCATGCCGTAGAACGTGAGCCCGACGACGAAGAACTTCAGGACGGGGTCCTGCGCGACCTTGTGCCACGCGCCGCGGAGGGTCAACAGGCCGTTGATCATGCCGCCCCAGCTCGGCATCCAGAGCATCAGGCTGAAGACCATGCCGAGGCTCGACGCCCACTCGGGCAGCGCCGTGTAGTGCAGGTGGTGCGGCCCGGCCCAGATATAGATGAAGACGAGCGACCAGAAATGAACGATGCTGAGCTTGTAGCTGAAGACCGGCCGATCCGCGGCCTTGGGCAGGAAGTAGTACATGAGCCCGAGGAAGGGCGTCGTGAGGAAGAAGGCCACGGCGTTGTGCCCGTACCACCACTGCATGAACGCGTCCTGCACGCCTGCGTAGACGCTGTAGCTCTTCATCGCGTTGCTGAAGCTCGAGAGCTCGCCCGTCTTGACGACCTCGACGACGCCGACCGGTATCCAGATGTTGTTGAAGATGTGCAAGATCGCGACCGTGACGAGGCTCGCGATGTAGAACCAGATCGCGACGTAGAGGTGCCGCTCGCGGCGCTTGATCAGCGTGCCGATGAAGTTGACCCCGAAGAAGCCCGCCCAGACGACGGCGATCGCGAGATCGATCGGCCACTCAAGCTCGGCGTACTCCTTGCCCTGGGTCACGCCGAACGGCAGCGTGAGCGCCGCGGACACGATGATCAGCTGCCAGCCCCAGAAGTGGAGCCGGCTCAGCCGATCGCTGAACATCCGCGCTTTGCAGAGCCGCTGGGTGCTGTAGTACACGGCGCAGAAAATCGCGTTGCCCGCGAAGGCAAAGATCGCCGCGTTGGTGTGCAGCGGGCGGAGCCGACCGAACGCGATCTCAGGCAGAAGGTTGGCCGACGGCAGCGCCATCTGGACTGCCAGGACGAGCCCGGCCAGGAATCCCACCATGCCCCAGATGAGGGTCGCCCAGAGGAACATCCGGACGATCTGGTCGTCATAGGAGAAGGATTCCAGTTCGGGGTTGTCGGAACCGGCTGCGCCGCCCGGTGGCGTCGTGTCGGGCTTGCTCTCGTCGGATGCCCCATCCAAGAAGCTCGCGTTTACCGCTGCTGCCGCCATCGCTTCCCGCCCTCCGATCGCATTGCCGGGATTCCTGTGAGATCGCACATGCTCGCTCGTGACAGGAATCGGGAAAAATGTACCCCGATAGCGGCTGAATGTCTAGAATATATCAATTTGTTTATTGATTTATTTTGTGGCCTATGCTCTGCTCAACGCAGGCCGGTCCGATGAGGGGCGTGTCGATACACGCGAACGGAGATCAAACATGTTCAGCCGAACAACCGAGTATGCCCTCCGCGCCGCGGTCGCTCTCGCCCAGCAGCCGGAGACGCGTCTCGCATCGCGCGATATCGCAGCCCGCACGCAGGTGCCGCTCGGCTACCTGTCACGGGTGATGCAAACACTTGTTGAGGCGCATGTTGTGGATTCACAGCGGGGGCCGTCGGGCGGCTTCAAGCTGGTCAACCCGCCCGGCGAGACCTCGCTGCTGCAGGTTGTCCAGGCGATCGACCCGATCAAGCGGATTACTGAGTGCCCGCTGAAGCTTTCCGAGCACTGCGACACCCTCTGCCCGTTGCACCGCAGGATGGACCGACTGGCCGCTTTGGCGATCCAGGAATTAGGCGATGCGACCCTCGACACGCTGACCCGCGAGCCTGTCGTGCCGCTGGGACTGCAGGTGTCGTCCGCGAACCAGTCAGGGGCATAGCAGTGTGCGAAGCCGTTCGGCCGCCGAGTGCTGACCGCGTCTTGCACTTGGCGCCCTCGGCGTCTGCTGAGAGCGGTCAACCGCTCCCGGGCTTTCTGTTCGCCTGATGCTGTCCAACTTCGATGGCGACGAGTCTGGCGATAACGACCGCGAGGTAGACCTGGCCGGTGACTGCTTGAAAAGTGCTCAGAGCGTCGGCCCGTGGCGACGCCGGGGCCACGTTGCCGTAGCCAAGCGTCGTAAGCGTGGTGAAGCTGAAGCCGACGAACCGCTCGAAACGGGCTTTGTCGCCGGCAAGCTCCTCGGCAAACCGGAACGAACCCGGTGCGGCAAGTTCGAGCATCGCGTACGCCATCGCGCCGATCATCCCGAGCAGCAGGTAGACCGAAATCGATTGATACAGCGTGTCGCGTGTGACTCGCCCGTGGTCACCGAAGAGCGTGCGCAGTATGGCCCAGGTCACCGAGATATAGAACAGCAAGCCTGCGGCGAGGAAGACCCCGGTTGAAACGGGGGACTTCGTTGCGACGAACGCGGCTTGTGCGACAGCGGACACCACCCCGATGGTCGCAACCCCGACAAACCACCGCTTCTGATCGATTGCCGCGTACGCCCCGGCGAGCAGCGTCACGAAAAGCAGCACGTCGACGGCGGCAATGCCGGACGCATGCCCGGAGACAAACGGGCGCACGAACACGACCAGCGTGAGCGAGGCGAGCAGGTAGGCATATCGAAACCGCCTCATACCGCCTTCCGCTTCAGGCGTTCAGCAGTTCCCTGGACAACCCGGTAGAGCACCGGTGTGATGACAACGCCGAGCATCGTGGCCACGATCAAACCGGCGAACACGGCGGTCCCAAGGGCCGTCCGTGCCCCGGCCCCCGCCCCGGTCGCGATCACGAGCGGCGCCGTCCCCAGGATGAACGAGAACGCCGTCATGAGGATCGGTCGGAAGCGGAGGCGTGCGGACTCGATCGCGGCCTCTGCCGGCGAGAGTCCCTCGCGGCGTTTCTCTCGGGCGAACTCGACGATCAGGATGGCGTTCTTGCTCACCAGCGCGATGAGCAGGACGACGCCTATCTGCGTGTACGTGTTGTTGTCGAACCCACGAGCGAACGCGCCGCCGGCGACGCCGAGCAGCCCGAGCGGGACCGCCAGGAGCACCGCGAGCGGGAGCGACCACGACTCGTATTGAGCAGCAAGCACCATGAAGACGAGCAACAGCGACAGACCGAAGATAAGCACCACGCCGCCGCTCGCCTGCTTTTCCTGATACGCCAGCCCGGTCCACTCGAAGCCCATCGACGCGGGGAGCGTCTGCGCCGCGATGTCTTCCATGAGCGTCAGTGACTGGCCCGACGAGAAGCCCGGCGCAGCCTGCCCTTTCACGGAGGCCGTCGGGTACAGGTTGTACCGGCTGATCATCGAGGGTCCGAACCGCTGCTCGACGCTTGCAATGGCCGACATCGGGATGGCCTGACCTTCGGGCCCGCGGACCCTGAGCTGGAGGATGTCTTCCGGCTCCGCGCGGAACTGGGCGTCGGCCTGCACCTGGACCTGGAAGGTGCGGTTGAAAGCGTTGAAGTCATTGGCGTAGCTGCCGCCAAGATTGGTCTGTAGCGTGCCGAAGACGTCGCTCATCGAGAGCCCGAGCTGCTTGACCTTGTCGCGATCGACGTCGATGTAGAGCTGGGGCACGGTCGCCCTGAAGCTTGAGTTGACGCCGGTCACGCCCGACTGGGTCTGCGCCGCCCCGGAGAGGTTGAACGCCGCGGCCTGGAGGGCATCGACGCCGACGCCGGCGCGGTCCTGCACCTGCATGTCGAAACCGCCCGACAGCCCCACGCCTGGGATCGGCGGCGTGCCGAATGCGAACGCGATGCCGTCCTGTATCGTGAAGAAGAGCTTCCTTTGGAGGTCCGTGAGGATTTCCGATTGGTGAAGACCGGGTGCGGTGCGGTCGTCCCACGGATCGAGTGTGATGATGTAGGACGCGACGTTGGGGTTGGCGACGTTGTCGATCAGCGAGAAGCCGCCGATCTGGATGAAGGAGCGGACGCCCGGGGTGTCGGCGAGGATCTGATCCACCTGATTCGTGACGCTCCGCGTCCGCTCGCGGGACGCGGCGTCGGGGAGCTGGACGACGGCCATCAGCAGGCCCTGGTCTTCGTCGGGCACAAAGCCGGTCGGCAGAGACGTGTATGAGAAGATGCCGCCGGCGCTGAGGGCAACGAAGGCCAGCACGCCGATCGCGGCCTTCCGCACAACCCGGGTGACCAGCCCCGAGTACGCGCTCGTCGCCCCGGAGATCGCGGCGTCGAATCCGCGGAACAGCAGGTTTTTCTTCCCCGTCGAGCGCCTCATCAGCACGCCGCAGAGGGCCGGGCTCAGTGTCAGCGCGTTGATGGAGCTGAACACCGTCGCGGCGGCGATCGTCAGGCCAAACTGGTTGTACATGACGCCCGTCAGCCCGCCCATAAACGAGGTCGGCACGAAGACGGCCAGCAGAACGAGCGTCGTTGCAATCACCGGACCGGTGACCTCGCGCATGGCCTTCTCGGCGGCGGCCTTCGGTGTCATGTCGTCGCTGTCGAGGTTCCTGGCGACGTTCTCGACGACCACAATCGCGTCGTCGACCACGATGCCGATAGCCAGCACGAGGCCGAAAAGCGTCAGCGTGTTGAGCGAAAACCCCAGCACCGCCATGACCGCAAACGTGCCGATGAGAGAGACCGGGATCGTGACCGTCGGGATGAGCGTTGCTCGGAAATCCTGGAGAAAGATCAGCACCGTCAGAATCACGAGTCCCGCCGCGATGAACAGCGTGGTCACGATCTCCGAGATCGAGGCTCGCACCTGATCGGCAGCATCGTACGTGACCGCGACATCAACCCCTTCCGGGAATGTCGGGCGGAGTTCCTCGATCAGGTCCTGGATGCCGTCGGAGATGTCGATCAGGTTCGCGCCCGGGAGCTGGAAGACCGCCAGCACTGCCGCCGGCTTCTGATCGACCTTGGACTCCATGGCATAGTTGCGGGCGCCGAGTTCGACCCGCGCGACATCCCGAAGTCGCAGCACGCGTCCGTTGTCAGAAGCTCGGATCGTGATGTCGCCGAACTCCTCGGCGTCGAGCAATCGGCCGCGGGCGGTGACCGCGTACTGGAACGGCGTCCTGCTCGGGGCCGGGGGCTGGCCGATCGTCCCGGCGGCGACCTGCGTGTTCTGCTCTCGGATCGCGTTCAGCACATCAGACGCGGCGAGCCCTCGGGCCTGGAGCTTGTCCGGATCGAGCCAGACCCGCATGGCGTAGTCCGCAGCGCCAAAGACCGTCACGCCGCCGATGCCCGGCACCCGCTGGATCTGGTCACGAAGCTGGAGTGTGGCGAAGTTGCTCAGGTCGACGTCGCTGAATCGCGGGTCGACCGAAGTGACACTGATCATCTGCGCGAAGTCCGGCATCCGCTTCTGGGTCTGAATGCCGAGCCGCCGGACCTCTTCGGGGAGCGAGGGCTCGGCGGCCGAAACGCGGTTCTGGACTTGGACCGAGGCGATATCCAGGTCGGTCCCGGTCTCAAACGTCACTTTCAGCGTGTACGTCCCGTCACCTGAGCACGTGCTCTGCATGTAGAGCATGCCCTCGACGCCGTTGACCTCCTGCTCGATCGGCGCGGCCACGGTCGAGGCGATCGTCTCGGCGTCGGCGCCCGGGTACACGGCAGTGACGGAAATCGTCGGCGGGGCGAGATCCGGGTACGCCGCGATCGGCAGGCCGAGCAGCGCCGCGCCGCCCCCGATCATGATGACCAGCGAGAGCACCGTTGCGAAGATCGGCCGAGCGATGAAAAACTTGGAAAGCATGCATCGGCTCCGATCGGATGGTCACGGACCAACAGGCTGCGGGTTGACGGTCGCTCCCGGGCTGGCGCGGAGCAAGCCGCGAACGATAACGCGGTCGTCTGGTGCTAAACCGGACATGACGACACGATCGGAGCCATCAACGGGGCCGAGTTCGATCTCTCTTCTTTCGACCACACCATTTGCATCGACGACAAGCACGTAGGAACCGACCTGGTCGGCTCCGATGGCGGTCATCGGCACAAGCATGGCGCCTTCGAGCGTCCGGACGGCCAGCCGCACGCGGACGAACAGGCCGTCGACAAGCCTCCGATCCTCGTTGTTGACGACGGCACGCACCTGGAGCGTCCCGGTCTCGACATCGATCGTCGGATCCGCGTAGTCGATCTGCCCGACAAACGGGAAGCCCTCGTCGATCTCGGTTCCGATGTCGACGCCCGGGGGCTCCTGATCCGGCTCCGCTCGTCTGATGGCTCTGAGGAACACCCGATCGGGCACGGCGAAATACACCCTGACACGCGAGTCGTTGTAAATCGTCGTGAGCAGGCTCGCGTCCGCGGTGTTCCCCACCAGATCACCGACACCGTACGGCGACCGTTCGATCAGGCCCGAGATGGGAGCACGGATGTCCGTGTAATCAACGTCGAGCTGTTTGATGGCAAGCTCGCGTTGGGCAACAGTGACGGCCGCCTTCGCAGCGTCGGCCTTGGCACGGGCTTCGAGCGCTTGCACCTCGCTAATCGCGCCGTCGCGTGCGGAGCGCTCCACCCGTGTCGCGGTCGCATCGGTGAGCCTCAGATGAGCTTCGGCGCTCTCGACCTGAGCCTGCGCGGCATCCCGCGCGGCCACGAACGGCTCAGGGTCGATCACGAACAGCGGATCACCGGCACGTACCTCAGCCCCAGACTCGAACAGGACTTCCTGAACGATGCCCGACACGCGGGCTCGGACATCCACGGACGTCTCGACGTCCACCGTGCCCGTAAACTGCTCGTACTGCACCACGTCCCGCTGAGCCGGGGTGGCCACCGTCACGGCCGGCGGTGGGGGCGGCTCGAATGCGTTGTCTTCGCAGCCGGTTCCGGCGAGTACGATGGAACAGAGGACGATCGCTTTGGTGCGGTAGCGGGTCATGGTGAGACCTTCTGTTTCGATCGAACGGAGCTTCCCTCGATGGGCCATAGCAGGAATCGATTGTACCGCCAAGACTCTCTCGCTGGCCTCATCCGGATTGCCGGGATCACGGTGATGATGGGCGTGGCCTTGAGCGGCTGCAAGGTCGGTCCGGACTACGAGGGGCCGTCTTCGGCGGTCACGCCCCCGGATGCGTTCGCCGAGATCGGCGACCCGGCCTTCGTTCCCGGTCAAGCCGATCTGCGCACATGGTGGACCGTCTTCAACGACCCGCTGCTCAACGAGATCATCGAAGCTGCGGCCTCCGACAACCGGGACTTGCGGATCGCGATCGCCAAGGTGGTCGAAGCCAGGGCACGCGTCGACATCGCCGAGTCAGCCCGGGCTCCCCTCATCACACTCGGCGGCGGAAGCGACGTGAACAGCAACGCCGCGACGGGTTTCGACTCACGCGTGCAGTCGAGCCTGAGTCTCCAGGCGAGCTGGGAGATCGATGTGTTCGGCCGCATCGCTCGGCAGATCGAGGCGGCCAACGCATCGTTCGAAGCCGTCGAGGAGGACCGACGCGACGTTCAGGTCTCGCTCTTCGCAGAGGTCGCCAACCGCTACATGTCGGTGCGGTCACTCCAGGGACAGCTCGAGACCGCCCAAGCCAACATCGAATCGCAGCGAGAGATCTTCGAACTCACGCGCATCCGTGAGCGGGATGGCCTCGCGTCGAGGCTCGATGTCGTCCGCGCCGAACAACTCGTCGCAAGCTCGGAAGCGAGGCTTCCGCCGCTGCGCATCCAGCTCAACCGCGACATCAACACGATCGCTCTGCTCGTCGGCACGCACCCGCAGTCACTGCCCTTTGATCTTGAAACAGTTCAGCCCTTGCCGGTCCCGCCCGCTGAGATCGTGATCGGCATCCCCGCCGAACTCCTCCGGCAACGGCCGGACATCCGTGGCGCCGAGCGACGGCTCGCGGCACAGGCTGCCAACGTTGGGGTCGCGACCAGCGCCCTCTATCCCCAGTTCTCCTTCGGCGGCGAGATCGGCACCGGCTTCTCCGGCACGCCGTTAGCATTCTCTCTGGGACCGTCCGTCCGCTGGACGCTTTTCGACGGTGGCGCAGTCCGCTCGCAGATCCGCATCGAGGACGCGATCCTCGAACAGAACGTCCTTCTTTACGAGCAGGCGGTGCTCCGTGCAATCGAAGAAGTCGAGACCGCCATGACGACCTTTATCGAACAGCGCCTCCGCCTGGAAGCCGTCGAGCGATCTGCTGCGTCTGCGCGTGAAGCGTTCCGCCTCGCCAAGAGCCTCTACCGCGACGGCCTCATCGACTTCCAAGACATCCTCTTGGTGCAGATGGAACTCCTGACCGCCGAGGGGCAGGTCGCCGAGGCAAGTGGGCTTGCGACCCAGAACCTTGTCAGCCTGTACAAGGCGCTCGGAGGCGGATGGGACCCAGAAGACTTGGACGCGGGCCTGACCAATTAGACCTGCAGCGAGCGGCGACCGCAGATAGGTCAAACAGTCTCTCGGGCGACCTGACAGCCTCTTTCACCGATGCTCTCACGGCCTGATCGGGGCCGGCTGGGGCGCCCTCGTTTCCGCCCTGTGTGTGGTGGTCCAGAGCGGTGGGCGATCCCAGATATGTCGAACAGTCTCTCGGGCCGCCCTTGGGAGGCCTTTGTCATCGCCGCTCTAGCGGTGTGATCGTGTGATCAGCCGGGGCGCGCTCCTTTCCACCATGGGTGTGGTGGTCCAGCGAGTTTGTGGATCCCGTTTGTGCTGTCCGATGTGTCCGGTCCGGAACAGGTGCTCTGGCTGTAAGTGCATGCTGGAACAATGGCTGAAGATGTCCGGCTGCGATGGCCGGACAACGGCCTTGGGGGAGTCAGCATGTCGGAGTTGGAGCGGTCTCCTTGGGCAGTGGCGGATGGAATCGCTGCCGCGTTCATGCGTGCGGCGGTCTTGGCACGGACCCGGATGCTGGATCATGCCTCCCCGATCGTGCGGATGATGGGTCAACGCGACGCAACTTCCCACGATGCCGCGCCGCTCGAACGCGAAGTGGGAACTTCTCGTGTCCAGAGACGCGGAAAACTGGTCCGCGATTCCGATTCGTCTACTGACAGCCCTGGTTGTGCTCGGTCAGAAAGGCGACCGTATCGAAGAAGTCGAGCATGCCGTCGCCGTTGACGTCGGCGTTGCCGCCGGCTTCCAGGCGAGCAAGGTGCTCAAGGATGTCGGCGTTATCAAGAATGCCGAACGGCAACGCGATATCTGCTATCGAGCAGGCAACTCCGGTGTCGCCTGCGACGAAGTCAGACAGCACCACGGTGCGCGTTGTCTCGGAATACGTAATCATGAATGAGCCCGCGCCATCAACCGTTGGCAGGCGAGCGCCAGACTGGAGATCTGCGAACCCGCCGAGGAGCGATGCCGAGGCGGCGACCACTTCAAAGGTCTGGCTCGGCTGCGGGATGAAGCCGTTCTCGATGGTGATGGCAAGGGTGGGTCCGAGGATTTGGATGTCCTGCCCGACGACCTTGTCGAAGGTCGTGGCTGCCGTGCCGCCGAGGTTGAGTTCGAGTGTGCTCTGGGGCACGAGGTGGAGCTGGCGGAATTCAAGCGTGCCCGTCGAGCCTTCGTTTCCGTCGCCGGGGGTCAGCCGTCCGCCGGGATCAATCGAGGCAAACCCGTCGAGGTCGCCGTCGATCCCGCTCAGCGTTGCGCCATCGAGGACGAGGACAGTTCCGTCGAGAAAGCCGTCGACTCGCAGCGTGCCTTCCTCCACTGTCGTGGTCCCATTGAAGTTGCCGGCGGAACCGTTAAAGAGCAGGGTGTTGTCTCCGGTCTTGTGGAACCGAGAACCCGTGGGACCCGTCAACTCGTCGAAGAACCCGCCACCCCCGCTCGCGATAACCGTGCCGGTGCTCGTGAGGCCCGTGTCACCGTTCCAGGCATCGGGGCCCGCGAACTCGAGGGTGCCGAGGACGCTCCAATCGCCGGTGTAGCCCGAGGCATCGCCGGCGAACGCCTGGACCGCGGCTTCCTGAATCAGAAAAGTGCCGGTTCCGAAGAATGAATCTTCCGACGTGATACTGCCGGAGAACTGATCGCCCGCGGCCGTGGGGGGGCCGGTGATAATGACCCGATCGACGAGTTCGATATCGCCCCCGCCAGCAAGAGTCTCGAAGGTGAGATCCGGCGCATCGAGCAGCGCATTGGCGCCTTGCGCAACCGTGAGTGACGACGCGCCGCTGCTGGCATCGGTTCGCGTGAAGCACAACGTGCCGGCGTTGACGACGAAGTCGCCGGTGAAACCGGTTCCCGGCCCCTCGAGTCGGAGTGCGCCCGTGTTCGTCTTGGTAAACGTACCCGAACCCCTCACGGGTCCGACCAGCCGATGCGGGCTGGACTGGGCGGAAACATCAATCCTCCCATCGCCGAAGAACTCCACCGGGATACCTGTGGCAAACACCTCGGTCGGCTGGTACACGCCGTTGCCGGCAAGGCTGAGGAAGTTGTTCAGTGACCCGAGCGCGGGCCCGGAGTTCGCTCGCAGCCGTCCACCGTCGATGCCAACAAATCCGGTGAACGAGTTGTTACCACTTACATCGAGGACGTAGCCGGTCTCGACCTGGATGATGCCCGAACCCGTGACAGTGCCATCCAGCGCACCAAAGCCGGCAAACGGATCGTCCGCGTCGCCGAACAGAAGTACTCCGCCGTCGAGTTCAGCATTCACCAGATGCGCGTTCCGCCGGAAGTGGCCGATACCATCCCGGACGATCGTTGATTGTGCGGTATAGGTATCTATATCGATGACGCCGCCTGAGTCGAAGACGAGCTTGGATTGCGACTCCGTATCGCTTGGTTCGATTCTACTGTTACTCGAACTGGAGCTGATCCGTGCTCCATTGGTAAGCCGAAGCTCTGTGGCGGAAATATCAATGTTGTCGACTCCGTTCGGGGTCGGCATTGGCACATGGATCCAGTGCGAGTTGTTGAGCCCGAGCGTTTTCTCAACCAGGGCGAACGGTATGTCCGGGGGCTGCAACCAGATCTCGCCGGAGCCGTTCATGCCGCTGAGCGTAGCTTTGGCCCCAATAAATACGGAGAGTCTCTCGACCGTGATGCTTGTTGCGCTGTTGCTGTTGATATTCGCGGCCCAGCTTTGAAAAGTGGGTCCAGCCAGATTGAGATCCGAGAGAAACGTCGATGGGAGGTCGTAGTCGATCGTGACCGGGCCCGAGGTCGAGTCAATGAGGACGCGCGAACCCATCGGGGGCACACCGATACCCTGGGTCACCTGGTTGAGCCAGTTGAACGGGTTGCCCCAATCGTTGTTTGCCATGCTGCCAACCCAGCGATACGAGTCCTGCGCCGAAGCGGCGCAAGCGACTGAAACAGCTGAGAGAATCGATAGACCACATATAGCAACATGTCGTTTCATTCGTATTCACTTTCCCATACTCATCCGGGAGCATGCGAGTGCCCGCGGCATGAAACTTATCGGTCCAGTCGCTACGGCGAGTTCGCCGTACGTGACCGCGATGCGGCGAAGAACCGCTGAGCTGTGCTGCCGACGGAGCCATTGAGTGGTGAAGACCTAGGACACTGTCCCAAGGTACCGCACGCGATCCTTGTGCTCAAGTGATTTACCTTCACGGAGTCATCGGAGATCCGGTTGACGATGATGCGAGAGAGCGAGAGAGGTCTCAAGTCGGTTTCGACAGACACACCCACTCGGTCTCCGTTGTGCTGTCGCCACGCCCTGATTTTCGCGACGGGACACCCCTTAATCTGCCCCGAGAGACACTCGGTCGGACTCGCCCGAAGCTGGCCGATTCCAGGTCCCAGCGATCGTCGCCGGATGATACGGGAATGGACGAAAATCCCCGCGATTCTCGCCACTCCTGGCCAGCATCGCGGGACACCATCGGCTCATACGAAATCAGAAAGCGGTGGGCGATCCCAGATATGTCGAACAGTCTCTCGGGCAGCCATGAGGCGGCCATTGTCATTGAAGGTCTAGTGGGGTGATCAGGCGATCAGCCGGGGTGGCCTCTTTTCTACCCTCCGGGAGGTGGGCCAGCGAGTTTGTGGATCCCATTTGAGGTGTCCGATGTGTCCGGTCCGGAACCGACGGGTGGGCCGTAAGTGCCTTCTGGCAAGTGATTGAGAGTGTCTGACTGCGACAACCGGACAACGGTCGTGGGGGAGTCGTCATGTCGGAGTTGGAGCGGTCTGCTTTGGCTGTGGCTGATGGAACTGCTGCGGCTTTCATGCATGCAGCGGTCCTTGTACGGACCCGGATGCTGGATCACGCGTCCCCGATCGTGCGGATGATGGGCCAGCGAGATACGGCTTACCACGATGCAGCGTTTCTCGGACGAGAGCTTGAGGTGTTCCGATCTCAGCGTCGGAGGAAGCCGGGCCATCAGCGACCGCACTACGCCCCCGCCGAGCGGGCTCAGATCCTCGAAGTTATGAAGCTGCGAGGATGGACGACCAAGGAAGCCGCTCAGCGATTCCTCGTGCATCCCAACACGATCCGCAACTGGCAGAAGGCAGTTGAGGACAAACTGCGAGCTGAGCAGCTTCTGGGCAAGCCGCCTTGGAACCGGATTCACGACGGTGTCCGCCGGCTCGTGCACGAGATCCGAGTTGCGTTCCCTGAGCCGGAGTTCGGGACCCGCACGATCGCGAGGCACATCGTCCGAGCCGGCGTCAAGATCAGCCGGACGTCGGTCAAACGTGTGCTTCAGGAAAAGCCTCCCGAGAGACCTGGCAATGCTGCAGGTCGCTCTCGCGTCACGAAGGCACCGAAGCATGTTCAGCACCCGACCCAACCGAACCAGGTCTGGCATCTCGACATGACCGATCTGCGTGTGCTTTTGAAGCGATTCGAGATCGCGGCGATCGTCGACGGCTTTAGCCGCAGGATCGTCGCATTGCATGTCTTTGGCCACAGGCCGACCACGAGTGATCTTGCAGAGTTGGTCGAGCAGGCTGCAGAGAAGTGCGGCAAGGTACCGCGGTTCCTTGTGACAGGTCATGGCAGCCAGTTTCGTGCCAGCTTCCGCAGCCGAATCCAAGGACTCGGCCTGACGCACGTCCGATGCCAATTCCGGACCTGGCACCTCAACGCGAAGGTCGAGCGGATCTTCCGAGATGTGAAACGCTGGGCGAAACACTCGTGGCTACCGCATACGACAGCAGCGATCCAGCGCCGTCTCGACGGCTACCACGATTGGCACAACCGGTACCGGCCCCATACCGCTCATGGTACATTGACGCCGGTTGAGGTGGAATGCAGGTGCCGCCTTCCCGAACCGAGAACAGTCTTGCAGAGAGGAGGTGAACCACCGAGCATATGGCTGCACCGTCGGTACGTTCGAGGCGACCGAAGGCTGGCGTATCCAGTCATTCGAGTCTTGGAATGCTGCCCAGACGCCGCGTAGCAGGGCGCACAAACTCCTGGCACACCTTGACGGCGCGGTCTAGCAGCGCAATGAGCCGTCCTGGGAGGCGACGGCTGAGTTGACGCCGTGGTGAACGGTGAGGCGGCATGCCTTGCGGTGATTGCCTCAACCTATCGAGTTCGCCCGCTACTCCCGCTACTATTTTTATTTGGTCTGCGGTAGCGTGCCAGGGGCTGGGGCATCTCGCCTCATTGCAGCCGCGACTTCTCGAAGCATTTCAGTCGAGTGTGTCGTGGCAGCGTTTTGCACGGCCGCAAGCGCCTCGCTATCTCTCATTGGACTCAACTGCAGGTATCGAGCTGCTCGATATGCGACGAGCGGATTATCGCTCGAAGTCGCCGAGAGAAGGACAGTGCGGGCTTGCTGCTTATTGAGCCCACGCTCGATGCACGATGCGGCTGATTCTGTCTGAACCAATGGCGATTCATCTTGAAGCCCCGAAATCAGCGCAGTATCTGCATTAGCGGTCTTGCTGTTCCGGAGACCGATGGTCGCCCACCATCGCACCGCTGGATCGTCATGCGTCGCGAGTTCGAGCTGCCTGGGTAACACTGCCTCATCGCCACCAACGAGGCTCGCGGCCTCTTTGATGGTCTCGAGCAGCTCGGGAGCGACCGCCTCGGTCCACGCGCCCGTTCCCCCGCGTCGCACGAGCTCCTCTTCGGGGAGGAAGTTGAAGTCGCCGATATCAGAAAGATGCGATCGAAGTTCACTTCGGAATTGGTTGATGGTATCTGTATCCTGTTCACGCGTTGCGAGGTTCGCCGTTTCGTACGGGTCTGAGTGAAGATCGAACAGCAATTCGGGAGCGTGTGGTTTGAGGTAGTCAGCAGCCGCGGGCGGAAGACGATTGTCCTCGCCGAGTCTCTTGAGTTCCTGATAGATCGCGGAGGGGAAGCCGTATCCCTTCGGCTGACCGAAGGGGACGTGCGGCATGAAGCTGCGGATGTACACGTACCGGCCATCGGTCACGGTCCGAGCGAGATGGAAGCTCTCGGCGCGGCGATCCAGAGCACCGACGGCAAACTCGCGAGGTTGGGCATCAGCCCCGAGGAAGGGCACGCCGTGCATCGACGGCGGGACATCCACGCCGGCAAGCCGCAGCAGCGTCGGGCCGATATCGACGAACGACACGATGTCTTCGCACGCGTCTCCGCGTGGTGCCCGGAGCAGGTGCTCGAATCGAGGCGGGCAATAAATGATCATCGGCACCCGGAGGCCCGACGCGAAGGGAGTGCTCTTGTGTCTCGGGTGTCCCGCGCCATGGTCAGAAAAATACATCACGATCGTGCTGTCGGACAGGCCGTCTTCGTCGAGCTTTGCAAGGATCTCGCCGGCTCGCATGTCCATCAGCGACACGCAGTCGGCATACCGGGCAAGCTCCTTTCGGACCGCGGGCGTGTCGGGGAAGTACGGCGGGACGATGACGTCCGCTGGGTCGCGGATCCAATCCGCGGGCAGCTTGTTCCGCACACGTGTGCGGTACTCCTCAAAGGGCAGCACGCTCGTGTACGACTGGTGCGAGACGTCGATGTTGATGATCGAGAGAAACGGCCGGCCATCGCGTGCGGATTCTCGCCAGTCCCTGCCGCGGTCGTACGTCGCACGCTCGATCTCCCAGATCCGGGAGCTGTTGTAGTCAACCTTCGGTGAGTTCGTGCAGAAGTATCCCGCATCGCGGAGGTGGCTCGCGAACCCGACCAGCTCCGCCGGTGTGTTCGCTGTTGACCGGTGGTTCCCGGCTCCGAGGCTCGTTTGGTAGCGGCTGAAGAGCAGCGCCGTTCGGGCCGGCGAGCAGATCGGTCCGGTTGCGAAGGCAGACGTGTACCGATTACCCCGGCGTGCGAGCGCATCGAGGTTCGGGGTGATCGCCACGGGATCGCCGTAGCACCCGAGGTCCGGGCTCATATCCTCGCTCGTGATAAGCAGGAAGTTCGGCCGGTCGTCGTGCTGCGCGTGTGTATCTGCAACGACGATGACCACCGCGAGCACGGACAGCAGAGCTCGTATGTTGAGATTCATTCGACGATAATCTCCACCTCGGCTGCGCTCGCGTACGGCTCGCCGTTGGTCGACCGCAGCATCGTCAGCCGGACATACCGGGCCTGTGTTGCTTGCCACGTCGCGGACTTGACCGTCGCGTCGTTTTGCCATGCCCCCTCTTTGACCTGCGTCCAGTCGTAGCCTGCATCGCTGACCTCGATTCGGTACTCGGCAAATCTGCCATTCTCGCTATCACTCCGCGGCGTGTATCGCAGTCCGGCGACGGGCCGCGGCAGGCCCAGATCGATCTCCAAGCTGTGCGGCGGTTCGACCTGCGTCGGCGCCCACGCGGTATGCCAGAAGGTCGCCGGGTCGCCGTCTAGTACGAGCTCCGGCCCGTATCCCGGATGAGCGTTCGATGCGGTCACCGCGGCGTTGAGCTTCTGCATCTCCGATGGCTCGCGGAACAGGCGGGTCAATTCCCAGCCCTCAAGCCGTTGGCGGGGAGCAAACGCGTCGCTCCGCGCATAATCAGTCAGGCTGGCGCGCAGCGCACGGGCCGCCGGTCTGCCGGCGAGATCGGTTTCGAGATCGACCCCGCAGATCAGCACCTTGCCCTGTCCGACGCGGGCCTCAAAGAGGAGCCCAAGGCTCCGCGGATCGACCCAGTCATCAATCGGCCGGACGATCGGATCGATCGGGCTCGACAGGCCACCGAGCGGTATCGGTTTGCTCTTGAACAGGATGTCCCACCATTGCCAGCTGACGTGCTCCTGGGTGGGGAACGCCGCGAGCGCCGGATGATCGCGGTCGATGAGCGCACCGAGCGTGTGCTCGCGCTGAGTCGTAAATAGCACGGTGTTCCAGAAGATCGGGCGGAAAGAGCCGAACGTATCGGCCGCGATCCACGCCGGCGGGGCAAAGACGAGAACCGTCTCGCCGGCATCGAGATCGCGCGCGACCTCCGCATCGATCGACCGGACGATCCTGAGATCGGATTCGTCCGTGTCGCCGCCGGCTGATGCAGGATACGACCAGATGGACCAGTCGTTTGCGATCGTGGAACCTCGGATCGATGCTTCGATCCTGACCTCTTCGCCGCTTTCGGACGACGGCAGGTCGAAGTCAACCGTCAACAAATCTGCGAGCCCCCCGGCGTCGACATCGATCGCAAACGACCCGCCGGCGATGCGCCCGCTCTGAGAACCAGTTGCGCTCCAGTCGAGCGTGCCCTCGATATCGTCCCGGCCATAATGAGCGAGATCGAGCTGGACCGCCACCCGATCGCCCTGCTCGAAGACCCTCGCGGGCATCCGGGCCAGGAGCACGCGATCCGCGCAGAATCGCTGATACTGCGCAGGGCTCGAGTATCCCTTGGGACGCAGAAACTGGTCGAGCACGCCCACGGGCGCGAAGCCATGTCCGGGGTAGTCGGCGAGCCCGAGCAGCTGGAAGCCGGCAAGCCCCGGCGTACGGAGCGCGGCCTCGATCTCCGCCTTGTACAGCAACGCCTGGAAGCGACCCGACGCGTCCGTCAGCGAGTGGGCGAGCCCATCGAGGCCCGCTCGCGTCAATGCGTCCTCACACATTCCCAACAATCGCGCTTCAAGAAAGTCGCGCGTGCGTGCGGGGGCCGAGACGTCGGGGAACGCGCACCACTGGCCGATCTCGTGCGTGATGATCGGCACCGGTTGCTGGCTGACATAGCCGCTGTAGTCGAGATCGGTCCGCGGTGGATCGGTCAGCCGAAGACCGGGGTAGAGCTGCAGCCGTGGGTCCTGCGTGATGTGAAAGTCGTTCGCCGGGGCCTGCGGCCAACCGGCGCCCGTGGTGTAGTAGCGCCGCGTATCCGTTTCACGCCACTTATCGATCGCGGGTTCGATCATCGGCGCCGCATCGTTCATCTTGCCGCCGTTCCAGAACTCGTTTCCGACACCGAAAAGCACGAAGGATGGATGGTTGCCATACTCGGCCAGGATCCGGTCGCCCTCGTCTTCGAGCCACTCGGGCAGGCCAGGCGCGTTCTGGAAGTTCGGCCACGTTGAGCATTCGGCGAGTAAGTAGATCCCGAGCTCATCCGCCGCCTCGAACGCGGCGCGAGGCGGCGTGGCGCTGTGAAACCGAACGTGATTGAGCCCGTAGGACCGTACGATTTTATAGAGCCGAGCCCATGACTCTTTGTCCATCGCAGCATACCCGGTCTCCGGAAAAACAGCGGAATCGAGCGTTCCACGCATGAAGACGCGTCGGCCGTTGATGACGAACGCAGTGCCGGTGGCATCTGTCCGCGTCGTGATCTCCCGCAGGCCGAAGTCGGTCGTAAACGAGTGATCGCCAAGCCGTGCTGTCATCTGCAGGACATTCGGGTCAAACTCCGACCAGAGCGGCGCGGATTCACCGAGATTGATGGTGAACCGTGACGTGCTCTGCCCGTCCGCTGACCACTCGATTGTGCGTTGGATCGGGCCGACCGTGAACGGCCGGCCGGTCTTGTTGGCGATGTCGACTGTGATCAACCCGGACCCAGGCGCACCGCTGATGTTGCCGACCGTGACCACGGCTTCGACGGACCGACGCTCGATGTTGGGGAAAAGCTGCACGTTCTCGATGCGCACACCGGGCGAGCTGCGGAGCTGGATCTCTCCGATTGCGCCGTTCCAGTTGGTATTCATCTGGTCGCCGAGGCCGTGCGCGTCTTTCCCGACGTTCACGATCAGACGGTTATCGATGCTCATCGTGATAGTGTGCGTGCCCGGGCCGCCGGCAGCATCGATCGCGGCAGTCAGATCGTGTACGTGCGGCGTGCCGAGGGAGGTCTGTTGCGGCCCTACCTGTTCGCCATTGACGTAGACAGTCGTGCCCCAGTGAGCCCGCTCAAGGTACAACTCGATCCTTGAACCGTCCCAGCTCTGCGGGATGTCCACTTCGCGTTCGTACCACGCGACACCAACATAAAGCCGCTTCGGTGTGAGCCAGAACGGATTGCCGAAGTCGTCATCGGACGTGTACAGCTCGAAGCGCTCATCGGCCAGCATCGACACGCCGAGATTGGTCGTCCACGGCCCGGTGCGGGAAGGCGGTTCGCCGAAACCTTGTGACTGAAGCGACCCGGGCAGCCGGAGCTCGCCGTCGAGCGGGCCTCCGGACGCCCAGCCGTCGGCGTCGCCGCGATCCTCGGGGTCGATCGCGAACGACCACGTGCCGCTGAGATCGATCTGCTGTGCCTGGGCGGATGCCAAACCCGCGAGCGAGAGGCCGCTGACACAGAAAGCAAGCAGCAGAAGGTATACCAAGTGTGAGGTCGTCCGTTCGATACGCATCGTCGATCTCCGTTTGGGTGGCGTAGATCACCACCCCATGTGCGCGGCGTGTCCGCCGTCGATCAGAATCGTGGTGCCGCTGATAAACGCGGCATATTTGCTCGCAAGGAAGGCACAGACGCCGCCGATCTCGTCGGGAGTGCCGATGCGGCCGACCGGGTGTGCCCGCTCGATCTCGCGTCGCTTGGCCTCCGGATCATCGAACGACCCGAACCACGCGTCTCCCCCTGGTGTGTCGATGAAACCGGGCGCGATGCAGACCGCACGAATCGCTGGTCCCCACTCGATCGCCATCGATTGCGTCATCGCGACGAGCCCCGCTTTCGCCACGTTGTAAGGAAAGCACCCGGGCAGTGTGCTGTACGCATGGTTCGAGCTGTTGATAATCATCACGCCCGAACCGGACTGCGTAAGGTGGTGGCGGCACGCCCGCCCAAGCCGCCAGTGCGAGGCAAGATCGAGCTCCATACATGCGTTCCACTGAGGTTCCGAGCACGCATCGATGCCTTCGAAAACATTTCGGCCGGCGTTTGATACCACGATATCGACGCCGCCGAGGGCTTCCGCCGCACGCTCGACGAATGCCTGCGGGCCGTCGGGCGTGCTGATGTCTGTTGTCGCGTAGAACGCGTTCCGGTCGAAGCCCTGAACGATGGACACAAAGCGCGCGACCTCGGGTGAATCATCTGGGCGCCTCGCGCAGCCGGCGACGTCGCAGCCCGCTTCGGCGAGCTTACTCGCGATCCCGACACCGATGCCATCGGTCACGCCGGTGACCAACGCCCGCTTCCCGGTCAGGTCGATGCTGAGCGTCATTGAGGCATGCCCTGGTTAGACATAGAAGCCCTCGCGCTCGTTCATTGAGCGCACGCCCGGGTGCTTCTCCATCTCTTCGTCTACCAGATCAACACCGAGGCCCGGCCGATCGGAAAGGTGCAGGAAACCATCGCGCACATCGAGCGGATGCGATATGACCATATCCCGCCACGGCACATCGTTCAGCATGAATTCGCACCGGAAGAAGTTGGGAATAGCCGCGCACACATGGGCGCTCGCGAGGGTGCTGAGCGGCCCGTTCGGGTTGTGCGGCGCGACCAGGACGTTGTATGCCTCCGCCATCGTTGCGATGCGTTTCATCTCCGACGGCCCGCCGCAGCGCGTGATGTCGGGCATGACGACGTCACACACATGCTTCTCGAGAATGTCGCG
>JBCBNT010000034.1:0-30768 GCA_039821685.1 Planctomycetota bacterium | reverse complement strand
TACATCCTCGACGAGCCGACGACGGGCCTGCACTTCGAGGACATCCGCAAGCTGGTTGCCGTGCTCGACAAGCTCACCGAGGCCGGCAACACGCTTGTGGTGATCGAGCACAACCTCGACGTCATCAAGTGCGCCGACTGGATCGTGGACCTCGGCCCCGAGGGCGGCGATGGCGGGGGCACGATCGTCGCGAGCGGCACGCCGGAGGACGCGGCGAAGGTGGAGGCGAGCCACACGGGGCGGTACCTCGCAGAGCTGCTGCCCTAGCGCACGGTCCATCTGTTTGCGGTCGCCGCATCGAAGCGCGCCGGCAGGGGATTGGGCGCATTCTCGATGTCACCCGAAACGAGCCGGTCGACTAGATCGGCGGCGACCTCGCTCGGCGGGCGGGTGCCCCGGCAGAGGTGCTCGTAGTCCTGGAAGCTCATGGTGAGCTCGTGGTCGGTCGTGCCGCCGCGGCGGGACGATATCCGGACCTCGAACCGCCAGCCGACGGGCGTCTCGTGCTCTCGGATGATCTCGATGCTCGCCACGGGGCATGATTGCCACCCGGGCGCTCGGCGTCGGTACCATCGGGGCATGACGTTCTTGCTTGAAACGATGCGGCTCGGTGTGAGCAACCTCCGGCTGCACCTGCTGCGGTCGTTTTTGACGGCGCTCGGGATCATCATCGGCGTCTCGGCGGTCATCGCGATGGTCTCGATCGGCGAGGGCTCGAAGCACCAGGCGCTGATGCAGATCGAGCGGCTCGGGGCGCGGAACATCATCGTGAGGAGCCAGAAGCCGCCGAGCTCGGATCAGGCGCAGGGCCAGCGGCGGTCGGGCGTGGCGAAGTACGGGCTGACCCGCGACGACGTGCGGGTGATCGAGGCGCAGTTCCCCGACGCCGAGCAGATCGTGCCGCTCAAGCAGTTCGGCAGCCAGCTCCTGCGAGGGATGAAGCGCAAGACGAGCCAGTCGTTCGGCACGACGCCCGCGATGCTCGACGTGGCGAACCTCACCCTGGAGCGCGGGCGGTACCTGACCCAGGCCGACATGGAAACCCGCGGGATGGTGGCGGTCATCGGATCCGAGATCGCCAAGGAGCTCTACGACCTCGAAGAGCCGCTGGGCAGCACGCTGCGGATCGACGACAAGGTCTTCCGGGTCGTGGGCGTGCTCGCGCCGATCGGGCTCTCGGGCGGGGCCGGGGCGGCGCTCGTCGGGCGAGACCTGAACCTCGACGTGCACGTGCCGATCACCACCGCTCGGGCGACGTTCGGCGACACCGTGGTGCAGCGGGAGTCCGGCTCGTTCAGCGCCGCCGAGGTGCAGATCGCCGAGGTCTACCTGCAGAGCCCCGCACGGGACCGAGTCATCGGCGACGCGAGCGTGCTGAGGCGCACGCTCGAGGTCAGGCACGAGGGCATGCAGGATGTGGGCCTGATCGTGCCGTACGAATTGCTCGAGGAGGCCGAGCGTCAGGCCCTGACCTGGACGGTGACGCTCAGCGCGATCGCGGGCATCAGCCTGCTGGTCGGCGGCATCGGCATCATGAACATCATGCTGGCCAACGTCACGGAGCGGACCCGCGAGATCGGCATCCGCCGATCGCTCGGCGCGACGCGGCGGCACATCATCTGGCAGTTCCTTGTTGAGACCGGTGTGCTCAGCGCGATCGGCGGGCTCGTCGGCGTCGGCGTCGGCGTGCTGCTGAGCCTCGGTATCCCGGTGCTGGTCGAGGACGTGCTGCCGTCGCTGCCCGGGCTCCGGTCGATCATCCCGGCGGACGTGTCCGCCCCGACACGCATCGCGCCGTGGTCGATGATGGTCGCCTTCGGTGTCGCGGCGGCGACGGGGCTGGTCTTCGGGCTCTACCCCGCGATGAAGGCCGCGAAGCAGGATCCCATCGTCGCGCTGCGGCACGACTAGTGAGCCGCAAATGCGAAAGCACCCCGGCGATCAGGCCGGGGCGCTCGAACGCTTTCGTATCGTCATCTCAAAGGCTTACTCGCCCAGGAGCTCGGCGATCTCGTCGTCGACCGGGTTGCTCGCCCGGTTGTCCTTGCCCTTGCCGGTGTTCGACCGCTCGGACTTCTTTTTGGTGTCCTTCGCGGCCTCGGCCTGCTGATCGGCCGTCTGCTCCGCGTCGACCTGGTCGTCGTCGACTTCGGCGGCTTCGCGGGCGTCGAGCTCGGCGATTTTGGCCTCGAGCTCGGCCTGCTTGGCCTTCTCTTCTTCGGCTTCTTCCCGCTTCATCTTGGCCTTGACGCCCTCGATCCGTGCCTTGTCCGGCGCGAGCAGCATGTTGAACTGCCGGCCGAAGGGCCTGGGCGTCTGCTCGACCTTGCAGATGTCCTCGAGCGATTCGTAGAACACGCGCAGGTTGTCGAGGCCCAGATCCTTGTGCGCCATCTCGCGGCCCCGGAACCGCTGGATGACCTGGACCTTGTGCCCCTCCATCAGGAACCGGCGGGCCTGCGCCGAGCGGATCTCGATATCGTGCGGGTCGATCTTGATCGATCGGCCGAGGCGGATCTCTTTCAGCTCGCTGCCCTTGCTCGAGGGCTGCTTGCGCTTGGAAAGATCGTACTTGTGCTTGCCGTAGTCCATGATCTTGCAGACGGGCGGCCGGCTGTCCGACACGACCTCGACCAGATCGAGGCCCGCGTCTTCCGCCATGCGGATCGCCTCGTGCGTCTCGATCACGCCGATCTGCTCGTTGTCCTTGCCGATCAGGCGGATCGGGGTGATCCGGATCATGTGGTTCACCCGTGTCCGCTGGACCGGGCCGGTGTCTCTGAAGAATCGTCCGCGAGCGATATCAAGGCCTCCGATTCGGCGTCCGCGTTCCTGTCCACCCGCAGCCGGCGCCGAGCAGCCGCGGAGGGTTCATCAGGGCCCTATCGGTTCAATTCCGCTCCAACGCGGATCAACTCGACGGGACCTACGTGGTTTCCGGCTGAGGGAAGACCCCCAACCGCGTGAATATCGGTAGAGCAAGACAGCACGGGCATCATGAAGCGAGGGTCTCGGGCTGCGTGGCCCGAACAGAAGTCTGAAAGATTGCGATCGCTGTCATGTATGCAAGTCTAGCGTCGGCCCGGTTCCGAGCAAGGGGGACGCGGAGAGATGACCGGAGCGAGAATCCGGGGCGGCTGAGACCGACCCTGGACCGCTCAGAGGACCGCCTGCAGCAGATTGAACAGCAGGCTCACGGCCAGCATGACGCCGAGCGCGACCACGAGCCCGGGCCGAACGCTCGCGGCCCCCGAGGAATCGACCGGGATCTCGTCCGGAACGACCGCGGCCTCGGCAGCGGACACTGCGCTGAGATCCGCCTCGCCGAACACGTCGCGGTGAGCGATCGAGGGCGTGTCGCCGGCGAGCACGGCCCGAAGGTCGAGCAGCAGGTCGCCGCAGTCTTTGTACCGCTCGCGCGGGTGCTTGGCCATCATCATCTCGATGACTTCACTCACGCCGGCCTGCAGCTTCGGGTTCACGTGGTCGGGGGGCACGAGCTCGGCCTTCAGATGCTTGTGCATCACCGCGGAGGGGTTCTTGCCCTCGTACGGCACGGCGCCGGTCACCATGTGGTAGAACGTCGCGCCCAGCGAGTAAATATCCGCCGGCGGGCCGATGTCCCGCTCGCCGCGGATCTGCTCGGGGCTGATGTAGTACGGCGTGCCGAATGCCTTGCCCGCTTCCGCCTCGGCGGCTTCTTTGTCGGACACCGCGCGGGCCAGGCCCATGTCCGCCAGCTTCACCACGCCTTCTTTGGTGATCATGATGTTTTTGGGCTTGACGTCGCGGTGGATCAGGCCCTTCTCGTGGGCGTGCTGCAGGGCCTGGGCGACCTGGATCATCACCTCGACCGCGCCCTTTTCGGTGAAGCGCTTCTGCTTGACAATGTCGTCGTAGACCGTTCGCCCGTCGACGAACTCCATGACGAAGTAGTGGAACTCGCCCGCCTTGCCGACGTCGAAGGCCTGCACGATGTTGGGGTGGTTCAGCGCGGCTGCGGATCGCCCCTCGGCGTAGAACCGCTCGATGAACTGCGGGTTCGAGCTGAACTTTCGCGGCAGAACCTTGATCGCGACGTCCCGGTCGAGGCTGAGCTGTACGGCCCGGAACACGGTCGCCATCGCCCCCGCCCCGAGCTTGCCGAGGATCTTGAAGCCCGGGATCTTCTGGCCCGAGCGTTCGGCCTCGATGATCGCGCGGAGCCTAGCGATCTGCCGCTTGGTGACGTACTCCTGCTCGACCAGGATCTGCACGAGACTCGCCGCGTTTTCTTCTTCGCGGAGGCTCTTGGCGTGCTCGAGGGCGTGCTGGACTTCTTCAGGGGTGGCGAGGCCGTTATCGACCACGAGGCGTCCCACAAGCGTGTCGACGTTGGTCCCGCCCTTGGCCGCCTGCTCGATGGCGGACTGCGTCTCGTGCAGATCGGGCGTGAGGGCCCCCGAGGCCGACTGGCCCTTGAGCGGGGTGGTGTCCTCGAGCTGTCGCTTGGGCGGATCGGCCATGGGCGTGTTCGGGGTTTCCGTGCGTCTGACTTCGGCGGTCGGCTGCTGCCGCGAGCACGCATAGTAGCGGCTGATGGCGCTCCGTTGGTAGCGCTGGGAGTTGATCTCACGCGCGTTCGGCGGAGCTTCCGTGCGACCCGAGCGAGTCGGCGGATGGCAGGGTCGCCTTTCCCGGCGGCTGACGCGGGTACGTGGTCGAGGGCGGCTTCTGTGATCGACTTCTTTGGTCTACGGTGACAGATGGACCACGCCGCCGGCGGAGCCGGCCCGACCACGCCCGATTCGCCGTTGCTCGAAGGGCTGACATCTGCGCAGCTCGAAGCGACAACCGCACTCGAGGGGCCCGTCTTGGTGCTCGCCGCGGCCGGCTCGGGCAAGACGCGGGTGATCACACGTCGCGTCGGCTACCTGCTCGAGCAGGGCGTGCCGCCGTGGTCCATCCTGGCGTTGACGTTTACGAACAAGGCGGCGAAGGAGATGCGCGAGCGGGTGGCGGCGCTGACCGGCGGCGAGGGGTCGCGACAGAACCGCGGGCTGATCGTGACCACGTTTCACAGCCTGTGCGCGAGGCTGCTCCGGCGGTACGCGGATGCTGCCGGGCTCAAGCCCGACTACTCGATCTACGACTCGGCGGATCAGGTTTCGCTCGTGAAGCGGGTGATCGCCGGGCTCGATCTGAGCACGAGCAACTTCCCGCCGCGGTCGGTGCTCGGGATCATCAGCAACGCGAAGAACGAGCTGGTCGACGCGGAGGCTTATGCCGCGCAGGCCGGCGACTTTTCGACGCGGAACATCGCGAAGATCTACGCGGGCTACGAGGCGGGCAAGCGGAAGGCCGGGGCGGTCGATTTCGACGATCTGCTGCTGCACACGGCGAAGGTCCTGGCGAACGACGAGGGCGTCCGCCGGGAGTGCCAGGATCGCTGGCAATGGCTCATGGTCGACGAGTATCAGGATACGAATCGCGCGCAGTTCGTGATCGCCAGCCTGCTCGCCGGGACCAAGGCCGAGCGCGGAGCCGAGCCCAACATCTTCGTTGTGGGTGATCCCGACCAGTCGATCTACGGCTGGCGGGGGGCCGACATCACCAACATCCTCGACTTCGAAGAGAAGTTCCCCGGCACGCGGGTCATCCCGCTCGGCGAGAACTTCCGATCGACGGAGCCCATCCTGTCGATCGCCGACACGCTCATTCGCAACAACAAGCAGCGCAAGCACAAGGATCTGTTTACGTCGACGCCCGGCGGCGAGCAGGTCGAGGTCACGCTCTGCCGGGACGAGCGGCACGAGGCGGAGCTCGTCGTTGACTGGTTCAAGTCGCTCAGCGAAGACGGCGGGCACACGTGGCGCGATATGGCCGTGTTCTACCGGACGAACGCGCTGAGCCGGGCGATCGAGGACGAGCTCAGGCGTGAGTCTGTTCCGTACGTCGTTGTGCGGGGCACGGCGTTTTACCAGCGCGAGGAGATCAAGAACGCGCTCGCGTACCTGCGTGTTGTTGCGAATACGGCGGACGACGTGTCGCTCCTGAGGATCGTGAACACGCCCTCTCGGGGTATCGGCAAGGCCGGGCTCGCGGCGGCGCAGGTCTACGCGGGCGACCGGGGCGTGCCGGTGTTCGAGGGGCTGAGGCGGGCGGGCGAGGTGCCGGCGCTGAGCGGCCGGGCTCGGAATGCGATGGGCGATTTCGTTGCTCTGATCGACAGCTGGAACGGCGCGGGCTCGTTTATGGGCAGCGATGTGCCGGGCAGCCTGCGGGATCTCGTCGAGCGGGTGATCGAAGAGAGCGGGCTCGAGGCGCATTACCAGAAGCTCGCCGCCAAGAACGAGGACGACGCCGACCGGCTCGACAACCTCGAAGAGCTTGTGTCGTCCGCGGCCGAGTTTGAGGAGAACTACGACCCGGCGGACGATCCGATGCAGTTTGCCGCGGCCGTGACAGGCGAAACGACCGAGCCCGGGCTGCTGAGCGTGCTGCGGGCGTACCTCGAATCGGTTTCGCTCGTGGCGGATGCCGACGCGGTCGATTCGGAGAACGGCGCGGTCACCCTGATGACGCTCCACGCGGCGAAGGGCCTCGAGTTCCCCGCGGTCGCGATGATCGGCCTCGAAGAGAACGTGCTCCCCCACTCGCGGGCCCACGCGTCTGAGACCGAGCTCGAGGAAGAGCGCCGGCTCTGCTTCGTGGGCATCACGCGAGCGATGAAGCAGCTCCGGATGTCCGCGGCGAAGTATCGCACGCAGCGAGGGATCAGCGAACGCGCGATCCCCAGCCGCTTCATCGAAGAGCTGGGCTCCGAGCACGTGCGGCTCAGCGATCAGTCCGACCCGTTCGGCGAGTCGCCCAGGACGGGCACGATCGGTCAGAGCTGGGAGCGGGATGTCTCGGTCGCGAAGCTCCGCGAGTATTCGTCTGCGGAGGAGGTCGAGCGTGCCGCGCGGGGCAACAGGCTCGCCTCGGGCCTCGCCGAGGGTGCGACGGTCCGCCATCCGCGGTTCGGCGTGGGCGTCGTGCAGTCGATCCAGGGCGGCGCGAACGCCCGGGCGAAGGTCAACTTCCGCGGCATCGGCCTGAAGACGCTCGTGCTCGAGTACGCCAGGCTTGAGCCCATGGATTAGCCCGCGAGCGAGCGGAGGGCGTGCACGAAGCGGGCCGTCGCCGCCTCGGATTGCAGCAGGAAGAGCGACGGCTCGATCAGCTCGAGCTCGCTGATGAGCAGCGACCCGTCCGGGCCGCGCATGGTGTCGAGCCGCGCGTAGAGCAGGCCGTCTCCGGCGATCTCGACGCAGCGTTCGAGCATGGCGCGTTCGGCATCGGTGACCGGCTGCGCTTCCGAGACGCTCTCGTCGTCGGCATCGAACCGCGGCTGCTTGACGACGGCATGGGTCGCCTCGCCGCCGATCCAGACCGCGGATCGCTCCCCGCCGTGCTCGACTGAGGGCACATAGGGCTGGATCATCGCGTCATCGGCTGTTGTGATCGACCGCAGAAAGGCACGCGCCTCGTCGCCGCAGCCGTCGCGAAAGCGCCTCGTCCGGGAGCTGCCGGCGGAGACGCAGGGCTTGATCACGACATCATCGGGCCACGCTCTGTTTCCGATGATTTCCGATAGATCTGCGTCTGCGCCCGCGTCGACAAACGCCGTCGGCACGATCGGCAGGCCCTGCTGTTCGAGCTCGCGCAGGTACCGCTTGTGCAGGTTCCAACGCACGATGCCCGCGGGATTGGCGAGGAGCGTCGCGTCGCTCACGAGGTTGAGCCAATCGGCGAAGGCCTCCGGATCGTCATAGTAGTTCCATGTCGAGCGGACGACGCAGGCATCGAACCCGGTCCAATCGATGGTCGGATCGTCCCACGCGGCGAGGGCGACATCGAGGCCGGCGTCACGCGCCGCTTGGAGCATCACGTCCTCATCCGGATCGGGCTCGGGCAGGTCGATGCACGTCGCGAGCGCGATCCTGGGTGCGGGCCGCGCGGTCATGCGGGGCCGATGCCGCGGTAGAGCGACTGCACGCGCTCGGCCTGCCTCTTGCGGACACCTTCGAGCACGAGCCTCGGCACCCGGAACTGCTGCTGCTCCGCGGTGACGTTCTGGCAGTGCTCGGTGAGGCACGCGTAGATGAACTTGAAGGCGTCTCTCGGCTGGTGCATCTGCTCGAGCGCATCGACAAGGTCCTGACGCGTGACATCCTCGGCGAACAGATCGAGCAGGCTGATAGATTCGGCGTCGTTCGGTCGGCACGCGCGGAGCCGCGACTCGCACAGGTCGTAGAGCATCGCGCCCGACCAGCTCAGCCTGTCGACCATGTTCTGCTTATCGAGCCTGGCCTCCTGGAAGAACTGGCTGGACTCTTTGTAGATCGCGTGGCGGAGCTCGATGGGCAGGAGCATCTTCACGCCGAGCGATTCCTGCTGGAGGAACTTGTTGTTGAGCATGGGCCAGACGACGGCGCGCATGCGATCCGCGTCGCCGTTGACCAGCGTGGGCTCATCGATCCGATCGATCACGACGATCATCGACTTGTACCCGAACGCGGCGAGCACCTGCCGCAGGCGGTCGATCAGGGCGTAGCGGGTATCGGGCGCGTCGGAGAGCGGCAGCACGCCGTCGCGGCGCTGGGACGGATCGATCGCGGCGAGCGACCGGGCGAAGCCCTGCTCGTCGCGGCTCGTGATCCGGATCTGTCGGCGCACGCTCCGGGCCACGCGGCGGAGGCGGGCGGCGTCCCAGATGATCCGCTTGCCGATGAGCGCGAGCCACGCCGCCAGGGCGATGAAGAACGCGGCGTTCCAGAGCAAGTTTGACTCGCCGCCGCCGATGGTAAAGAACGCGACAACAACGCCGGCGGGGAGTACCCAGCCGCCGTACGCGCCGAGCATGAACAGCACCGCATCGAGCCTCGGCCTGATGCGCAGGGCCCGGCGGAGCTTGGGGGTGCGGTCGGCGGCGCGGTCGGGACGGTCGTAGAGCGTCTGCAGCAGCAAGAGATCGCCGCGGCTCGTGGGATCGAGCGAGCGGGCCCTCCGGCGGACGCCTTCGCCCAGGTCGGTCGACCGGCCGGACGCGGTTTCACCGATGATCGTATCGACCATCCCGGGCACGGCCGACATCAGGATGCCATCGACGTGGTCCTGGAGGCGGAGCTTCGAAAGCGAGGCGAGCGGATCGCCGCCGCCGGCCCGCTCGTGGAAGCGATCGAGCACGGGGTTCAGCTCGTCGTACGCGATCAGCAGGGCCTTGGCATCGGGCGATGCCTTGTTGTGATCCGCGACAGCCTCGGTGATCTGCAGGCGGATGGCGGTCTTGCCGCTGCCCTTCTCACCGAAGACGATCGAGGTCGACGGGTGCTCGATCTGGCCGAGGATCTTCTCAAAGTCAGAGTGCGCCGCCGCGAGCCGGTTCCCCGCCGACGCATCGCCGAGCTTGCGGAACACGGCGTCCTGCCGGGCTTCTTCGCCCCGGAACGGATTCTCGGCGATAGACCAGTGATCGAAGAAGTGCTGCAGGTTCATCGGAACCCCCGGGTGTCAAGGGTGAGGGTCGGTGCCGGGACGCCCCCGCACTGTAACCGCTGGACCGGCTTTCAGTGCGCGACGCGTGTGCCGAGCATGGGTGCAATGCGGTCGACCGCCGACCGCAGGGTGGCCTCGTCGCGGGCCTCCAGGTTCAACCGGAGCAGCGGCTCGGTGTTGCTCTTTCGGACGTTGCACCACCAGCCGGCGGTCTCGAAGCAGTCGATTGTGACGCCGTCGAGGTGCTCGATGTCGCCGTCATCGTCGGATCCCGGACCGAACTCTTCCTGGATCGCCTCGATCGCCTCGTCCTTTTCCTCGTTCTCGAAGTTGATCTCTCCCGACTGCACGTACCGGCCGGCGATGGGCTTGACGAGTTCGCTCATGGGCGTGTCCTGCCCCGTGAGCACGGTGAGGACGGTGGCCATCGCGATGGCCCCGGAGTCCGCGTTGAAATTGTCTCGGAAGTAGAAGTGCCCGGAGAGCTCGCCGCCGAAGACGCCGCCGGTTTCGGCGAGCGCCTGCTTCATGAAGACGTGGCCCACCCGGCCCATCAGCGGCTTGCCGGCGGCCTTCTCGATCTCCTCCGCGACAGCCTTGCTCGATCGCAGGTCGTACACGATCGTCGAGCCGGGCGCTTTCGCGAGGAAGTGCGGAGCGAGCACCGCGGTGAGGTGGTCGCAGGCGACGGCCTGTCCCTTCTCATCGATCACAACGCAGCGGTCGGCGTCGCCGTCGAAGCAGAAGCCGAGGTCGGCGCCCTCGGCGATGACCGCCTCTTGCGTCTGGCGGAGATTCTCGGCAACGAGCGGATTGGGCTCGTGGACAAACTCGCCCTTCGAGATGTCGTAGTTGATCTCGACGATCTCAAGGCCTTCGACGTTGGCCCCCTTCTTGCCGAAGATCTTGGGCAGCATCTGGCCCGCCATGCCGTTGGACGCGTCGATCACGATCTTCAGGCTCTTGCCGTGCAAATCGAGGAAGCTGAGCACGTGCTCGGCGTAGGCCTCCCACAGGTCGCGCTTCTCGCTTCGCCCCGCACCCTCGGGCTTGTCTTTGTTGTTCGCGCCGGCGCGGTCGACCATCGCGGCGTGCTTGCGGATCTCACCCAGGCCGGTCTCTTCGCCAGCGGGCTTGGCCTTGCGCTTGCAGATCTTGAAGCCGTTGTACTGCGGCGGATTGTGGCTCGCCGTCGTCATGATGCCGCCGGCGCAGTCGTAGTAGTTCACCGCGAAATAGATCAGCGGCGTGTCGCACAGCCCGACGTCGATCACGTTGCCGCCCTGATCGGTGATGCCCTTGATCAGGCGCTCGACAAGCGTCGGGCTGGACTTGCGCATGTCACGGCCGACGACGACGTTGCGCATCATGGGCGTGGTATCGCCATCAGCGGCGGCGGTCTCGATCAGGTACCGGCTTGCGCCGAAGCCGATCTGCCACGCCATCTGGTCGGTGAGAAGGTCGGGGTAGGTTCCGCGGACGTCGTACGCCTTGAAGACTCGGCCGAGCATGAGAACTCCTTTGGAGCGGTGCGATATCTGAGCGTCGATCGGCTCATGAGCCGTGACAGTAGCCGGCGATGTCTCGATTGTGCGACTTGTTCGATCTTTACTCGGATCTCTCACCCGACTTCTGCTCGTAATACCGACGGAGCACGTCGAAGACCATCTTGCGCTCGCCCGTCTCGCTGACCATGCCCTTGCGGTTGTACCAATCTTGGACGCCCGTGAGCTGGCGGCGGGGAGAGCGGAAGTCCTTGAGGATCCAGGGGCTCAGCCCGGCGAGTCCCTCGATCCGATCGGCCCAGGCGAGTGTTTCGGTGTAGAGGCGGACGCCGAAGTCTTCGGTCCACCGGTCGGTCGGCTCGCCGCGGAGGCCGTGCTTCACGCCCGCGCCGAACTCGCTGATGAGCAGCGGCTTGTCCCACTTGCGTTCGACGGTGCAGCTGCGCAGGTCCTCGGCCTGCGCCCAGTACCAGCCGACGTAGGTGTTGATCGCAAGCACGTCGGCCATTTCACCAAAGGGATCGACGACGCGGAGCCGGGTCGGCTTGCCGTCGGTGACATCGGCCTTGGCGAACATGGCAGCCGAGAGCAGGCGCGAGTCGTCGAGCAGTTTCACGTGCTCGCCGAGCTTGTTGCGGAACACCGTTCGCTCGGCCTCGTCGCCAGTCTCGTTGCCGATGGACCAGATGATGACCGATGCGCGGTTCATATCGCGGTCGATCATGCCAGTCAGGTGCGACTTCGCCTCGGCGAGCGTCGCGGGGTTGGCAAAGTCGAGCGTCCAGTACACCGGGATTTCGGCCCAGACGAGCAAGCCCATCTCGTCGGCCACGCGGAGCATGTGCTCGTTGTGCGGGTAGTGCGCGAGGCGCACGTAGTTGCAGCCGAGCTCTTTGGCGAGCGTCAGCAGCTCGCGGGCGTCGGCTTCGGACCACGCGCGTCCCTCGCGGGATATCGCTTCTTCGTGAATGCAGATGCCTCGCAGAAAGACCGGTTCACCGTTGAGCAGGATCTCGCTGCCGCGGGTTTCGATGGTGCGGAAGCCGACTCGGTCGTGCACCGCATCCGCCCGCGAGGCGAACGAGACATCGTACAGCACCGGCGATTCGGGCCCCCACCTTCGAAGCGATTCGGGTGCGACCATCGATATGGTTGCGGTACCCGTCTCGCCCGTGACACCCTCGGCATCGATGCCGAGTTCGTCGATCGATACCGACACCCGCTGCCCGACGGCCTCGGGTCCGTCGAGTGCGATCGTCGCGGTGATGGTCTCGCCCTCGAAGATGATGTCGGCATCACGGATGAACGTGCTGGGTACGGATACCAGCCGGACGTCTCGCGTGATGCCCCCGTAGTTCCACCAGTCGGTATTGAGCCCAGGCACCGCCTCGAAACGCCGCTCGTTGTTCACCCGCACGGTGACGCTGTTTTCGCCAGATACAAGCTGATCGGTCACCTCCAGATGGACCGGCGTGAATCCGACGGCGTGTTGACCGACTTCGGTGCCGTTGACCCAGACTTTCGACCGCTTGTTGGCCGCAGCGATGCAGAGGAAGTAGCGCCGCTCGGCCTCTGGTGCGAGATCGAACGTTCGCCGATACCACACGGTCCCCTCATAGAAAAACAGGTCGTCGCGCTGCGAGTTCCAGTCGCCGGGCACGGCGAGCGTTTCCGCTTCGGTGAAGCTCCACTCCTGCTGGTCCGTCGGGCCCTGCGGGCCGGCGGAGGTCCAGAATCCGTTTCGCGTGTGCGGGCGGGACAGGTAATCGAAGGTCCCGTTGTCGTAGGGATCGATGACGATCGGCCAGTCGCCGTTGAGATCGATGCCCTTGCGCTGGTGCGCATTGACGATCTGATCGTTCGGCTGAGCGGCGACTCCCACGCACATTGCACAAGCGAGCAACAGGCAGATCAGTCCCATGGTTCTTCCTCGGTGTTCGTGGGCCCGCGGTTCGGCGGCATGATGCGCTCGACTTCGACGCCCGGCGGCAGGGCGGCGAGGAACTTTCGGCCGTAGCCCGCGGAGACGATCCGCGGATCGAGCACGGCGACCTGGCCCGAATCTTCCCGGCTGCGAATCAGCCGGCCGAAGCCCTGCTTGAAGCGGATGATGGCCCGCGGCAGGCTTTCTTCGCGGAAGGGGTCGCCTCCGCGTTCTTTGATGCGTTCGAGCCGCGCTTCGGTGAGCGGGCGGTCGGGCGGGTCGAAAGGCAGCCGTGTGATGACGACGTTGCGCAATCCTTCCCCTCGGACATCAACACCCTGCCAGAAGCTCGCCGCGCCGAGCAGCACGCTGCGTTGATCCTCGCGGAACCGCTCGAGGATGCTCGACCGGCTGCCGTCGCGCCCCTGCACGAGCATGGGTATGCCCTGCTCGAGCAGGTCGTGGCGGATGCGATCCGCCACGGCGTAGAGCGCTCCGAAGCTCGTAAAGAGCACGAACGCGCCGCCGTCGGTCGCTTCGACCTGCGACAGCACACGCTGCGCGAGCAGGTCGTAGTACGGCGCGCCGCCGCCGCCTTTCGGGCTGGCCATGTTGAGATCGACCACAACGCGGACCTGCTTGGTGTACTCGAAAGGGCTGCCGAGCTGGAGCACGCTCGCGCCCTCGCAGCCGAGGCGTTCGATCGCGTGTGCGAAGGCCGTTTCTTTATGCTCTGCAGCCTCGTCGTCGGTCGTGCTGCGCGTGGTCAGCGTCGCGCTCGTGAGCGTGACAGACTTCGGCAGCGGCGACGCTTCCGGATCGTCGCCCCGGTCGAAGAGGTGCTGCCGCAGGATCGGCGCCACCTCGATCGGTGAGCACGCGATCGTGATGCGCGGCGGCCTGCCGCCGACACCGCCGCCCGACGATTCAACCCAGTACGCGCAGCCCTCGAGCGATTGCTCGACGAGCACGTCCGCCGCGTCGGCGATCGCGCTGGCCCGTTCGGCGTAAGCCTGCAGCTCGAACCGGTCCGCCTCCTGCTGCGCAACCTCGCGCAGGTCGCGCAGCGATACGGCAAGCTGGCGGAACGGGTAGGCGATCACGTTGTCGACGATCCCCGGCTCGCGGACCCGGCCGCCGCCGCCCGGGTGCGCCTCACGCCAATGCGTGAGCGCCTCGAAAAACGCCCCGGACGCATCGCGCGCCTCGCGGACGAGGCGGACAGCCCGCTCGACCGGGGCCGATTCGGTCGCGGCCGTCGCAAGGTTCGGCAGATAGCCCTTCGCCCCCCGCTCGACGAAGAGCGCCGAAAGCAGATGGTTCACGCGCCCTTCGGTGAGCGAAACGCCGAAATGCTCGCTCGCGACGTCCTCTGCCGAGTGAGCCTCATCGATGATGACGTGGTCGTACCTCGGGAGGTAGCCGAAGCCGCGCGATCGCAGCGCGAGATCGCTGAAGAACACCGCGTGGTTGCAGATGAGCAGGTTCGCGCGCTCCATCTTTCGGCGGGAGCGCTGGTAGAAACAGATATCAAAGTTGCGGCACTTCCGGCCCATGCAGTTGCCGGAGTCCGACTGGACGCGGTCCCAGATCCCGGCTCGCTCAAGCTGCGGGAGCGACGACGTCGAGCCGTCGGCGGTCTCGGTCGCCCAATCCTCGATCGCATGGAGGGTGCGCCGCATCGCCGGGTCGGCGAACAGCTTGTCCTGCCGCTTGCTGGCGAGTTCGAGCCGGCGGAGGCTCACGTAATTGCCCCGGCCCTTGACGAGCGCCGGGCGGAGCGGAGCGTCGGTGTCGGCGGGCGTCGCCGGGCTTTCGGCGTCGATCGGGTCGAGCCCGAGCGCACGCTGGAGCATCGGGATGTCCTTGCGGACCAGCTGCTCCTGCAACGCGATGGTGTTGGTCGCGATGACGACCGTCTCGCCCTTGTGGATCGCACGATCGATCGCCGGCGCGAGATACGCGAACGACTTGCCGACACCTGTCCCGGCCTCGACGAGCAGCGTTCCGCCGGCGTCCATAGACGTTGCCACGGCACGCGCCATCTCGAGCTGCTGCTCACGCGGCTCGTATCCTGGGCCGAGCAGCGAAGCGACCGGCCCGCTTTCGCTCAGGATGTGTTCGACGCTTTCCGGCACGCCCGATGGTACGGGGCGCTCAGCGGCCTTTCGCTGGCACGCCGATCGGTGCTCGTTTCGGTTCGCCGTCCCGCCTCGGGTACTTCTTCGGCGTGCGCCGGGTCTTCTCGAGCACAACGATCCGGCCCGTCGGCGAGTCGACGGTGCCAGCGTGCGACGCGTGGAGCTCGTGGAGCGCCTGCCTCGCCTCCGAGAGCTCCTCGTCGGCGGCCTGCCCCTTGATCAGCAGCACGAGCCCGCCCACCCGCGCGAGCGGCACGCACAGCTCACTCGCCACCGCGACCCGCCCGAGAGCGCGGGCAGTCACAACATCGAACGCGTCGCGAAGCTCGCCCCCCGGGAACGCCCCGGCACGCTCCGCTCTGCCGTTGACGACGCTGACGTTCCCGAGCCCGAGATCCCCCGCAGCCGATCGTAAGAAGTCGCACTTGCGGCCCGTTGCTTCCAGGAGCGTGACATCCGCCTCAGGCATCGCGATCGCAACGACGAGTGCCGGCACGCCCCCGCCGGAGCCCACGTCGCCGATCCGCAGCCGGCCTGTCGTCGCGTCCGCTTCAGCGGTTGCTTCGGCGAGCAGCGGCAAGAGCGTGAGCGCATCGAACACGTGCCGAAGCCAGCCCTCCGCGGGGTCGCGGATGGCGGTCAGGTTCGTCGTCTGGTTCGCGTCGTAGAGGATCCGCAGCATGGAGCGCAGGCGATCGGCGTCGCCGGCGTCAAGGCTGACGCCGTAGGCATCGCACGCAGCGCGGAACGCCTCGGTCGGCGGCGGCACGTCGACGCTCACGACAGGTCTCCCGCGCCGCGCACGAGCGGCGACTCGCGACGCCGCAGACCCGCGTTGAGAATCAGACCCGTCATAAGCCAGCTCGTGAGCATGCTGGAACCACCATAGCTCACGAACGGCATCGTCACCCCGATGATCGGCAGCAGCCCGACGGTCATGCCGATGTTTGTCAGCGCCTGCACGGCGACGAACAGGGTGAGCCCGACGGTCATGACCCGGCCGAAGGGGTCCTGGCACGCGGCGGCGGTCGCGAGCGCCCCGACCGTCCAGAGCATGTAGAGCAGGAGCGTCAACGCGCCGCCGATCAGACCGAAGCGGAGCGTGATGACCGCGAAGATCATGTCGTTGTGGGCCTCGGGCAGCCTGTTCGCTCTGACGAGAGCTCGGGCCTTGGCATCGGGTACGCCGAGCGCGCCACCCGCGCCGACAAGCCGCTGCGCCGTGAAGCTCTGGAAGTTGATGTCCTGGGCGCCGTCGTCCGAGCCTCGCAGCTGCTGCACGATCGCGACGAAGCGTCGCTGCTGATGGGGCTTGAGCAGCGGCCACGACGCCGGAGCCGCGAGCATGGCAACGATCACGATCAGCACGAGATGCCTCAGCCTCGCGCCGGCGGCCAGCAGCATGGCAAAGAGGCTCGGGACGAACAGCGAAGCCGACCCCAGATCGGGCTGAACCGTGATGAGCCCGACCGGCACCGCGGCGATCAGACCCGGCGCGATCAGGCCGCCGAGTTCGCGGTGCTCACGCCGATACCGCAGGTACCCCGCCACCACGAGCACGAACGCGATCTTCGTCACCTCGGCGGGCTGGAAATCGGCAACGCCGAGGTCGATCCAGCCGCGAGCGCCGTTCCGCGGCGCCACGATCGACTCGGGCACAAACGGGATCAGCAGAAAGACCAGCAGGCCCACGCACACGAGGTACCCGGGCCACGCAACAAACCGGAAGAGCCTGTAGTGCGGCACCAGCACGACGCACGCCGCAACGATCCCGACAACAAGGAACACCGACTGCCGGATCGATGTGCCGGATACCCGGCCGACAGGCGTAGGCCGCTCAGCGATATCGATCGCGTACAGCCCGAGCAGCGAGAGCGCGATCGACGCGATGACCGTCAGCCAGGCGGCGTTGGCGAGTGTGAGCGTCTGCCGGAGCGAGCCGAAGCCGCCGAAGCTTCCGCGCACAACGGACTCGAGGTGCCGGAGCGTCACCGGGCGCGCCCGGGTGTGTCGCGCAAACCGAGCGGCGTCACAGGTAGCCCTCGTCGACGAGCGCACGGATCACCTGGTTCGCGATCGGACCTGACACGCGGCCGCCCGAGCCGCCGTACTCGGCAACAACGGCCACGGCAAACTCGGGCCGCTCACGCCCGCACAGCAGCACGAACCATGAGTGATCGCCGCGCCGCACGATCTCGCCATCGATCGTGAGCGGCGGCGCGGTGGCCGTACCTGTCTTGCCCCAGACCTTGACGCCCTCCACATCAAAGATGTTGAACCGCTGACCGGTCGCGGCGTCGTACTCGATCGAGTGCGCCGTGCCGCGCGGATCGTTCACCGCGAGGTCGAGCCCGCGCAGCGCAGATCGCGCAATCGTCGGTTCCAACGAAAGATCGCTCGCGACCGGCGGATCATCGGCGAGCAGCCTGGGCCTGAGCCGCACCCCGCCGCGGGCGATCGTGGCCAAGCTATCCGCCGCATGGACGGGCGTCCACGCCACCGTGCCCTGACCGATGCCCATCTGGATCGCGTCGCCCTCGCTGATCATCTCGGGGTTGTTGCCCGGACCGAGCCAGCCCCCCACGACCCCACGCAGCGGCAGGCCAAGGTCCTCGCCGACGCCAAACGAGCGGTACGCGTCGGCGATGCCGTCGGCCCCGAGCCGCCGACCGAGCGTGTAGAAGAAAATATTACACGAGACCTTCAGCGCCTCAGCCGAATCGGGTGCTGCGCCGAGGTCCGCGTCGTGGGTGGTGCCGAACTGCTTGTAGATCCAGCAGCGGAGCGCGTCCGGGTCGTTCTCGTACAGGTGCCCCGTGCAGCTGATCCGCTCGCCGGGCTGATATACCCCTGCGCGGTGTGCGGCGCAGAGCACAAGCGCCTTGGCGATCGAGCCCGGTGGGATCGGGAAGCCGACCGATCGGTCGATCTGCGGCCGGTGCAACGCGAGGAACCGGCGGCGGGCCTCGGGAGCCCGGGGCAGATCGGAGCCGTCGCGCGCGAGCGTCGGCGTTGACACCATCGCGAGCAGATCGCCCGAGGCGATATCGATCACCACGGCCGCCGCATCCATGCGCGTGCCCTCGGGCATCAGCAGCGGGCTTGTTGGATCCGCCGGGTCGGCGCGCTCGCCCTGCCCGTGCCAAGGCTGCACGCTCGCAAAGCCGAGCTCGGGCTGCAGCAACGCCTGGATCCGGGCCTGAAGCATGATGTCGAGCGTGAGCGTGACATCGCGACCGGGCGACGGCTCGAGCACCCGTGGCTCCCCGCCGCCGAGGCGATCGACCCGCAGCCCGCGCAGCCCACGCATCCGGTCCTCCATCGACCGCTCGATCCCCGCCGATCCCACGATGTCACCCGCGACGTAGCGACCGCGGTCGCGCGGCGCGCCGACCCGCACGACCGACCGCTCGCGGAGGTCCGCGTCGGCATCGATCGCTTCGGCGCGGCGGTCGACATCTTCTGCGAAGATGCCCCGCCGGACCGAACCGAGCACGTGCCGCGCGACGCCGTTCACCGTGACCGTCCGCTCGCCCTCTGCCCGCAGCGGCGGCGGGAACACGGAGCGATCGATGCCGACGGCGACCGAGTCGAGCGGATACACGCGGTCACCAGAATCGAGCACCCGCAGGCCGGGGTACATCGGCAGCCGGGCGATCTCCGGGTCTCGACGGGCCGCCTCACGGCGCAGCACGAAGCCGATGTCGTCTGCGACCGCCGGCACGATCACGTGCGGCATGACCTCTTCGCGGAGCGGCCGATCGACCGCGTCGGCGATCTCGTCTTCCGCATCCACGGTGACTTCTTCGGCGAGGATGTACCGGAGCCGGGCCGCGTCGGTCATCAGGTCGGGCCGATCGATGCGGCTCGCCCGCGTCGCGAGCTCGTCGCGCGTGTAGCCCAGGTTCCCGGCATACTCGTACAGCTCGTTTCTCGCGCGGATCGCGCGGACGGTCTCCGCGAGCCTCGCGACCTCGTCCCGCACCGCGAGGCATCGCGCGTCGACCTCGGCGACGCTCAGGCCTGTGGCGTCGGCGATCGCTTGCCGGGTGCGGAGAGCGCGGCGTTGAAACTCGGGGATGAGCGACTCGATCAGCTCGCGGCGCTGCGGCCCCGAGAGCTCCGACCAGTCATCAGACGACCGCCGTGCCCACCGAGCCGCCTCGCGCTCGGCCCACTCGCCGGTGATCACGCGGTAGTCGATCGCGACATCGAAGCTCGGCCGGTCGTAGGCGAGCACGCGGCCCTTGCGGTCCCGGATCCGGCCGCGGATCGTCGGCGTCCAGGTCTCGCGGACGAGCTTCGACTCGGCCTGCGCGAGCAGGCGGTCCCCTTCGATGAGCGTGAGCCTCGCGGCCTGCATGCCGAGCGCCGCGAGGCCCAGGGCGACGGCCGCGGTCACCAGAAGCAGGCGACGGATGTACGCCGATCGGATGTCGATCATTCGTCGCACGGCGGCGCTCCATCGCCCGGCTCCGCCCCGGCTCCGCGGGGACCTGCCGACGATGGTACCGCCCGCGGCATCACGCCGCCGCGCCGCTGCTACCGCTTATCGCGCGTGATCTGGGCGTACGCGTTGTGGCTGTGGATCGACTCGAAGTTCTCGCTGTCGATCTCGTACCACACGACCCGGTCGTCAACATCCATGGCGAGGGCGAGGTCGCGGATGATGTCCTCGACGAACTTCGGGTTGTCGTACGCCGCCTCGGTAACGTACTTCTCGTCGGGCCGCTTGAGCACGGCGTAGACCGGGCTGGAGGCGGCGCTTTCGAGCGTCTCGATGATGTCCTCGATCCAGACCTCGCCCTTCGTGCGCACCCGGGCGGCGATGCGGCAGCGCTGGTTGTGCGCGCCGTACTCGGAGATCTCTTTCGAGCAGGGGCAGAGGCTTGTCGCGGGAGCAGCGACGCCGATGATGAAATCGCTGGTCTCGGGCGAGCCGTTGGCCTCGCATTCGAAGGTGACCTCGTAGTCCATCAGGCCCTCCATGCCTGTGATGGGCGCGGGCTTGCGGACGAAGTAGGTAAACGTGGCCTGGAAGTGGGCGGTTTTGGCTTCGAGTCGGTCGCGGATCGCGGCGGTGATCTCGGGGATGCGGTCGGGCGTGATGGGTTCGGAGTGGTGGTCGTTGAGCACTTCGAGGAAGCGGCTCATGTGCGTGCCCTTCTTGTGGTGGGGCAGCGCGACGTACATGTTGATCTTGGCGATGGTGGTCTGCTCACCGCCCTCACGGGTGCGGAGCGTCATCGGGTAGGTGACTTCCTTGACACCGACCTTGTCGATCGCGACCTGCCTCGCGTCGGCGGTGCCCTGGACATCGGGGATCGCGCCGGGCTCGGGCGCTGGCTGGGGCGATGCGGGTGCGGTGGTCATGGCTTTCCTTCCTCGATCAGGCCGCGAGTCGCTCACGGCGGGAGTCCGATCACGCGGATCGGCGGGAGTTTCGGTCCGTCGCGGCCCACGGATGCCGGCGTCTTGAGGATACCGGTATCTGAATCGTAGGCCGATGCGAGAGAGGGTGTTGCAAGAAGTGCCGGTGCTCGGGCGGGGAAGTACGAGTGGGGAATTACTGTCGGGGACGTAGATCGGTGAAATCGATCAGCTGGAGGGCGCGGACGCATCGGTGCGAGGAGCGCCGCCCGCCGAAGGCTGCGGCTCGGCGATGGAGTCGGTCCACACAAGCCCGAGCGGGATCCCGATCAGCCCGCCCGCAAGCCAATCGAGCGGCGCGATCCGGCCGAGCCTCGTGATCGTGCCGGCGAAGCCTGACTCAAGCGCGTCGCTGCTCATGACCTGCGCAAGCGCGGGCGCCGCGATGGCGAGCGCCGCGGGGATGACGACGAGTGTCCGCGGCGGGATCGAGACGAGCATCATGCGAGCGACAGCGGCGCCGAGGGCGCCCGCGGCGGCGGCGGCAGCGATCGTCTGGCCCTTGTGCGTGTCCGCAGCGATCACCCACGCCGCGCCGGTGGCCGCGACGAGCCCGATCGCGGTCGCCCGCGCCGTATCGGCGAGAGCGGGCTCGGGCGGCGCGACGCGTCGGCATCGACGGATGACCTCGACGAGCAGCAAAGCCACCAGCGCGATCACAAGCCCCTCGAGCATGAGCCTCGGAAAGGGTGAGGCGTGGGAGGAGATGACCATCTCGTCGACGCGACCCGAGCGGGCGGCTGCCCACGCCAGCACGATGCCGGCGGAGAACAGGCCGACATTCGGCGAGCGGATACGAACGCCCAGCCAGCCGCCGGCCGCGGCGAGCAGGCCGATACCCAGAGCGCAGGCGAAGCCGATGATCGGCGTTTGGTTGACAAGAAGCGTCGCGTGCGGGCCCCCATCGGTTGACGTGAGGCGGGCGATCAGGGCTCCGGCCAGGGGTCCGAGAACCACGGCCGACGCCAGCGCCGGAATCCACGCGATCGCGAGGCGTCGCAGCGGCTGCAGCGGCTTGATGAGCTCGTGCACGTTCGGCTCCTGCCGGCGGGGCTAGCGCGTCAGCGCGACCAGCTTCGCGATGCGATCGGCGACGGGCGGGTGCGAACTGAAGACGGAGCCTCGCCCGCGGCGGGACTTCTTCGTGCGGAGCGGGTTCATGATGAACATGTGGGCCATGCCGCGGTTGGCGGTCTCGACCAGCGGCTCCTTGTCCTCGGCGAGCTTTCTGAGCGCGGAGGCGAGCCCATCCGGATTCCGGGTCAGCTCGGCTGCCCCCGCGTCGGCGAGGTACTCGCGGCGCCGGCTGTAGGTCATCTGGATGATCTTGGCCAGGAACGGTGCGACGACCGCCAACACAAGCGCGAGCACCATAAAGATGATGACGATCGCGCCGCCTCCGCCCTTTTTGTTCCCGGCGCTCCGCCTGCCCGCGCCGGCCCAGCCCCCGTACCACGCGACGCGGAGCAGGGCGTCGCACGCAAGAACGATCAGCCCGACCATCATGGCCATGAGCATGGAGAAGCGGATGTCGTAGTGGCGGATGTGGGCGATCTCGTGCGCCATGACACCCTGGAGCTCGTCGCGGGTGAGCTTGGCTCGCAGGCCCGTGGTGATGGCGACGACGCCGTGCTCCGGGTCGCGTCCGGTTGCGAACGCGTTCAGAGCCGATTCCGGGATAAGGAAGACCCGGGGCATCGGGATGCCCGCGGCGATGCGCATCTCGTCGACGACGTTGAACAGCTCGGGGTCGAGCTCCTTGGTGATCTCTTTGGCATGGACGCGATTGAGCAGGAATCGTGGGCCGCCGAACCACGCCTCGAGCGCGAGGCCGAGCGTGACGAGCATCATGACCGCCGCACCGATCGCTGCCGAGATCGCGACACGGCCTGTATCGCGGAACACGCCGGCATCGAGGCCGAAGATCCGAGCGGGGGCGCTGGCCGATTCGGTCGCGAGCCTGTCCACATCGGCCGCCACCGGGTCTTGGCTCAGCGTGTCGGCGTAGGACGTGATGGTCGAGCCGGCAGCGCTGTAGCCGGTCAACAGCGGCACCACGGCTCCGCCGATCGCAGCACCAACGAGCGCGTTGAGGACGAACATCGCCAGAATCAGCAGCACGCTGTCGCGCTTGTTCTTGCGGATCAGGTCGATGAACGTCAGCGAGCCGGGCAGGGCGTTGACCTTCTCGCGCACGGACCTGTCGAGCTCGCTCGGCGGCCGAGGCGCGCTTGGCTCCGGCTTCGGCGGTGCCGGCTTGTCTGGCCTTGGCGTGCTCCCCGACCCGGGCCTCGGGTGCGGGCTCTGTCCGCGGTTGGTGGGCATGGCTTAGCCGAAGCTGACCTGGGGTGCCTGCTTGGCTGCTTCTTCTTCGAGCTCGAAGTACTCGCGCTTCTCGAAGCTGAACATGCCGGCGATGATGTTGGTCGGCACGCTCTGGCGGCTCGTCTCGTAGCGGGCGACGACGTCGTTGAAATGCTGCCGCGCGAAGCCGATCTTGTTCTCGGTGCTGGTCAGCTCTTCCTGCAGCGAGAGGAAGTTCTGGTTCGCTTTGAGGTCCGGGTAGTCTTCGGCGACAGCCATGAGCCTTCCGAGCGCCTGGGTCAGCTCGCCTTCGGCCTGGCCCATCGCGGCTGCGCCCTGGTCGGACGCATCGTGCACCTGCACGGCCTTGGCGCGGGCGCTGATCACGGCATCGAGCGTCTCTTTCTCGTGGCTCGCGTAGCCCTTGACGGTCTCGACCAGGTTCGGGATCAGGTCGTATCGCCGCTTGAGCTGGACGTCGATCTGCGACCAGCCGTTGTCGCACTCGACGCGGAGGCGGACGAGCTTGTTGTACATCGCGATGACGATGACAACGAGCAGGACGACGACGGCGAGAAACACCCCGCCGAAGATAAGAATCGCTTGGATCATGGGACCGTGCTCCGCGTGGTGCAGGGTTCGCGCGGGCCCCTCGCCCGCTCTCTGGCACATGGTACCGCAACTCGCACGCACGCACGCGGCGGGCTTTCACTGGTCGTCGGCACCGGACCGTGACGGGGGGCTCGCTTGGTCGCCGGGCTTGGGGCGGTCCGGTCTCGGGCGGTTACTATCCGGCCCCCCGGCAACTCTGCTCGGCAAATTCGCTCGGCAGATCCGTTCGCGGGGAGGGGTTGCAGGAGGTGGGCATGTCTGACGAATCGACCAAGCAGCACGCGCAGCACGACCCGTCGCTGCCCTTCCGCCTGACCGCGGACGACCTGCTTGGCGATCTCGCGTGGCCCAAACTTCTTCATGCGCCGAGGCTCGCGTTCCGATCGGGCCGGATCGGGCTCGGGATCGCGGCCGCTCTGGTGATCGCGCTCGTGGACCAGGTGCTCGCCCGCATCGCCGGCGGCGAGCCGATCATCGGCGGCCTGCTTTCGGCGCTCGCTGGCACGGTCTCCGCGAGCGTGCGTGCGGCAGCCGATCTGAACACCGGGGCGGCGCTCTTGGGCCTGCTCGCGGGCATCGGCGGCGCGGCGCGCGACGCCTGGTCCGACGCGCCGGTGCGGAGCTCTGTGCTTGTGCCGCTGGCCGTTGTCTGGCAGGCTTTCGTGTCTGTTGCCGTCGGCCGACTCGCGGCCGAAGAGTTTGCCCGTGGCTCGGCGGGGTCATGGATCGACGGGCTCCGCTGGTCGGTCGCGAGGCTGAGCGGGATCGTCATCGCCTACGCGTTGCCCACGCTCGTCGTCGGCCTGCTCATCGGCGTGCTCGCGGTCGGCGGGTGGGCGCTGCTGAGCGTGCCTTTCGCCAACGTGCTCGGCGCGGTTCTGGGCATCGTGGGCCTGCTGCTGTCGCTCGCGCTGGTCGCTGTGGTGCTGGGCATGGTCTTCGGATCGCCTCTATTCGCTGCGGCGATCGCGGTCGAGGGCAGCGACGGGATCGACGCCGTGCACCGCTCCTATGCCTACGTCTTTGCGAGACCCCTGCGTGCGGCGCTCTACGCGGCGCTGCTCGTCGTACAGGGCATCGTTGTCGTCTCCGTGCTCGCGGCGATCGCGGCGCTGACCGTTGGCCTCTTCTCATGGGCAACGGGGCTGATGCTGAACGAGCGGGCGTCGCTCGTGGCGTCGGGCGTTGCAAGCGACGAGCTCGGGCCCGGCGGCGTGGCGGCGGCGGGAATCATGCGGACGGTGCTGCAGCTCCCGGCGATCGTGCTCGCGGGGTACGCGGTGTCGTACTGGGCATCGGGCTCGGCGATGCTGTACATCGCCCTCCGGCGGATCGTTGACGGGCAGGACATGGTCGACCTGTACGTGCCCGGCGAGATCGAAGAGCGGATCGACGCGGTGCTCGCAAGCCGTGACGAAGCGATCACTCAAGCGGCCGAAGATCGCCCTGCGTGATCCGGTCGGGCAGGTCGTCGAGGGTGACGGCATCGTCGAGCGTGAAGCCGCCGACCCGCGTCCGGCGGAGCGACCGGAGCATGCCGCCCACCCCGAGCTCGACGCCGAGATCCCGCGCCAGCGACCGGATGTAGGTGCCCTTGCCGCAGCCGATCGCCAGCGTCACGACGGGCCAGTCGAACGCGAGAACCTCGAGGCTCTCGATCACGACCGGCCTCGGCTCGAGCGTGGGCATCTCGTCGGCGGTCTCGGCCTGACGCGCAAGCGCATAGGCACGCCGGCCGCCGAGCTTCATCGCGCTGTACGCGGGCGGACGCTGCTCGATCGTTCCGGTGAAGCCGGGCAGTGCACGCTCGATCTGCTCACGCGTCACCGGCGCGCACTCCACCGCCTCGACCGGTCCCTCGGCGTCATCGGTGCGTGAAACGTGTGCGAGGTCCACACCCGCGACATAGCCCTTCCGCCCGGCCATGTATCGGTCTTGCTGCTTCGTTGCCTTCCCGACGAGCACGACGAGCACGCCGGTGGCGAGCGGGTCGAGCGTGCCCGCGTGCCCGACCTTGATCCGCTTGGGCGCGCCCGCCGCTCGGAGCCTGGCACGCACGGCTGCGCAGACCTGCATCGATGTCTTGCCGAGGGGTTTATCGATCACGAGCAGGCCCGTGGGCGAAGCAGCCGGGCTCGTCTGGGGTCCGTTCATCGCGGAGCCGCCTCGACGAAGTCGACCGTGACCGTGTCGCTGCTGGCGAACTGGAACCCGGTCAGCGAGTCGATCGTGACGAAGGACCCGTCATCAAGCCCGCCCTCATCGCGGTAGAGGCGGCGGGCGAAGAGCAGACCGCCCGGATGGCGATCGAGCCATGCCGCAGCATCGGTGTGCACCACGCGCACCGCGCGGCCGCGGGTAAGGAAGATCAGGCTGTCCTCGTGGTAGCCCGCCGCGCCGATCGGGCGCACGCCGTCGTCGTGCCGGGCAAGCCGCTCGACGAGCCGGGGCGAGAAGCGGGTCAGCGAAGGCAGGATCCCGGCGTGCACGACCCACGCGAGCGGGATCATGCAGAGCACGGCGGCCGCTGCGGAGCGGTGAGATCGCCCCGACCATGCGAGCCGCGCCGTGAGGCCCACGCAAACGATCAACGCGACCGAAGCTGGCACGATCATCCACGCCGAGGGCCTGAGCAGATCCATGGTAACCGCACCAACAACACCCGCCCCACCGACGCCGACGCCGACCAGGCCGAAGATCACAGCCCCCGCTTTGCGAAGCCCTCTACCGGGCGACGCGGCGAGCACGCCCCGAGCTGCCAAGAGCGCAACGGCCGGATATGTCGGCAGGACGTAGTGCGGCAGCTTCGTGGCGTACAACTCGAAAAAGACCCACGTCGGAACGATCCAGCACACAAGAAAGAACACGGCGGGCGCGCCGGGCCTGCGGGTCCGCCAGCGGGATCCAGGCCGACCCCACGCCATCCATCGCCTCCATGCCCAGGCCAGGCCCAGCAGGACCGCGATCGTGCCGGGCCAGAACACCGCCCACAGAAAGGCGACGTGGTAGCCGGGCGGTCCGACGTGTCCTTCCTTCGCCTGGCTCCCTCGGGCGACGGTCTCGTCGAACACAATGCTCACGTAGGTCTCGAAGCCGACTCGCTGCGCGACACCAAGGGCCCACGGCGCGATCAACGCCGCGACGACAACGAGGCCGACGATCGGCCGCGCCGCCTGCCACGCGCTCCACGAGCCGCCGAAGACGCCCATCGCGACAAGCGTGGAGAACACGACCACGGGAGAGACGCCCTTGACGAGCACGCCCAGTCCCACCGTGGTCCACAGGGCGAGCCATGTCAATGCAGGCCTTCGCCTGCCGAATCGTGCTCCTCGGACAAGTGACCAGAGCAGCGCCATGGAGACCGTGGTCAGCCCGAGGAGCACCTGGTCGGCGCGGGCCTGGTGCGCGTCGAAGACGACGACCGCGCACACGCCGAGCAGCGATGCGCCGAGCAGCGCGACTGGCCGGGTAAACATGCGCCGGCCCATCCAGTACGTCGCGAGCACAGCCGCGATCGAGCCCGCCACGCTCGGGAGCCGGTACATCCAGATCGCGTCGGCGAGCGGGTCGCCCCGCGTACATGCCCACGCGCTCCCGGCCTGCAGCCAGTAGATCAGCGGCGGCTTGTTGAGCCTGGGCACGTCCTGCACCATGGGCACGACGAGCCCCCCGGCGTGGAAGCCCCCGGTGACCTCGCCGGTGTCGCTGATCGAGAGCGGGCGGGTGTCGCGGTCGGCCTCGGGGAGCGCGACCGACTCGAACATCTGCCGGCTCGCTTGGGCGAAGCGTGCCTCGTCCCGATCGATCGGCGGCGTCGTGAACAGGCCGGGGAGATAGACTGCGAAGCAGAGCGAAACGAGCAACGCGGCATCTCGGAGCGCGCCTTGCCGTTTGCGGGATCGTCTGCGTAAGCGTTCGATGAGTTTAATTCCGTGTAACGCACGGGCGGGGAAGCCCACGAAGCGATGAACAGCGACCGGCAACGATCGATCGATCATAACCGCGGGCTGGCGACGCCAGTCGCGGCGGTGCACGCGGCCTTCGCTCCGGTCGGGCCCCTCGTCCGCTGGCTCCGCAGGCCGAGGCACCGCCACACGCTGCTGCCGATCGTCCTGGGCGTGGCGATCGCGTCTCTGCTCTTCCCGTTCGACGGGCTGCTCGGCGGGGCGATCAACGGGCTCGACGAGCGGAACGAGGCCGGCAAACGGCTTCTCGGCGGGGATGTCATCCGGGAGCTGTCGGCGCTCGGGCAGTTCGGCGGGCTGAGCTCCGTCGTCCTTGCGGGCGTCGCCGTGTATCTGCTCGATCCGGCCCGGCGGCGTGCGCTCTGGAACCTCGCGGCGGCGGCCGGCTCGACCTCGATCGCCGTGCTGCTCTGCAAGGCGGTCATCGGCAGGCCCAGGCCCAAGTTCGACGAGCCCTCGCTGATCCTCGGCCCGTTCGCCGCCTATCCGCTCGGGCCGGGCGAAGGCGTGCACCACGCGTGGGAGGTCTGGGCGGGCATCTCGAGTGATCTGTGGTCGATGCCGTCGAGCCATACGTCGGGCGCGACGGCGCTCGCTGTCTTCCTCGCTCTGACCTATCCGAGGCTCCGGTGGCTCGTCGTCTCGTGGGTCGCGGTGGTCGCGTTCAGCAGGGTGCTCTTTGGCGCACACTGGCCTTCGGACGTCGTGCTGGGAGCCGCCGTGGGCTACGCGGTGTCGCACGCCGCGGTGACACAGGGATGGGGCACCCGCCTCGCAACGCGGGTTGGTCTGCTCGGTGCCGGAGCGCCGGAGCCCGGACGGGCGTAAACGCTGCCGGCTATGATCTCGAACGCTTGACACGGAGCGGTGGCCGAGCGGTTGAAGGCGCACGATTGGAATTCGTGTGGGGGTGCAAGCCCCTCGTGGGTTCGAATCCCACCCGCTCCGCTTTTGCATCCGTTAGGTCTACTCAGACCGAACATCGCACCGGGCCGCGCCTGCTTTTGAGCACGGCAAGTGTCTGTGGCGAACACGCCTGAGTGCTCGCCGACCTGCGGTTGCACCAGCGCAGCACATCAGATGGCTGTATCGAGCTTATCCAATTGGCGAAGCGATTCAGGACGGACGCATCGATGAGCGACCACTCACCCGCGGCTGCAGACGAGCGGGATGACAAACTCGAACCCGAGCAGCCGAAAGAGCGGAGGCCGATCATCACGGCGCTCCCGGTGCAGGACGCCGGCGAGCGCCGCGCAGCGATCACGCCCGAAAGCGTCGCGACTCTGACATCCGCCGGATGGCGCTGCGTGCTCCCTGAGGGCCTTGGTCATCGTGCGGGCTTCAGCGACGATGCGTACCTCGCCTCCGGCTGCGAGATGGTTGACAGAGTCCACGCGGCGATCGCCGATGCGGACGCGGTCGCGTGCGTCGAGCCTCCGAGCGACGAGATCGTCAGATCGCTGCGTCGCGGCTCGCTCCTGATCGGGCTGCTCGCGCCCTTTGCGAGGGCTGACCTGATCGAGACCGCCGCCCTCGCCGGCGTGTCATCGATCGCGATGGAACTTGTTCCCAGATCGACGATCGCGCAGCCGATGGACGCGCTCAGCTCGCAGGCGAGCCTGGCGGGCTACGCGGCGGTACTGCGGGCAGCGGATCGGTTGCCGCGCGTCTTCCCGATGATGTCGACGCCCGCGGGGACCATCCCGCCCGCACGGGTGCTCGTGGTCGGCACGGGCGTCGCCGGGCTGCAGGCGATCGCGACCGCCGTCAGGCTCGGCGCACGTGTCTCGGCCTACGACGTGCGGGCGGCGGCGAAGGAGCAGGTCGAATCGCTCGGCGCGAGGTTTGTCAGCATCGAATCAGCAAGCGGCGCAGAGACCCGTGACGGCTACGCCACCGCACAGTCCGACGAGCAGCTCGCGTCCCAGCGGCAGGCGCTCGCGGAGACCTGCGCCGCGTCCGACGTCATCATCACCACCGCCCAGATCTTCGGGAAGCCGGCGCCCACGATCATCGATCGCGGCATGATCGCCGGGATGCGCACCGGCTCGGTGATCGTCGATGCCGCGATCGCAACCGGTGGAAACGTCGAAGGGGCCGCCGCGGGCGACGACACGGTCATCGGGGGCGTCTCGCTCATCGCCGATCCGCACCTCGCCTCGTCCGTCGCGGCAGAAGCGAGCCGGATGTACGCGTCGAACATCGCCTCGCTCCTCGCACACATCACGCCCGAGGGCCCGACGGCCGAGCTCGACCCGGGCACGAACGACATCCTCGCGTCGGTGCTCGTGACGCACGCCGATGCCGTCCGCACGACCGCCGCCACGGCGCACGCCGGTGGAGCCGCTACGCCATGATCATGCTCCTGCTCATTCTCGTGCTCGCCGGGTACCTCGGCATCGAGCTGATCAACAAGGTGCCATCGCAGCTGCACACTCCGCTGATGTCCGGGTCGAACGCGATCTCGGGCATCACGATCGTCGGCGCGATCCTCTCAACGACGCAGGAGGGCACGCTCGCAACGGTGCTCGCTCTGGTCGCGCTGTTTGCGGCGACGGTCAACGTCGTCGGCGGGTACTTCGTGACCAACCGCATGCTCGGGATGTTCGGCGGGGCCTCATCGGGGGGCGACGCGTGAACGATTCGCTCACCGGCCCCGGCGTGCTGCAGATCGTCGCGTGCGTCTGCTTCATCCTGGGTCTCAAGATGATGGGGCGGAAGCACTCGGCGCGGCGCGGCAATCTCGTCTCCGCGGCGGGCATGGCGGCCGCGGTGGCGGCAGCCCTCTGGCACGCGGACGTCGGGCTGACGATGATCCTCGCCGTCGTCGCGGCTGGATCCGCCGTGGGAGCCACGCTCGCGCTCCGCGTTAAGATGACGTCGATGCCGGAGCTCGTTGCGGTGTTCAACGGGCTGGGCGGGCTCGCCTCGCTCGGCGTCGGCTGGGTCGGCCTGCTGCCCGGAAACGACCTCACGACCGCGTCGCAGTCGCTCTCGGTCGCCTCGGTGATCATCGGCGGCATCGCGTTCAGCGGCAGCCTCGTCGCCTACGCGAAGCTCGCGGGCGTGATGAAATCCGCCCCGACGATCTTCCCGCTTCAGCTGTCGCTTTCGGCGGCGGCGCTGCTCGCCGCGATCGGGCTCGGCGTCTGGACGCTGGCCGCCGACGCGCCGCTCGTGCCCGCGGCGCTGCTGGCGGCGGCGGCGATCGGGCTCGGCGTCCTCAGCGTGGTCCGCATCGGCGGGGGCGACATGCCCGTGGTCGTGGCGCTGCTCAACAGCTACTCCGGCATCGCCGCGGCACTCGCCGGCACCGCGATCGCGCAGCCGGCGCTCATGATCGCCGGCACGCTCGTCGGCGCGAGCGG
>JBCBNT010000033.1:0-30996 GCA_039821685.1 Planctomycetota bacterium | reverse complement strand
TCGATCGTTCGGCTGAACCACGCCGAGCCGGTGTAGACATGCTCCGGCTGAAGCCAGAACGGCATCTTAAAGTTCTCAGCAGTCCGGTAGGGTGCAACTCCCCGGCTCGCTCCAGGCCCAGGGGTACGGCACGCCGCCGGGCCCCGACACCGAATGGGTCGGCAATGTGCGCGAGAACGAGTGGGCACGCCTGGAATATGCACCCTACCGGACTGCTGAGAACTTTAAGATGCCGTTCTGGCTTCAGCCGGAGCATGTCTACACCGGCTCGGCGTGGTTCAGCCGAACGATCGAGATCCCCGAAGACTGGAACGGTCAGCACACATCGCTTTCACTTGAGCGGGCGCACTGGGTCACAGAGGCATGGCTCGACGGAAAGCAGCTCGGCACGCGAGAGAGCCTGAGCACGCCGCACTTCTACGACATCGGTGCGATCGAGCCCGGCACCTACACGCTCGATCTCCGCGTCAGCAACGAGATCGCCTACGGCGTCGGCCCCAACGCCCACAGCATCACCGACCACACGCAAACAAATTGGAACGGCGTCGTCGGAGCGATCGAGCTCGTTTCGTCGCCCATGATCTCGATCGAGCAGATCCGTGTCGAGCCCAATGCGGCACGCCGGACCGCGACTGTCACCATCGATGTCATCAATCGTACAAGCAGCGACGCTGAGATCGAGATCGAGCTGGCCGCCACGAACCCTGAAGCCCCCGGCACGGGCGCGTCGATTTCAGGTATCGCCGGGGCAGACGGATCGACGTCGATCGCATCGACACTCGATCTTGGCGACAACGCGGCGCTCTGGTCCGAGTTCACGCCGCACGCGTACACGCTCGATGCGACGCTCGAAAGCGATGCGGGCCTTCACAAGCACCGGACCTGGTTCGGCCTGCGAGATGTCGCGACCGAAGGCACGCGGATCACGATCAACGGCTCGCCGGTGTTCTTGCGTGGCACGCTCGAGTGCGCGATCTTTCCGAAAACCGGCTACCCGCCCACTGATGTGAACGAGTGGGCGCGCATCTTCGACCGGATGAAGGACTTCGGCCTGAACCACATGCGGTTCCATTCGTGGTGCCCGCCGCGCGCCGCGTTCCTCGCCGCCGATCGCGCGGGGATCTACCTTCAGGTCGAGGGCCCGTTCTGGGTCAACCAGGGCCCGCAGCTGGGCCTGGGCGACCCGATCGACCGGTACGTGTACGACGAAACGGACCGCATCCTTGCTGAGTTCGGCAACCACCCATCGTTTGTCATGATGGCCTACGGCAACGAGCCGAGCGGGCCCGGGCCGGGGGGGCAGGGCGAGAACTTCCTCGGAGAGTGGCTCGAAACCTACAAAGCCTCGGACACTCGGCGGATCTACACCAGCGGATCCGGCTGGCCCATCATCGATGAAAGCCAGTTTCATGTCGCCTACGAGCCGCGGATCCAGCGGTGGGGTGAGGGGCTCAACAGCACGATCAACAGCAAGCCGCCGACCACGAAGGGCGACTACGACAGCTACGTCGAACGCTTCGGCGTCCCGGTCGTTGCGCACGAGATCGGGCAGTGGTGCGTCTTCCCCGATTTCAACGAGATTCCCAAGTACACCGGGCATCTGAAAGCGAAGAACTTCGAGATCTTCCGCGACCTGCTCGAAGGGAACGGGCTCGGCCACCGCGCAGAAGACTTTCTCATGGCCTCCGGCCGGCTGCAGGTGTTGAGCTACAAGGAAGAGATCGAGGCCGCCCTCCGCACGGGCGAGTTCGGCGGCTTCCAGCTGCTCGATATCCACGATTTCCCGGGCCAGGGCACGGCGCTCGTCGGCGTGCTCGATCCGTTCTGGGATCCGAAGCCCTACGTCTCGGCCGAGGAGTTCCGACGCTTCTGCGCACCGATCGTCCCGCTCGCCCGGTTCGACGGCAGAACGTTCGTGAGCGGCGATGAGCTTGTCGTTTCGTTCGAAGTTGCCCACTACGGCCCCGCGCCGATCGAGGACGCCTCTGCGAGGTGGACGCTTACGAGCAGCGTGGGCGAGGTCATGCGCTCCGGCTCGATCTCCATCGAGGCGCTGCCGGTCGGCGAGCTCTCTCCCATCGGATCCGTATCGATGCGACTCGCGACCGATCGGCCGGTCAAGGCGACGCTCGAGATCGATATCGACGGGCACGATGCGACGAACTCGTGGGATATCTGGATCATGCCCGACTCCGAGGCGCCGCCGCTGCCGACAGGTGTCCATCTCGCGACCGATCTTGACGAGCAAGCCGAGCGGGTGCTGGCGGCGGGCGGCACGGTACTCTTCGCGCCCGATACCAAGCGGACCAAGGGCGGCGTCGCCTTCGGCTTCTCGCCGGTGTTCTGGAATACCGCCTGGACCGACAACCAAGCGCCGCACACGCTCGGCCTCCGCGTCGACCCCGAGCACACGCTCTTCGGCGCCTTCCCAACGGGGAGCCATACTGATTGGCAATGGTGGGACTTGATCGGCTGGCCCGAAGCCCGCGCCGGAGCGATGGTCATCGACGCCCTGCCGACCGAGCTCGAGCCGCTCGTCCAGCCGATCGACACCTGGTTCCGGTCTCGGCGGCTCGCGTCGGTGTTTGAAGCGCGTGTCGGCGACGGCAAGCTGCTGGTCAGCACGATCGACATCGCGACCGATCTCGACCGGCGTCCCGCTGCGAAGCAGTTCCGGGCGAGCATGTTTGGGTACATCGCCTCGGATGACTTCGATCCGGGTGTCGAGGTGTCGCTCGATGCCGTGCGAGGGCTCTTCCGCGAGACCTCGTCCATCGAACGCACGGGGGTGTCGCGGGTCACGGCGTCGAGCGAGCAGCGGGGCTACGAGGCTTCGCTCGCGACCGACGGCGATACCGCCTCGATGTGGCACACGAGCTGGACGGGCGATCTCGGCGGCTTCCCCCATGAGCTTGTGATCGAGTTGCAGCAGGAGACGGCGTTGCACGGCATCAGGTGCCTCGGCCGGCAGGACGGAAACACCAACGGCGCGATCAGCGACTTCGAAGTCCAGTTATCCACAGATGGCGACTCGTGGATCGTCGCTCGCCGCGGCCGATTCACCGCCGGTGCCGGCTGGCAGACGGTCATGTTCCCCGACGCGATCGACGCGCGGTACGTGAAAGTCAGGGCGATCGGCTCGGTCAATGGCGGCCCGCATGCTGCGCTGGCCGAGCTCGACCTCATCCGTCGAGAAGATATGTGAATGCGCCTGCCCGATAGCTTCGGACGCGCTTGTCAGCAGAATCGGGGTTTCAGACGCTCCGAAGCGCCGATTTCGCCGAGATTGCCGTTCCTTGTCAGGGTTCCAAGCAATCGAGTACAGCGGTACACAATCGCGTTGGGCGGAGTCGAAACAGCGTTTATCGTAGGGAAACGGAAAGGACACCTCTTCATGGATCGAGCCATGTCATCACAGCGTCGCCCGTCAAATGCATCTCGCGAAACCCGGAAGGGCTTCACGCTCATCGAGCTGCTTGTGGTCATCGCGATCATCGCGCTGCTCATCGGCATTTTGCTGCCCGCGCTCGGCAAGGCGCGGCAATCCGCGAGGAAGGCCGTGAGCCTGTCGAACATGCGACAGCTCGGCACCGCCGTGGCGTTGTACGTCAACGACGAAGACGAGTACCTGCCGAGCCCGGGCTACGTGAACAACGCGGCTACCCCGCTCGACGGCTGGCTCTTCGACACCTTTCACGAGGATCACTACACCGCCAACACCGGCGGCGGCTACGTGAACCTCGCGCAGGCGCTGCAGGACGAGCTCTGGGGCAAGCAGGCCACCGGCCAGCTCTGGACATACCTCGGCGGCGAGAAGAACCGCTTCAGCGAGGGCATCGCGGAGTACTTCCGCTCGCCTTCTGATCGCGGCCCGTACAACGAGTTCCTTGTCTCGCCGGTTGAGGAGCTGACGAGCTACGTCGCCAACGGCGCGTTCCAGGGCTTCCGCCCGCCGCCGTCGCGATTCACCGATGCCGGGCGCTGGCCGAGCCGGTACAAGATCTCGTCGATCTACTTTCCCGATGCCATCTTCTTCTGGGAAGGCGCGTGGCCCGAGGACGGCGTCCGCGACCGCATCTGGGTCTCGCCCAGCGGCTGGGGCGGCGAGGCCGGCGTGAACTGGTACGGCAACTTCGGCAGCAACACCGCCCGCATCGACGGCTCCGCTTCGTGGGTTGACGGCAAGGGCCAAGAGGCCAGGCTGAATCCGACCAATCCAAGGGCGGTCGAGCGGTTCGAGGATGAAGGAATCGGTCAGCTCGGCGAATGGCACCGACAAGCGGTCGGACGCGAAGACCCTGTTACGAAAGAAGCGGTCAACCCCGGCGCGCCATACTACCGCAACCCACTCTACCCGATTCCGCGGCCGATTAGTGAGGCTCCGAACGATTCAGAGTCTTGGAAGTGATTTGAGCAACCCGTGATGAAGTGATCTGCCTGTACCTCGAAATTCCTTGCCCCGAATCGTCCCGGAGACCACGCACTTGAATCCCACCTCTCGTCAAACAGCTGCTTCCAACACGCTCGCGGCCTCTACATTCGGCAAGGCCGCGCGGCGGGTCGCGGGCACCGCTCTCGCCCTCGTCGCGGCGTGCGGTGCGGCATCGGCGCAGTCGCAGATCGATCCGTCGCAGGCCGGCCCGGCGTTTAAGGGCTGGGGTACCTCACTCGCGTGGTGGGCCAATATCACCGGCCGGTGGAACGACGAGGCGCAGTTCGAGTCTCTCATGGACGACGTTTTTAGCGTCGACGAGGGGCTCGGCCTGACGATCGTCCGGCTCAACATCGGAGCTGGGCAGAGGCCCGACCTGCGGACCGGGTACATGCTGCCGGGCAGGCTCATGCCGGCGTACAAGGACGGCCCGGACGCGCCCTACGTGTACCTGGCCGACCGGGCCCAGACGCGGGTGCTGCTCGAGGGCATCGAGCGGGGCGTGCAGTTCGTCGAGGCCAACGGAAACTCGCCGCCCTGGTGGATGACGATCACGCAGGACTCGTCGGGCAATTCCAACGGCCCCAACCTCGCGCCGAGCATGTACGACGACTACGCCGAGTACCTGGCGACCGTCGCGAAGTGGTACCAGGACGAACACGGCGTGTCGTTCAGCTCGATCACGCCTCTCAACGAGCCGGCCGCCACCTGGTGGGACGGCAACGGCAACCAGGAAGGCTGCAACATCCCGCAGAGCGAGCACCCCGCGTTGCTCGCGGAGCTCCGGTCTGCGCTCGACGCCCAGGGCCTGACCGGCACGCCGATCTCCGGCCCGGAAGAGTGGTCGACGCAGTGGACGCTGACGGGCCTGAACAGCTACCCGTCCGAGACGCTCGACAGCATGTCGCACATCGCGACGCACTCCTACAACGTTGACAACCGGGCGGGGCTCAACGCCTACGCCGAGACCTACGGCAAGTCGCTCTGGATGTCGGAGTACGGCACGGGCGCGGCCACCGAGTACGACAGCGCGATGCAGCTCGCCCGCCGCATCATCGGCGATTTCCGCGAGATGCCCGCGCTCGAGGCGTGGGTCATCTGGCAGGTCATGTCGACGAGCCACTTCCAGCACACGTGGTCCTGCATGCTCGCGGACTTTGCCACGGTCACGCCCTCGTACACATTCCGCCCGCAGTACTTCAGCTTCGCGAACTTCAGCCGATTCATCCGCCCGGGCAGCCGCTTCATGCCGACCGGTGACGACGACGCCATCGCGGCGTTCCAGCCGGCGCTCGGTAGGCTCGTGATCGTGGCGGTCAACAGCGGGACCTCGCCCCGCCTGTCGGATTTCAACCTCGGCTCGTTCGACGGCGTGCCCGGGGCCGCAGAGGTGCACCGCACGTCTCGCACCGAGGACCTAGTGCAGAGGCCCAACCAGGTCATCAGCGGCGATCGGATCCAGACGATCCTTCCGCCGGAATCGGTCACGACCTTCGTCATCGAGGGTGTTTCGACGCCCGAGCTGCCCGCGACCGACTGGAACGCGGACGGCTGGCTTTCGCAGGCCGATGTGGCTGCGTTCATCAGAGATCAGGAAGCAAACGCCGACCAGACTGACCTGGACCGTGACGGCGCGATCACGTTCCTCGACACCATCGAGTTCTTGCGGAAGCACGCCGAAGCGGGGCCTGACTTCGACGTCACGGCGATCTCATTCGATAGCCTGCAAGACGGGGGCCTGTCCGAGGTCAACTTCGGCAACTCGCCCGATGGCGGCAGCTACCTCGCCGACAACCGCGCGTTTGTTCAGGCGTTCGCGGCGAACGGCGAAGAGGGCGGCATGGCGATCCCGCTGACCGGCTCGACGATCGAAGCGGGCGAGACCTACGTCGTGCGGGTGAGGGCCGCGGACTTTAACCAGCCTTGGACCACCGGCGGGCCGTACCTGATCGGCCTCGACGCGTCCGTTCCCTCTTCCTCGTCGACGCCCGGCATCGCTGCGCGGCAGTTCTCGCCGCCCCGGAGCAACGGCCCGCAGCCGATGCGGTTCGTGACGAACGAGTTTACGTTCACCGCTAGTTCCACCGTTTCTGATCCGTACCTCGTTGTCCGGACCGCCGGCGTGTCGCAAGGCAACCAGCGGGTCGGTTTCGAGTCGGTGACGATCACCCGTGTTTCCACGCCCTAGGCAGGGCATCGCACTGTTTCTGCTCCGGGCAATCGGCCGGACTATTTCAAGAGGAGATCCGACATGAAAACCACCGCACTTCTCGGCATGGCGAGCCTGTTCGCCGTCTCGGCGTCGTCCCAGTCCGTTGTGTACTTCAACACGTTCGGAGGCGCCGAAGGCGACACCCCCGAGGACATCGTCGCGGCCCAGGGCCTCGAGTTCGTCGGCAACGGCGACGAGGGAGCCGGCTTCTTCGATGCGAGCCGTCAGAACGTCGTTGTTCAGTCGTACGGCAGCCGGCAGATCGAGGTCGGCGTGGCTTCGTTCCCGCTGGCGGGTGTCACGCTTGAGGCTGGCACCGAGTACACGTTCAGCCTGACTGTCACAGAGGACGAGCAGAACTGGAGCGTCGCTTCGAACATCCGCTTCGGCCTGAACGACGCCGGCAACCGGCCGGTCACGCCGTCGGCACTGGCCGACGTCACCTTTGACACGTCGCTCAACGATACGACGCTGCCGCTGAACCTCGACTTCGTCGCAGGCCCGCTGCAGACGATCACGTTTACCTACACGCCTGCCGTGGATGAGGTCGAGCCGCTCTTTGTCCTCGCCACGTCGGCGGCGGACCTCAGCATCTTCCTCGACGCACGGATCCGCCTGTGGGACATCACGATCTCCACCGGCGACGGCAGCAGCTGCGGCAGCGCCGACATCGCTGCACCGCTCGGCACGCTCGACTTCTTTGACGTGCTCGAGTCGGTCGACCAGGTCGAGAACGGCTGCCCGTAAACGCCTGCCCGTCATGGGCAACCACGATTCAGTATGAGAGCAACGCTGCGCAGCGCGTGGCACCCCGAGAGAGAGTCACAGAGAGATCAAGAGGAGATTCGATATGTTCCCGAAGCTTGCAATCCTGTCCGCCGCACTGTTCACCACCTCCGCCGCCTCGGCCCAGATCGTCACGCTGACGCCCGATCTGATCAACCTCGGCGACACCAACACCGCCTCGTTCAGCGACGGCGACCTGACACTCACCCCGTTCATCGGCGCGAACCCGGCTACGTTCAATGACAACGCGAGCCGTCTCGGAATCGATGGCCAGGGCACCAACGATCAGGCTTTCAACGATCCGGATACGGATCCGAACAACGGTAACGAGGAGATGCTCCAGTTCGCGTTCTCGGCCAACTCGGGCCTGACGCAGGTCGCGTGGGACTTCTCACGTGCGGACAATGTCAGCATCAGCGGCTTCCTGGCCGACCCCGGCGCAAGCTTCAGCGGCCAGTTCTCTGATCCGAACGGCGTGGAGCCCGACCTGTCCGCCATCTACGACGCCCAGACCGGCACGCTGAGCTTCAGCCTGCCCTTCAACATCGCCTTCGGCGGGAACCAGGGATTCCTTGATCTCTCGAACCCGGCCGCGAGTGCCGGCGCCACGCTCATGCTGAGCGTGACCGACACCGTTGAGGCCGGCGCTCAGCTCGCCATCCGCTCGCTCTCATACAATAACGCGGTCCCCGCGCCGTCGACCGCGGCCGCCGCGGTTCTCCTCGCGGGCACCCTCGCCCGCCGTCGCCGCGGGAGCTAACCGCTCCGGCGCCTGATACACAGCAAACACGCACGCGGGCAGCTTGCTGCCCGAGCACACAAAGGTAAGAACCATGAATAAGCTCACTCTGGCAATCGCAACGGCAGGCCTCATGGCTGGCTCCGTGGCTGCGCAGTCTGCGACCGCGACTCTGAGCGCGGCGACCTCGACGGTCGAGGCGGGCTCCAGTGTTGTCGTCACCCTCGAGGTTGACTTCACCACCGGGGCGGCAGGCCCAGGCATCTTCGGCCCGGCTGGCCTGTTCGGTTTCGGTGGCGGTCTTTCCGCCTCCGGTCCCGCCGCGGGATCGGCGACCGCATCGGCCGTTGCAACGGATCCGGCCCTGCTGCTCGGACCGGTCGCCGACGCCGTGAACTCGGGCGGCGATCTCGCGTCCCTCGCCGCCGGCCGCCTGCTCGCGAGCGGCGCGCTCGTGTCGTCGCCCCAGAACGTCGCCACGCTCAGCGTCGACATCGATGCGAACGCCTCGGACGGCGATACGGTCACCGTGACCTTCGACGGAGCCGTTGTGCTCGCGTTGGATGACACGCTGGCGACCTACTCAACCAACCCCGGCACCAACCAGCAGGGCCTCACGGTCGTCCCGCTGACCCTGACCGTCGGTGGCGGCCGGCTCTGCGCCGACGCCAACGGCGACGGCCTCGTGACCCCTGCCGACTTCACGTCATGGATCCTCGCGTTCAACACGAGCAACCCCGTTGCGGACGTCAACCAGGATGGTCTCGTGACCCCTGCCGACTTCACGTCCTGGATCCTGGCGTTCAACCAGGGTGCGAACGGCCCGACCTGCTCGCCGTAAGTCTGCGACGCAGCGAAAGCGACATTTGGTAACTCCTGAAAGGCGGCCCGGGCAGACGTGTCTCACCCGGGCCGCCTCTTTGCATGGGACGACCAGTGCAACATGACGAATCAAACCATCTCACGATCGAACGCACGCGTTGCAGAGTCCGCCCGCGCCGATTGCTCGCTGCATCGCTCGCCGGCCTCCTCGTTGTTCTTGGGACCTCGATGACAGCTGAGCCAGCGAATGAAGACCCGGCCACATCGGAAGACGATCAACTCGGACGGTACGCGGACCCTTCGACATATCTACGCACCATCTCCGAGGCACTGCAGGCGGAGTGGCCGGACAATCGGCTTGTCCGCGTCGTGTGCCATGGCCACAGCGTGCCGGCGGGCTACTTCCGCACCCCCGAGATCAGGCCCTTCGATGCCTACCCGCACCTGACGCACCGCCTCGTGCAGGAGAAGTACCCGACCGGCATGGTCGACTTTGTGCGGACCGCCGTTGGCGGCGAAAATGCGGAATCGGGTGCCGAGCGATTTGAGCGCGATGTCCTCTCGCTCCGCCCCGATGTCGTGTGTATCGATTACGCGTTAAATGACCGATCGATCGGTCTCGAACGAGCCCACATGGCGTGGGTTTCGATGATTGAATCGGCACTTGAGCAGGGCGCGGCGGTCATCCTGTTCACGCCGACTCCTGATCTGAGCGCGCACGATCGATGGCTTGCCGAGCATGCGGTGCAGATCCGATCTCTCGCTTCAAAGTACGAGGTTGGACTCGTCGACAGCTCCGCTCTCTTCGACGAGTACGCATCATCACAAGGACCGCTCGAACCGCTCATGTCTCAGCCAAATCACCCGAACCGGCTCGGGCACGCGATCGTTGCTGCACATCTGGCTCGTTGGTTCACCCAGCCGGTTGCATCCGAGTGATAGTGGTGTTGGTGTGATCCGAACCCGGAGTGTCCCGGAATAGGCTGGGCCAGCTTAGGGAAACCGTCGATTCCAACTCTGCTAGGGACAAGATTCCAGCACCCGAACACCGGGTTCTGAAACGGCTTGACTGAGTGAACGAGGCTTGCTACGATCGTTCGTATCGTGTCTCCTGCCAACCCCATCACGGCTTTCACGGTCCTCGGCGTCGAGTTCCGCCGCGGGGATTCTGCGCGGTCTTTGCCGACTACGATCCAGAATCGGCTGGACGCCATCCTCGCACGGATCAGTGAGTGCGCTGCCGACACGATGCACCGTCAGCGCAGGTCCAAAGTCACATACGTCGACGCGATGACCGCGGTCACATTCGGCGAGCCCGCCGGCCTCAAGAACACGGAACTCATGGGGTTGCTCGCGCAGCTGGTCGAAGAGATCGGGCGTAGTGATCCGAGCGACGAGCTGATCCTCGAACTCGGTCAGCTTCCGGTGTTGGCGCCGCTGCGTCAGTCTTTCCGGAGGGAAGTCCCGCCATCGGATCGACCACTGGTGCTCCAGGGCGTGAAGTCGCTGGGCGAACTTGAGATCGGATCATCCGGCCGAGAAGGTCTGGGCGAGCGAGCCGGTGCCCGGGTGGTCCGCCAGCATTTGTTCTTCGACATCGAGGATCTGGAACTGGGAGCTGAGGACATAAGCGCCGACCTCCTCGTGGCCATCGCGTTGCTCGCCCAGATCAAGTGCGATATCGACGTCCTGCTCGCGACCGATTGGCTCCCGGTACACCGGTGCGAGCGGCTCCGATGCGGCGGGTTCTATCCGGTGAAGCGGATGTCTGGGCGAAGTCGGTTCTGCAGCGACACGTGCCGCGCGAACGCGGCGAGGGAGCAGTAGCTTTCTATTTGCACCACTTGCTACGAACGATCGAAGCATCAAGGAGTTTGCATGCGAAATGACACAATGGAGATTCGCAGGATCCCAAGCGAGCGGCTCAACCACGCTCCCTACAACCCCCGTCGAGATCTCATGCCCGGTGATCCGGATTACGAGGCGCTTGTCCGGAGCATTGAGACGTTCGGATCGGTCCAGCCGCTCGTCTGGAACCGGCGCACCGGCAACCTCGTCGGCGGGCACCAGCGCTTCAAGGTGCTCAAGGCAAAGGGCGAAACCGAATTCGATGCCTGCGTCGTCGACCTCTCTCTCGAAGATGAGAAGGCCCTGAATCTCGCCCTCAACAAGGTGCAGGGCGGCTGGGACGATCGCAAGCTCGCCCTGCTGCTGGACGACCTGCTTGAACAGCCCGAATTCGATCTGCGAGTGACCGGGTTCGACGCGGACGAATCCGAGGACCTGATCGGCCGGCTGCTGGACGACACGACGAGTTCCAATAGCGAGGCGGAAGCCGAGTCCAAACCGACCGGACCCACGGTGACACGCTCCGGTAACCTGATCCCGCTTGGGAACCACAGGCTGCTCTGCGGCGACGCGACCAATCCGTCGGACGTGCGCCGTCTGATGGAGGGAAAGAGAGCAAGGCTCTTCGCAACTGACCCGCCGTACCTCGTGGCCTACGACGCCGGCAACCGACCAAGCTCGGTTCCGAATGGCTCGGACTGGGACCGGCGCGAAGGGCAAGAAGACCTGTACAGCCGGTTCATCTCAGTTGCCGTCACCGAGGCCATCGCGCCCGACGCCGCCTGGTACCACTGGCACGCGAGTTCATCGGCTCGGTTGCTGGAGGACGCGTGGGATAAGGCTGGAGCCCTACGGCATGTCCAGATCATCCTTGACCGCGAGTTCGGCCTGCCGGGCCGCTCCTGGTACCACTGGCAGCACGAACCGTGCCTGATGGGCTGGCTGGCCGGGCACCGGCCGCCGCGGGTCGATCGCCAGCGCATGACCACGATCTGGAGGTTCCCGACACCGCGTGGGGCAGCCCGCCCCGATCACCCGACCCCAAAGCCGATCGAGGTCTTCGAGCTGCCGATGCGGCAGCACACGCGGCCGGCGACATCGCGCCGCGATGGCGATATCTGCTACGAGCCTTTCGCGGGCAGCGGGACACAGATCATCGCGGCCGAGCGGCTCGGGCGACGCTGCTTCGCGATGGAGCTGAGCCCGGCGTACTGCGATGTCATCGTGCGGAGGTTCATCGCGCTTGCGGGTGAGTCGGCCGTGGACTCCGATGTTGCCAAGCGGTACCGGCTCTCCGAAACAGAGGAGGCCACCCGATGAGCAAGCCGTCGTGCAAGAAGTCCAAAGCTGCCAGACCGGCTCTCGATCTGCTCGGCGGCCTCCAGTCAGGGACGATCTCGTGCGAGTCCTTGGACGATGCGGAACGTCTCAACTGCGCAGAGGTACTCATCTCGCGGGGGAGCACAAGCGCCGAGATCGAGAAGATACTGGGCGTGACAGATCGAACCGTCCGCCGGTATCGTAACAAGATCATCGAACGCAACCAGATGAACAAATCTCCCGAGCTGTCCGATCAGATCGTCGGCTGGGCGAAGGCCGAGATGGTGGCTTCGGTCCAACGCCTGAAACGGATCAGCCAGGACCGCGACACGCCGCACGCCGTCAAGGTCGACGCGGAGCGAGCGATCAAGGATGCAGTCGACACGTTCGTCGTCCGGCTGCAGAGCACCGGGCACGTTGACTCGGTCGCGCACAGGGTGGAGGCGAGCGTCACCCACGGCATCGATCTGTCCGCGGCCGCTCAGCTGATCGCGGAAGAAGAAGCGCGGCTCAGTTGCATCGCGGGTCGTGATCCGGAGCTCGCAAAGGTGTCAGCGCTCATGACCGCCGCTGCCGGGAGAACACCTGATTCACCGACAGCCGTGGGGCCACAAGGCGAGAAGGCTAGCGATGGCAACAGTTGAACAGCTGGTCGAAGCCGCCAATGTGATCCTATCCGAGCGCCGCCGCCTCGCCGCGTCTCAGTCACCACGCAATTTCGCGTCGATCTACCTCCCGCATCACTTCCGGCTCCCGCCATCGCCGCTGCATATGGAGCTGTTCGAGATGCTCCACCAGGCGAGCACATCGCGGGGCTCCCGGATCGCGGTGGCGGCTCCCCGCGGTCACGCCAAGAGCACGGTCGCTTCGCTCGCCTACGTCCTCTGGTCGGTACTCTTCGGCGGCGAGCGATACGTGCTGCTTGTGGCGGCGACGGCAGAGCAAGCCAAGCAGCAGCTCAAGCACATCCGCGACGAGGCGGAGTCCAACGACCTGCTCAAGGCGGACTTTCCAGATCTCGACCCGGGTGTTCGCAAGCCGAGTCCGTGGCGACGAGCCGAGCTGGAGATGCCGGGCGGTACGCTCATCAAGGCTCTCGGTGCCCATCAGCAGATCCGTGGCCTCCGCAACCGCGAATCCCGGCCCTCGCTGATCGTCGCGGATGATCTGGAATCGCCAGAGCACGTCCGGCACGAGGAGCAGCGAATGAAGCTCCGGGAGTGGTTCGGGAAGACCCTGCTGCATGCCGGCGACACACGGACCAATGTCATAGTTGTTGGGACCGTGCTGCACTACGACTCACTGCTCGCCGGGCTTATCGACCCGAAGGTGAGCCCGGGATGGATCCGTCGCAAGTACCGCGCGTTGATCTCGCCGCCTGAGCACACGGATCTGTGGCTCAGATGGGAGTCGATCTACAACGGGCACTCCAAATGGAAAGGCGAAACCGGGCCCGCGGCGGCCCGTGCGATGTTTCGGAAGCTCCCGAAGAAGATGAGCCGCGGTGCCGAGGTCCTCTGGCCGGAGAAGGAGACGCTCCAAGACCTGTACGAGATGCGCGTCCGGGAGGGCCGTGCGGCGTTCGACAGTGAGAAGCAGAACGAGCCGCTCGACCCTGACCAGTGCCTGTTCCCGCTCGACTCGCTGACGTACTGGGACGAGGAGTTCGAAAACCCGCAGTCGCTGCTCGGCGCGCTCGGCGACGGCGTCAAGATCCGAGCCGCGTGGGACCCGAGCGTGGGCGGAGGAACTCGAAGCGACTACTCCGCGATCATGATCGTGGCTTACAAGCGGTCGACGAAGACCAGCTACGTCCTTCAGTCCGACCTGGCCCGGGATCCACCCGACAAGCGGATCGAGGCGTTGATCGAGTACGACCGCATCTTCCGGCTCTCCGAGATCGTCGTGGAGTCCAACGGTTTCCAGGAGCTTGTCGTCAAGAACCTGAAAGAGGCATTCCGGGAGCGGGGTCGCTCGGTGCGTGTCATCACCCGCAAGAACGCCAAGGCAAAGCGTGAGCGGATCGAATTGATGCAGCCGGCCATCGCGAGCGGGGCGATCCGGTTCAACCGGAAGCACGCAATCCTTCTGGAACAGCTACGAACCTTCCCGCTCGGCAAACACGACGACGGGCCCGACGCCCTTGAGCTGGCCACACGCACGAAGCACACGCCGAAGCCAGAGATACTTGTCATCTAGCACGCCGCGACTTGACCCCGCAGGCAGGGCCGCGCTTACTACACCAAGCCCGGCGGCGTACGCCGGGAGACCGATGGAGATTCGACCTGTTCCCGGGGCCGACGCCCCGCCACAACCAGACGACGCGGAAGTGTCCGGTGCTGCTTCACAGGAAACCGCCAGCCTGAGCCTCACGGCTCTTGATCAAGCTGCAGCACAGTCCGGACGGCGTCCCCGCAAGGGGGCGCCGGCCGAGTGCTGTGCTGCGCACCCCCTGGCGGGGGTCCTGTGAGCAGGCTTGGTTCGGCGCCCTCGTTTTTTGCGCCCGCCACGCCGGCCTCCCGCCAAGGAGGACGAGACTTGCCGCTATACCGAGTCCAAGACGACACTCTGGCCCCTGTTGACAGAGCGAGCTTCGCACGCGAAGGCGTCCGCGAACGCGACGACCTGCAGCGATGGCTCCGCGACGCCATCGAAACCGTGGCTCCCGACACGATGGTCGTCGCCGAAGAATTCAGCGACTGGGAGGACAGCAGACGTCGAATCGATCTGCTCTGCATCGACCGGGATGCCCGGCTCGTCGTCGTCGAGCTCAAGCGCGGCGAGATCGGTGCGCACATGGAACTCCAGGCCATCCGCTACGCGGGCATGGTCTCACGGATGACGTTTGAACAACTCGTCCGTGCCCACGCGGGATACCTGCGGACCCGCGGCTCAGACGAGGACGCCGAGACTGCGATCCTTGAGTTCCTGGACTGGGACGAGCCGGACGAGGACGCGTTCCCCGCGGGCGTGCGGATTGTCCTTGTCGCGAGCGACTTCGCGTCCGAGCTGACGACCGCGGTGCTCTGGCTGAGCGAGTTCGACGTCGACATCCGCTGCGTCAGACTCAACCCGCACACGATCGATGGCTCGATCGTGCTCGCCATCGAGCAGTGCCTGCCCGTGCCGCAGGCCGAGGAGTTCCAGGTGCGTATCAGAGAGAAGGCCGCGTCCGTCCGCGAGTCGCGGAAAGCCGAGCGTAAGAACCGCGACCCGCACCGGACCTGGGCCGATTGCCGACAGTACGGTTACGTGTCCGCTGGTGGGCGAAGCGTCATTCAGATCCAGGGCATTGCACCGGGCGACAAGATCCTGGCCTATCGCAAGGGCCACGGCTACGTCGGTGTCGGGATCGTGACTGAGGCCATGGTGCCATGGGATTCGTTCGCGATCGACGAGACCGACAGGACGCTCGCCGAGCTTCCCGACAAGCCACAGCCGGGTCCCGCGGCCGATCCCAGTCTCCGCGAGCACTGCGTGCGAGTCGACTGGGTTGAGGCCGTCGACGCCGCCGATGCCGTCACTGGCCCACCTCGCCGAGCCACCGCCCAGCGTGTGCTCGATGCGGGGTTCGTCGAGCTTGTCCTCAGCGGCTTCGGGCTCCGCCTCGACGACCCGCGGCTCGCGGGCGCCACGGGCGCGAACTCGGAGAAATAGCACCGAGATCGGCAGTTAGCAGCCGGAATCGACTTGCTATCTGGGGACCGTCATGGGTGTATGTGTCCGCCGGGCCGGAGCCCGGTGGACCCCCGCCAGGCCCCTCGCAGGCCTTGGGGCGGCACCCGGCCGACGCCGTCCCAAGGGCCTCGCGAGGGGGGAGTGATCAGCCCCATGTCCATCAACCTCGACGCGCTGCCCCATCTCGACCGATCGGACCTCGTCGCCGCATGGACCGAGCTCGGCGTCCGTGGCGAGCCGCCTCACTTCAAGCAGGCCTTGGTCCGAGGCATCGCGTGGTACATCCAGAGCAAGACTCGCGGCGGGCTGGATGCGGAGACTCGTCGGCTGTTGAAGTCCGCAATCCGGCACGCTCCAGATCCGCAGCAGACCAAGAAGCGTCGGACGCGACGCGATGACGTCAAGCTCCGATCAGGCTCGATGCTGATTCGGACCTGGCGCGGACGCAAGCACGAGGTTCTTGTGCTCGACGACGGCAAACGCTTCCGCTACCGCGAGACCGAGTACGCCAGCCTCTCAGAGATTGCCCGCGAGATCACGGGAGCCCGGTGGTCGGGGCCGAGATTCTTCGGGCTCAAGAAGTTGAAGGGATCGGCATGAAGGGCTTCAGATGAAAAGGATCCGCTGCGCGATCTACACCCGCAAGTCGAACGAGGAAGGTCTCGACCAGGCCTTCAACTCTCTCGACGCCCAGCGCGAGGCCGGTCTCGACTACATTAAGAGCCAGAAGCACGAGGGCTGGACGGCCGTCGATAACGCGTACGACGACGGCGGCTTCTCCGGCGGCACGATGAAGCGTCCCGGATTGGAGCGGCTGCTCGACGACATCGACAAAGGACGGGTCGATGTAGTGGTTGTCTACAAGGTCGACCGGCTCAGCCGCTCGCTCAACGACTTCGCCCGCATGATGCAACTCTTCGACGACAAGCAGGTGTCGTTTGTCTCGGTCACGCAGCAGTTCAACACCAGCACGTCGATGGGCCGGCTCACGATGAACATGCTGCTGAGCTTCGCGCAGTTCGAGCGCGAGGTGGCGAGCGAACGGATCCGGGACAAGATCGCAGCGACCAAGAAGCAGGGCTACTGGGTCTGCGGTCAGCCGCCGGTGGGCTATCGCGTACAGCGCGAGGACGAGCCAAGGGGGCTGTACGTCGTGCCCGACGAAGCCGAACTGGTTCGACTGGTCTTTGGGCGGTTCATCGAGCTGAAGTCATTGGTCGGAGTTGCGAACGCACTCGGCGAGGCTGGCTACACAACCAAGCACTGGATCAGCAGCACAGGGCGAGAGCATGGCGGCAAACCCCTGTCACAGAAGTACGTCCACGGCATCCTGACCAATCCGGTCTACATCGGCAAGGTCACGCACTCTCGAGATGGCAAGACCGAGGTCTACGACGGACGTCATGAACCGATCGTCGACCAGGGAATTTGGAACCAAGCTCACCAACTGATCGGACATCGAGACACGAAGTCGCTGCACCGCTGGACGCATCCGCATCTGCTCAAGGGCAAGTTGCGGACTGTGAACGGTTTCGCAGTCAGTCCAACCAGCACGCACCGACCGCTGACGAAGCGGGGGTCGACCGCGAGGGGCCGAGGTCAGAAGCGACTGGTCCGCTACTACGTGAGCCAGAAGGCACTCAAGCACGGCTTCAAGAGTTGTCGGATCAAGTCGATCAACGCCGAGCATCTGGACGATCTCGCTCGCGCGATGGTACTCGATCATCTTGCGGACGAGCGGCTGAATGCGCAGCCAAGGGAGAGTCGGGATCACTGGATTCGTACCGTCATTGACGGCGCGACGATCGATGCTGAACGTTTCGTGATCCGGCTCAACTCCGATGACATTGCTCGGCTTCAATCGCAGCGATTTGAGAAGCCGGAAAGTGAAGGCCATGCCATACCAGCATGCCCGAGGAAGCCGCGAGCCGTGGAGTGCGGCCGATGGATCGACCTCGAGCTTGACATTCAGATCAAGAGAATCGATGGCCGTCGGGTCGTGCTGTCGCCCGAGGGCAACGACCTCGTGATCCCGTCGAAGCCAGAGCCAAAGCAGCACATCGTCGAGGCGATCGGGCTCGCGTACCGGTGGCATGATGAGTTGGTTGAGTCTGGCGACCACATCAAGCCGTTCGCGGACCGTCGGAAGACTGCTCGGACGCGGATCCTCAAACTGCTCCCGCTGACCAACTTGGGCCCGGAGGTTCTCAGGCACGCCTTAGCCGGAACCCTTCCGCCGCGCGTCACGCTCGATGATCTGCTCGAAGCCGCGAGCGGTCTCGATTGGTCTCGGCAGGCCCAGTCGCTCGGCCTTGATCGGGTTACCGCAACGACCTGATCTCCGCGCCGGGACACCCCTCATACTGCCCCGAGAGACACTCGGCCGAAATCGGCCGCGATCCGCCTCATCAGCGGACCGCCAAGCGTCTCCGGTTGCGACGCACATGGCCGAAACTCCAGCGATTCTCGCCACTCCTGGCCAGCATCGCGGGACACCATCGGCTCATACGAAATCAGAAAGCGGTGGGCGATCCCCGATATGTCGAACAGTCTCTCAGGTCGCCCTGGGGCGGCCTTTGTCATTGGCGGTCTAGCGGCGTGATTGGGCGATGAGCCGGGATGCCCTCCTTTCTACCCTGCGGGTGGTGGGCCAGCGAGTTTGTGGATCCCATTTGTGGTGTCCGATGTGTCCGGTCCGGAACAGGTTTTCGGGCCGTAAGTGCATGCTGGCACAGTCATTGAGGATGTCCGGCTGCGACGGCCGGACAATGGACCCGGGGGAGTCGACATGTCGGAGATGGAGCGATCTACTTGGGCTGTGGCGGACGGGATTGCTGCCGCTTTCATGCGTGCCGCGGTCCTCGCACGGACCCGGATGCTGGATCATGCCTCGCCGATCGTGCGGATGATGGGGCAGCGAGACGCGGCGGGGCATGATGCGGCCTTGCTCGAACGGGAACTCGAAATCTTCCGATCCCAGCGCTATCGGAAGCCGAGTCATCAGCGACCGCACTACTCCCCCGCCGAGCGGGCTCAGATCCTCGAGGTCATGAAGTTGCGCGGAAGGTCGACTAAGGAAGCTGCTCAGCGGTTCATCGTTCATCCCAACACGATCCGCAACTGGCAGAGGGCTGTTGAGGACAAACTTCGAGCTGAGCAGATGCTCGGGCGTCCACCCTGGAACCGGATCGACGACGGCGTCCGCCGGCTGGTGCACGAGATCAGGAACGCATTCCCTGAGCCCGAGTTCGGGACCCGTACGATCGCGAGGCACATCGTTCGAGCCGGCATCAAGATCAGCCGGACGTCGGTGAGACGTGTGCTTCGGGAAGAGCCTCCCGAGAGATCTGACAATGCGGCAGGTCGCTCTCGCGTCACGAAGGCACCGAAGCATGTTCAGCACCCGACCCAGCCGAACCAGGTGTGGCACCTCGACATGACTGATCTTCAAGTGGTCTGGAAGCGATTCGAAATCGCCGCGATCGTTGATGGCTTCAGCCGCAGGATCGTCGCACTGCATGTCTTTGGCCACAGGCCGACCTCGAGTGATCTCGCCAAGTTGGTCGAGCAGTCTGCGGAGGAGAGTGGGGTAGCGTCGCAATTCCTCGTGACAGATCATGGAAGCCAGTTCAGGGACCAGTTCCGGCGTCGAGTCCAAGGTCTCGGCCTGACACATGTTCGATGCCAGGTTCGCACTTGGCACCTCAATGCCAAGGTCGAGCGGGTGTTCCGCGACGTAAAGCGATGGGCGAAGCGGGCGTGGTTGCCGCTCGCGACCGCGGCAATCCAGCATCGGCTCGATGGCTACCGCGATTGGCACAACCGGTTCCGCCCCCATACTGCCCACGGTATCCTGACACCGACCGAAGTGGAGGCAGGCCGACCCCTTCCGGAGCCAAGACTGGTCTTGCAGAGAGGAGGTGTAACACCCCGCATTGCGCTGCACCGGCGGCACATCAATGGCGATCGAAGGCTGGCGTAGCCAGTCATTCGAGTCTCGGAATGCTGTCCAGATGCTGCGTAGCGGAGCGCACAAACTCCTGGCCCACCTAGAAGGCGGGATCTGGAAGCGGATCGAGCCGTCCTGGGCGGCGACATTTGATTTCATGCCGTGGCGAACGACGAGGCGAGATGCTTCGCGGTGATTACTGCTACCCAGCGAGCTCGCCCGCTACTGAGTGCCACCCCACCCTTGGTCGGCGTCGTCGAATCCGCCGCCACGGGTGGGGGTCGCCACGTTGCGTTCCGCATCGCCATTGGCAGCAAGGCAAGGAACTGCGAAGCGACGTGTTCGCTTTCGCGAGGCGACTTGCAATATGCCCGCCGATTAATCGTTGTGCCGGTGGCCTGTTCGGAGGTCCGACGCGGGATGTGTCTGCCTTTGGAGCGATGAGTATGCACTTGGTCATCCCAATCCTGCTCGTTTTCATCACCGGTATCGCCGGGGCGCAGTCGAATCCGTGCGGTGTTCCACCGACATCACCGTGCAGTATCAATCGAACCAACACGGATGCAGACCTCCTCAACGTCCGATACAGCGACACATTCTGCCGTTCAGTCATGGACATCTGGCTACCAACCCAGCCGTCGACGATGCCGGCACCGGTAATCGTGCACTTCCACGGCGGGGGGCTCACACAGGGTGACAAGACCCAGATACGGTTCAAGGATCAGGTTCTCTTCGAACGTGCCAACGGATACGCATTCGTAAGCGTCAACTACCCACTGGTGGACTGCATCAGTGACGATATCGCTGGTGGCACGCTTGAGAAACAGTCGTACATCCGTACTCACTGCGCAGAATCGATCGATTTTCTCCGCCGAGAGGCGGCGGTTCTTGGGCTGGACCCGGACCGCATCATTTTGGCCGGCTCGTCCGCGGGCACCGGAATCGCCGAGCACCTTGCCTACCGCATGGATCTCGAGTTTTCTGGCGTTCTGGCGATGCAGCAGGCAGAAGGGGCTCGAACCGTCAGTCCGCTCATCGAAGCCGGGGACGAACCCCTCTTCCTCTACACACTCGATGCAGCCGGTGCTGGCACGCTGCATGATCCTGAGTTCGCCCGGCACATCCACGAACGCTGCGAGTTCGTCGGCGTCCCCAGCCTGCTCTCGGGCACCCCTGAAAGCGGACTAGACCCAGTGCCCGGTGGCCAGCACTTTGTCCCGTACTCCCTCCGTGAGATCGAACGATTGGAGTCAGAGCCGCCAGCCGAAGTGCGGATTCAAGAGTTCGACGGTCTCATTGATGTGTCCCGCGGTCGCTCCATTCCATATCGCGTCTTCTACAACAGCGGGTCTAGCGGCCAGACTCCAGTGATCTTCGTGTCCCATGGTGGTAGCAACCAGACATCCGGCCATCTTGGCGGCTCTCATCTCGGGCGTTCCTACGCAGCGGGCGGCTATCTCGCGATTCATGTTGGCCACCTTCCTTCGCTGGGGCAGACGCCGTCGGAGCAATTCGACAATCACAGCCGAGATCGACCAGCCGATGTCTCCTTTCTGCTCGATCGTCTAGAGGCCGGCACGCTCCCGTTGCCCGCTGGTTTCGCGGGCACCGCAGATCTTGATCGTGTCGGTCACACGGGGCACTCATGGGGCGCTTACACCTCCCATGTCCTCGCGGGTGCCGAGGTTGTAGTCGATGATCAAGTCTCCGTATTCACGGACCCACGGATCCGTGCGATCTGCCCCATCAGCCCACAAGGCGAGGGCGGTTTGGGTGCCTTCGACGATGGTCCAGACGACAACACATGGCTCGGCGTCGGGGTTCCCGCATTCACTCTCATCGGTGCGCTCGAGCTCGATTCGCAAGGTGGAAGCTTCGTGCGTGACGGCTGGCGGCTAGAGCCCTTCCGCCGATACCCGATCGACTACAACCGTCACTACGCGATTGTCCCGGATGCCGATCACGCGGCGATGTTTGATGGCACGACTGAAATCAACGACTTTGTCGCGTACAACACCCGGGCGTTCTATGACACCTACCTCGATCAGCAATCGTGGACACCCCCGATCGTCGTCGGTGATCTGAAGCCCGTCGAGGGTGTTGAGCTTGGGTTTAAGGGCGTCGATATCGATCTCAATGACTCTATCGACTGCACTGACCTGGCTCTCTTTATTCTACTCGCTGATCGGTCGGATCCCGCGGCGGAAACGACACGAGACAATCCTCCATCCGTTGACTTCTTCGACGTCCTTGAGTTCCTGAGTGCGTTCGACGCGAAGCCCGAGCGTGATCCGTGCTCAATTCCCTGACGAGAGTCCCGGGGGCGTTGATTCTCAACAGCCGTGGTGTGATATGTAGTGCAAATCGCCGTTGACCGCGCGGTGTTGGAGCGCGGTGTAGACCCCCTCTATACCGCGCGACGGCCGCAAGTCGGCGGGATCCTTCGCACGACCCGCATCACTTGCAATCCGGAACCCTCGGCTATAGCGTCGTTTACGCGTTCCGGATCTGCAGCCTGGGGCGTTCCCAAGCTGAATGTCGTCGGTTCGACTCCGGTCACCCGCTTTCAGAAGCCTCGGCAAAACAGGTGCTTATGAATCGCCGCCGTGGCCCGCATTACATCGCTGGGATCACCGATCATCCTTTGTAATGCAGAGTCGACCCGAATGTAGTGCATCGACGACCAGCACCACGTGCGGACCCGACGCGGACGGGCAGCGGCTACGGAGCATCGGCAGTTCAGTGCTATCCCCAGAGAAAGTGAAGCGCAGAGTCCGTGGGCGACTCGGGTCGGTAGACTCCAGCCCGCCCATCCGTAGTTATCGCGAGACAAGCATCGCCAGCAGAATCAACAGCCCCTCGCAGCGTTGAGATCGGCGCACCGAACTCCGCTGGCGGTGCGAAGCACAAGCTGGGCCGATCGAGGACATCGTCAGGCAGACGCTGCACGACCTGATCCTGGTCGATACACCACTCGAGATCGTGGTAGAGCGACTGAAGGAACTTGCGTCGCGTCTTCTGCTGGCGAATGAAACCGATGTACCGGTCGCGACGCGATTGCAAGAGTGCGCGCTCGAGGAAATCCGTCACGACCTGCGCTTCGTTCATGACACCACGATATCTGGCGCGGGGAGTACTCGCCTCGGCATCCAGGGCGAGATCAGTCTCAACGCTTCCTTCACCGAGTTCGTGATCACCGACTTGGGCAATCAGCGGGGATGCGGTGATACGAATCGGCAGTGTCTTCCAGCCGTGGTCCGCGAACCGGCGATTTCGTCAAGTCGGGACCGGGACGTGCCGCGAGCCGCCGGCCGGAGGTACGCTGGTGCCGATCAGGAGCGGTCGCCCGTGATCGCCCGGTGCCGGCGTATTTGTGAGCGAGCGCAGAATCTGTACTTGAGTAACCTGCAGACTTGGTAGCCCAACATTTAGACAGAGTTTGAGGCCCGATCGAACCGCCACTGCGGTGACCTTCAGTTCGAAGCCGTGATGAACGGTGACGCGAAACAGCTCACGGTGCTTGCTGCTACCCATTGAACTCATCCGCCACCGGACCACAACCGCAAAGACGGTCATGGACACCGACCTGCCGCTGCCGCAAACTATGCGTGCATGGCGACCACGAACGACATCTATGCCGACCGCCTCGTCAGCGCGCTGGTACTGATCGAGCGCCGGCTTGACGATCCGCCGAGTCTCCACGAGCTCGCGAGGGTCTCGCACTACAGCCCGCACCACTTCCATCACGTGTTTAGCGCCGCCATCGGCGAGCCGGTGTCGGCGTACATTCGTCGGGTTCGCCTTGAGCGCGCGGCTTCGAAGCTGGTGCACACCGACGCGCCCGTGCACGAGCTGGCCGTCCAGTCCGGGTTTGAGTCGGCCGAGGGCTTTAGCCGCGCGTTCAAAGCCGTCTTCGGCGCCAGCCCCGCCCAGTTCCGCGAGCGGCTGACGAATAACTGGCTGATCGAGCCGCTCGACGCCAGCGACGACGCCGTCCGCCTGCGAGTCTCGGCGCGAATCCGCCGGCCCGACCCCGCCAAGTTGCGTGTCCGTGTCGAGCGATGCGAGGCCATAACGCTCGTCGGCCTGCGGCACATCGGGCCGTACCACCGCGTCGGTATCGCGTGGGGGCAGCTCATGCTGTGGGCCGCGACGCACCGGCAGCTGTCACGCGACGCACGTCACATCGGCATCGCCCACGACGACCCTGCCGAGGTCTCGCCCCGGAAGCTGCGCTACGACGCCTGCATCACGCCGCGCCGGCCCTTCAAGACCGGCAAGCGCATCAGCCGCATCGAGTACCCCTCCGTCGAGTGCGCCGTCGCCGACCACGTCGGCCCGTACGACACGCTGCCCGAAACATACGAGCACCTCTACGGCGTCTGGCTCCCCGCCAGCGGCTACGAGCCGGCCGACGAGCCGAGCTTCTGCGAGTTCACGAGATCGCAACGCGGCGCGCCGCGCATCACGCGCGTCCACGTGCCCATCCGCCCGATGTTTGACCCGAGATCCGAAGGAGACATCAAACCATGATCCGCCTTTCATCCACTTCGTGTATCGCGTGCCTGCTGTTGCTCGCCTCGGGGGCAGCGGCGTCCCTCCAGCCCGAGTCCGACTACACCTCGGCCAAGCCGGCGAACGCCGAGTCCACGTTCGACGAAGCCGTCCGCGGCGACTTCTTCCGCGGGCTGCTTGAGAACGACGCCACCGCGTGGGACAAGGCCCGCGGAACGATCGAGGACGCTCTCGCAGCGAACCCCAACGATGGCGAGGCCCTCGCGTGGCACGGCTCGATGCTCGTCGCCGACGCCGGTGAGGCGTTCAACGCGGGCGACATCGCGACAGGCATGGCGCTTTGGCAGGACGGCATCAAACGCATGGACCGCGGCATTGCACTCGACAGCACCGTCAACTCCATGATTCCTCGAGGTGTCACACTGTTGCAGGTTTACCGCTACGAGCCGAACCCGGACCGAGCCAACGAGATGCTTGATACCGCCGTGGCTGACCTCGAGAACAGCCTCGACTTCCTCACGCCCGTCTGGGAGAACCAGTCCAAGCACGCCCGCGGCATGCTCATGCTCATGCTCGCCGACGCCATCAACCAGCGCGCCGAGCGTGACGCCGCCAAGGCCTTCGCGCTTCGGAAGCGCATCGTCGATGAGCTGCCGGGAACGTCGTACGCGGCACGAGCACGCAACGCGATAGAGAAGACGTCGGCTGTGTCCGCCATTGCACCAGCATCGCTCATTGCGGAGGCACTCGTCGTCACGTGGCTGACCGAGGTCATCCGTCTCGCGGACGTGCGTCAGGACGTGTCGGCCGATGCCGTCGCGGCCGTTGCCTCCGCTGCGGGACCGGGCGACGCCGCATGGACCGAGGTCACCGCGATGCTCGACGGGAAGACCGCGCCGGCCGCCAAGTCCGTTCGCGCGTTTGCCGGCATCATGCGCAGCTTCGACCTGTTTGCGACCGGCGACTTTCAGAACGCCATGCCGCTGTGGAACGAGTCGCAGGCCTCGCTCGAAGACCTCGCCGCCAAGCACCCGCGCGACCGCAGCGTCGCCGCGTGCCGGGCTGCGGCGTATCTGCTCGCGCACCCGTACCAGCGCGACTCACGCGAGCAGGCCCGCATGGCTGCCGCCGCCACAGCCGACGCGGACCGCATCGCCGGCTGGCTCGCGCGGTCGGCCGCCGACGCCGACACCCGGGCCGCGACTGATGTGATCCGAGCGATGGCCGCCAAGGCGGCCGGTGATGCCGAACTCGCCCGCGAACACCTCCGAGCGGCGATCACCGCTGATGCCGCTTCCGACGGAGGCACCTATGCGTCCATTATGCTTGAGCGGCTCGCCGAGTGAGACCATGTGCGGGCGGAACAGCCAAACAAAGCCGAGTCGCCCAGGTCAGGCGCACCCAGCGGGGATTCCGTGATGCAAATCGTCAGTGACTTCTGGTCGTGGTCCGCAATACGTGATTCTGTTGAGCTGGGACCGGGATGTGCGGTGGGATTGCGGGTTGAGGTACGCTGGTGCCGATCAGGAGCGGTCGCTGATGATCGCTCAGGCAACAGTCGAAACTCTGAGAGGAGGCACCATCAAGAGGAACTGCTCCCAGGACGCTCGACCCGACGCGAGGGGCCCTCGCAGGTCACCCTCTTCGGAGACCAGTCGAGATCCCCTGTGTTGGGGATCCACAAACTCGCTGGCCCACCACGGTGGGGTATCTGGGTGCGGAACGAGCCGCATCGAGCGGCGACATTCAGTCTGAGGCAGTGATGAACTGTGGGACGAGATGCCCGGCGGTTCGTATTGCTACCGCCATTGCTCGCCCGCTACTAGTGCTCTGAAAGCGATTCGAGATCGCGGCGATCGTCGACGGCTTCAGCCGCAGGATCGTTGCGATGCGTATTTTCGGCAAGCGCCCGACCACGAGTGATCTCGCAGAGCTGGTCGAGCAGGCTTCGGAGGAGAGTGAGGGAACGCCACGGTTCCTGGTTACGGATCACGGGAGCCAGTTCCGAGCAAGGTTCCGAATCCGAGTCCAAAGACTCGGTCTGACGCATGTTCGCTGCCAGGTCCGAACGTGGCATCTCAACGCGAAGGTCGAGCGGGTGTTCCGGGATCTGAAACAGTGGGCGAAGCGGTCTTGGCTGCCGCTAACGACCGCGGCGATCCAGCGCCGGCTCGATGGCTATCGCGATTGGCACAACCGGTACCGGCCCCATGCCGCCCATGATACATTGACGCCGATTGAAGTGGAAGGTGAGTGCCGCCTTCCTGAGCCGAGACTGGTCTTGCAGAGAGGAGGTGAAGCACCCCGCATCAGGCTGCACCGACGGCACATCCGAGGCGACCGAAGGCTAGCGTACCCGGTGATCCGCGTCTCGGAATGCTGCCCAGACGCCGCGTAGCGGAGCGCACAAACTCCTGGCCCACCTTGATGGCGGGGCATAAGAGTGGCGTGAGCCGTACTGGGCGGCGACATCTTATTCGGTGCCGTTGTGAACGACGAGGCGGCGTGCTTCGCGGTGTTTGCTGCTACCCGTCGAGCTCGCCCGCTACTAGGAACAACTCTCCAAAAGTACGATCGCTGAAAGCGAGTGACCCTCGGTTCGTGTTTCAATCGAACTTCAACGTCTCGCGACGACACCGGCCGAGACGGCCTACGCCCCGATTAGCAGGCCGGCGGACAACAAGTCGGTGGAATGCGTGAGCATTGGTGATCATGTCCTCTGGGCGTCGCACACGTGTACATGGGGCTCGCGGTGGTCATGGGCACCCCTCCGCGAGCGATTGGACGAAGGCGCGAACATCCAAAGCGTTGTACGCACCGTTGGCGTCAAAATCGCCACCCGGAGCGCGAGCGTCGAACACGCTGAGAAAGTTGATCAGATCGAAGAAGTCGGCCTGACCATTGAGATCGAAATCGACCGAGCAGCGCTCGAATGGCGCCACCTCGACGCCGATTGGCTCGGACGTGTCCCAGCACTCGTAGAAGTCGAAGGCGTCGAAAAAGTCTGGCGGGAGAGTCTGGGCCTTGATAAAGAGGCAGTTCGGTGCCGGCATCGCGGAGGTCGTGGTCGGTCCGGCGAAACCCCCTGCGACGCCGGACACCTCCTCCGCCTCGGATGGCAGCAGTGCGCCCGCAAAGCAGAGGCCGATCGAGATCATCAGCTCCGCGTTGGTCCGATTTAGCATCTCCGTGCGGTACGTGCCCTCTGCGTCCGCGATGTTCTCCATGCTCACCGGGACGAAGTCTGGAGCCTGCTCGGCGTAGTAGAGGCGGCGTCGGCCAAGACCTACGAGATCAATCTCGATGCGGTCTGGGATCATGGCGAGCAGATGGGCGTCCTCGGGGTTCAACTGCGGCAGTTCGCCGCGCAGTGCCGGTCCAGCAAGCAGATCGAAATGTACGCGTTCGCTGGGCTCGATGAAATCGACCGGCTCGAAGGAAATATTCGCGATCAGCAGGTCGCGGGTGTCGGCGGGCTCGAAGGAGTCCTTCTGCGGCGGGATCAATTCGAAGTCGACGGCGTTGGCGAAGACACCCCCGCCGATGGTCACATCGCCCTGCGTTGGCGGCACCATGCCCACGTCAAAGCCCTTGACGACGCAGTCGCGCCAGGTCGTCCGCTCGGCGACGGTGTGCCAAGGCTGGATACCGATCGTGCCGGGCACGTGAAAGTTCTCGACGCGGAGTCCGTCGAAGGTGAAGCGCTCGCAGTTCTGCAACTCAACGCCCACCATGTGCACATTCCACAGCGTTGTGTCCTCGAGCGTCGTATACATGGTGTCGATGTAGGCCTGCGGCAGGAAGTACAGGTCGTCGAACTGAGTGGTATGGATGTAATAAGCGGCGAGGCCCTTGGCGACCGAGTATGCGGTGTTGTCGCGGAAGGACCGAAGCGGAACGAACCACGATCCGATCATGTCTAGGTCGCCGAGCAGGTTTCCGTTGGGCACGTTCGAGGCAAGGAACATGTTCTGGAAGTCGAACGGCGTGCCGACTTCTCGGATGCCTTCGGTCCAGAAGATGAAGCCGTGACCCGAACAGCCCGAGGCGATGTTGCCCTCAACGACCACGGCGCCCCCGTGGAACCAGAAACCGTCGCCCTGGAAGGCGAAGTCTTGGCTGTCCTCGCGGATGTCGACCGGCTCGGTTTCCGGCGTGAGGATCGGATGGTCGGGATTGACGGTACGGATCGCGAGGTTGCGGATGAACGAGCCGATCTCGTCGCCCGACTCGGTCTGGAACGCGCCGCCGACGACGTTGTAGGAGACATTCTCGATGAAATCGACGTGACTCGAGTGGTTCACATACGCCCAGCCCGGATCGTCTTCGACGACGCAGCCCTCGATGCGCCCGGCTCCGGGCGCGGAGGGATCCACGCCGCCGCGGTGGAAATGCACCGAGTACCGGCCGCGGCGGTTGGTGGCCGGCCCGGGCTCGGCCAGTTCCGCATCGAGGTTCGGGAAGAACCAGTCGTCGACCTGCACCCGCTTGTTGGTGCGGCCGAGTCGATGGATCCGCACTTGCCGGCAGTCCACGTCGTGGGTGTGCATGAACATGACGTGGGCCCGACGCGGGATCTCGCCGGACTCCGATCGCAAATGCACGTTCCGGTCGAGGTTCGCCGCGTGCACGAGCAGGACCTCCGCCGGAGCGTCGTGGTCGCGCTCGAGGGGCGGATCGAAAGCGATCTCGCGCCCGTCGATCGAGACGATGGTGCGGACTTCGTCGGAGGTGGGGTCGAGCGGTTCGGTGCCCGTCAGCACGACGCGGTCGCCGACCTGCCAGCCCGAAGGCACAGCGGCGAGGGTGAACGAGGTGTCGCCGACGACGGGGTGACCGACGACTGCTGCGTAGGGCAGCTTGGCCGCCCCGTGCATCCGCACCGCACCCGTTGTGATAAGGCCGCGGCCGAGCATCATCGGATCAGCGGTCTCGTCGATCGGTCCGGCGTCGATGAAAAGCACGCTCGCGCGTGCGCTCTCGTTGATCGGAGCGTCGATGGTGCCGATCTCAAGCCGGCTCGCCATGAAGCCAGCGATCGTCTCGACCCGCAATTCGGTGACCCGGTCTGTCGCGAAGCGAAGCGTGCCCTCGAGACGCAGCCAATCGATCCGTGCCGTACCGTCGACGTCGAGGAGCACCTCGACCCCTTCGGGCACGCGGACGCGAGCCCCGTCGCCCGGGATGCCTGGATCCCACGCCGCGGGATCGCTCCAGGCGCCGCCGCGGGCGACGTGCGTTGCTTCCGCCGCGGGGACGATCTGATCGAGCCCGCTCATCTCCGTGGCTGGCGGCATCGCAGCGACGACGCCGGCCGAGACGGCCAACACCCCGATCAACGAGCCGGCGGACAGCAATTTATTGGGACGCATGAACATGAGCGATCCTTTCCTCAGCGACGCACGCCTGTGCCGGAGTCATCGGTACAAAAAATCATCCGCATGTCGCCTATTCTTCCAATATATTTCGGAGCACATTGTAATAGCGCGTCGCAATAAATTCAGCACCAGCTTCATTATAGTGAATTTCATCCGCCAGGAAACTATCGTTAAAGCCGGTGAACATATCGACGGCAATTACTTGCGATTCCGAGGTGCTTTGATTGCTTGCGATACTCAAGACTTCTTGTTGTAGCTGATTGATGTAGCTCGTTAATTCATGTGTCATAAAATCGGAGCGGCCGGGAGCCAATTGCTCGATAATAATTGTGACATTTGGATTGTCAGCCTGAATGATGTCAATTATATTGTTGATATTGTCAACGGTATCGTCATAGGATAACCCCTCAAGCGCATCGTTACCGCCGGGTGAACTTAATAGTACAACGTCTGGGGATCCGGTTTCGCTTAGCCAGCCTTGTATGCCACTTAGAATTTGTCCCGACGTTCCCCCGCCGCCCCCTTCGTGGTCAACATCAAAGCTGAGTCCATTATATAAAGGATACGAGGCGTTGTCCGATCGAGTTCCTATAAAGTCAAAGGTCCAATTGCCATCGATTAGGTCTTTCCAGAGTTCGTAGCGAAAACTTTCGAATTGAGGCCTTGCGCCTTCAACTCTTGACGCTCCCAAGGGAAGTATTCTGTTGTTTGGACACCCCTCCGCGAGCGATTGGACGAAGGCGTAAACATCCGACGCGTTGTACTCGCCGTTGGCATCGAAATCACCGCCTGGTGCGCCGGCGTCAAACACATTGAGAAATTCGACCACATCGAAGAAGTCGGCCTGGCCATTGAAGTCGAAATCGACTGCGCACGGCTCCGGGACGGATCGGACGCGTACACGATCGATCGCGAGCACCGACCCTGAATCGCCGGCGTTGCGGACGGAGATTGTGAGCGGCTGACCGATCGCTTCCGGGTGATCATCGGCGCTGAACGACACTGTGACCGGTCGCCAGATGGTCGGCCAACCGTCGACCCAGTGAAGGCGCCTGATGCCCATGAAGTCCCGCTCATCTGCTGACGGATCGCGCGTGGTGCGGTAGTCGTAGCCCATGTAGAAGACGCCCGACTCGTCCCAGATGTGCGGGTGGCCCGGCACGCGCTGCTCCGTGTCGTCGCCGAGGACGAACGTCCCGCCACCGTTGATCAGGGACGAGTCGGGCGTCTTCTACATGGGCTACGACTACCGCACCACGCGCGATCCGTCAGCAGATGAGCGGGACTTCATGGGCATCAGGCGCCTTCACTGGGTCG